>PWTU01000081.1 GCA_003562775.1 Ignavibacteriales bacterium
AAGGCATGAGCTTTGAGTTCGGATGGGAATTTACCAAACATATCCCGATGCATTATATACAAAAGTTTATAAACCTCACCGCAGGTGCAATACGCCGTACCGATCCTGAGGTTCAAATAACCAACGGTATATGGAGTTTCTTTGCGCTCAGTGACAAGGCACCAACACCCGATGAACCACCCGGCGCCCGGCGATATCCGGGCGGGTCAACGCTAAGTGAAATAACGATTTTATTTGAACTGTACCGGGGTGATATTGAATTACAATTTCAATCAGAACTCCCATAGCAAATCAATTAACGCAGTCATAAGTAAGATAGCATAGCCATGATTAGAATATTAACATTTGTTTTAGTATGCGGCTTGATAAATTTATCTCTTTATTCACAGAAACCAATTAAAGTAAATCAAATCGGATTTTATCCGGATTCACCAAAAATCGCAATTATCCCCGGCAGTGATGAAGGGGAATTTTATATTATCGATGCAATTACCGATGAAGTAGTTTATACAGGTGAAGTTAAAAATACCTCTGTGTGGATTCATTCAGGAGAGACGGTAATGATAGCAGATTTCACAGATTTTACCACACCGGGGAAATACTACGTCCTTCACCCCACTGTCGGAATCTCATATAATTTCAAAATAGAAGATAAAGTGCACCGGAACCTGCACAAAGCTGCTCTGCGTGCGTACTATTATAATCGAGCTTCGATTGATTTAAAAAAGATACATGCCGGTAAGTGGCATCGTCCTGCAGGTCATCCCGATACTGTTGTGTATGTTCATGAATCCGCTGCTACACCGGAACGACCCGCAGGTTATGTAATCTCATCGCCAAAGGGATGGTACGATGCCGGCGATTTTAATAAATACATTGTCAATTCAGGAATCAGCACCTACACCCTGCTTGCTGCGTATGAACACTTTCCCGAATATTACAACGATTTATACCTGAACATTCCCGAGTCGGCAAACCAGATTTCCGATATACTTGACGAAGCCCGTTGGAACCTCAACTGGATGTTAACGATGCAGGATCCGAACGATGGTGGGGTATACCATAAACTTACACATCTTCAGTTTCAAACTATAATGATGCCGCACGAAGTAACCGCCGACCGATATGTTGTGATGAAATCAACCGGTGCAACGTTAAACTTTGCTGCGGTTATGGCAACCGCAGCACGGGTTTATGAAAAATATGATCCCGAATTTGCACAAGCCGCCCTGGAAGCGGCAGAGTATGCATGGGAGTGGGCAGTTGAGAATCCCGAAATATATTATGTACAACCACCCGATGTACGCACCGGTCAATACGGCGATGATGACTTCAGCGATGAGTTCGATTGGGCTGCTGCGGAACTCTATATTACAACCGGCAATGACGAATACTGGAATGCCCGCAACTTTCATGAAATTGATGTCGGTATACCGGTCTGGCAATACGTTCGCCCCCTTGCCTGGGTATCACTGCTGCATCATCGTGATAACTTAACTGATGCTGCCGATATAGAACTTATTGAACAACGCATAATCGATCAGGGTAATGAACTGCTGGAAGAATATAACACTTCAGCGTATAACATAAGCATGGGTTTATATAATGATGACGATTTTGTGTGGGGAAGCAACGGTATGGCGGGAAATCATTCTGTGATGCTGCTGCAGGCATATCGATTAACAAAAGACGAATCGTATCTCAATACCGCACAGGCAAATCTCGATTATTTATTAGGTCGCAATGCAACGGGATACTCTTTCGTAACCGGCTTTGGCAGCTCTACACCAATGCACCCGCATCATCGTGCATCTGCCGCCGATGAGCGAAACATAGAACCCGTCCCGGGTTTTCTGGTGGGCGGACCGTATGCCGGTCATCAGGACCAGTGCTCGTGGTATCCATCTACTTTGCCGGCATTATCGTATCGCGATGATTGGTGCAGTTACACAACAAACGAGGTTACCATTAACTGGAACGCCCCGCTGGTCTACATAATCGGTGCAATTGAATATTTCCGGAATAATAAATAACCGGATTGGAAAAGGAAATTTCTATTATGAATATGGTAATCATAATTTTTTTATTAACACTTATAATCCTTCCTTTTCACTATGCATACGCCCAACCACCCGACCGCATCACCATCGGCGACCAGGAATTATTTGCGAGCGGTGGAAACATAGCCTGGATAAACTTTGCCAGGGATATAGGATCCGGTAATACGCGGCTGGATGTGTTTGAAGAAATCTTCCGGGAAGTAAACGAACACGGTGGTAATATGATGCGAATCTGGCTGCATACTAACGGAGTAAGTACCCCCGAATGGAATGGTAATACAGTAGTCGGTCCGGGCGGAGGGGCAATAGATGATCTTCGCGATATTCTGGATCTTGCATATTTCTATGACGTAAGTTTAAAGCTATGCCTGTGGAGCTTCGACATGCTGCAAGCAGGACTATCATCACGACAAATACAACTCAATCGGGATTTGTTAACCGATGCGGATAAGCTCCAGGCATATATCGACAATGCCCTTATCCCGATGGTCGATTCTCTGAAAGGACATCCCGCAATCGCTGCATGGGAAATTTTCAATGAACCTGAGGGAATGACCACACAGTATGGATGGACTCCCCATCGGGTTAATATGACAGATGTGCAGTGGTTTATTAACCGGACTGCGGGTGCGATACGCCGCACTGATCCCAATACATTTGTAACTAACGGATCGTGGAATATTCGGGCTTCAAGCGATATCGGTACGTTTTATAATTGGTATAAGGATGAACGTCTCATCGATACAGGCGGTGATGAAGACGGTATCCTCGATTTCTATTCGGTTCATTACTATAAACATTTCCCCACATCTCAATCACCGTTTCATCACAATGCCTCACACTGGAATCTTGATAAACCAATCGTAATAGCAGAGTTTTATCTCAGCGATCCCCGGCAGGACGGCGATCCGGATGGTATCTATGGCGTAAATTGGGAGGATCTATACGAAACACTTTATGAACAGGGATACGCCGGCGCACTGGGATGGCAGTGGTTTGATTGGTGGGCAAACCGCACCAACCTCGACGGAGTTGATGGGACGTTGAGTTGGCCTCGAATGCTGGTAAACATGGAAACAATGAGCACGAAATATCCTGATGATGTCATCCTTGAATTTCCCGGATTGCGTGGACGTTTCTCCGCTTTTCCCGAAGGCATTGAAGAAGGCGGGACAAGTACTCTTTCATGGTCGATTCGGGGTAAACCCGTATTGGTTACGCTAAACGGCGAACCGGTCGATCCGGATGACTCCCTCGATGTAAGTCCGCATGAAACTACAACATACATTCTCTTTGCCGAAGACGCAGATGGCAATACAAAAGAGTGGGAAGTAACCGTAACGGTTCTTGATCCAATGCAAGTAAATCGTGCATTTCAAAAACCTGTTTACGCTTCGAGCGTACAGGATGAGGTTGCCGGAGAAAATCTTCCTGCCCATCATATCAACAACGGTAATCTCAATACCCGCTGGAGCAGTAAATGGCAGGATGACGAATGGATATTTATCGATCTCGAAGCATCGTTTGCAGTGCATGAAGTTGTTATTCACTGGGAAGCAGCGTACGGCGAATCGTATAATATCGATTTTTCATTCGACGGAGTTAACTGGGAAACCATGTACGAAGAACGAAACGGTCAGGGTGGTATCGATACACTTGCTTTTGATCCGCCGCTGGATACCAGATTTGTGCGCATGCATGGACTTGTACGCGCAACTCAATGGGGATTCTCAATATATGAACTTGAAGTGTACGGACTGAAATCCAATGTGCAGCCGCCTAAAATTACGCTTGTATCACCTGATGATGACGATTTTCTGGAAACACACCAGCCGGTTGTAATTGAAGCAGATGTCCAACCGGGTACATACGATATATCTCACATAGATTTTTATATCGACGATAATCATGTCGGTACAAGCACTGAAGATTCTTATGTGTTTATATGGGAAAATCCCGAAGAAGGGAATTATACATTATCGGCTGTTGCTGTTGATCAATTTTTTCAGATTCACTCATTCCCTCGTGAGATACACATAAATCCGGAACTCCAGAGTATCCGTCTTGAAGCCGAAGCGGCGACACTTTCAGGTTCAACCGAGATATTAAACGATCCGGATGCAAACGGCGGTAAATATGTACGAATGCAGGACGCAACCGGTTCGAGTCTCACCTGGAATGATATAGAAGTTTATCAAGGGGGGTTGTATTTCTTATGGATTCGCTACCGTCTTTCTTTTGACGACCCGAAGGGTCAACATATCCATGTGAATGATGAAATATACGAAGAAGTTATGTTCACCGGTGAATTGGACACCTGGCTCACGCACGAAATGAACGTCGAACTCATAAGCGGAATCAATACAATTAAAATAGAAGGATTATGGGGTTGGATGGACTTCGATTATATTGAAATACGCGGTGATAATATTGTGGAAGTTAATAATCGCGATAATATAGCATATTCATTTAATCTGAAGCAGAACTATCCAAACCCATTTAATCCGCAGACGACTATTACTTACGGTCTGGGTACATCATCCCACGTAAAGCTCTCAGTTTATGATGTAATGGGACGACAGGTTGCAATACTCGTTAATGAGAAAAACCAGGCGGGACAACATTCGGTTCTATTTAATGCAAGTTATCTCGCAAGCGGTGTATATTTCTACCGTATTGAGACCAAAGATTTTTCATCAATACTGAAAATGCTCTACTTAAAATAAATTCCGGAGAAAACATGAAATATAAATCTATTTTTAGATCCCTTATTGTTTTGATTCTATTTTACTCTATAAATATTTATGCTAATGCACAAAACAACCCCCTTCCCTTCCTCAGTGTCGAAGGAAACAGGTTCGTCGATGAAGATGGAAATACCGTAATCCTGCGAGGTGTATCGTTTCCCGATCCCGACCGGTTGGCTGAGGCAACTCAATGGAACAAGCGATACTTCCGGACGGCGAAGGACTGGAACTGTAATGTCGTCCGGATTCCTGTCCACCCTCAAAGATGGCGGGAAAGAGGCGAGGAAAATTATCTGAAACTTTTAGATAAGGGAATTAAATGGGCGGGTGAACTCGGCATGTATGTAATCATCGACTGGCATACGATAGGTAATCCGATAACCGAAGTATTTTTCCGCGAACTTTACAATACGTCACGTGCGGAAACGTTCCAGTTCTGGAGAACAATCGCTGAGCGCTATGCCGGTAACCCGGTTGTTGCTTTTTATGAACTGTTCAATGAACCGACCGACTACAACGGTCGTCTTGGAAGGATGAGCTGGGATCAGTATAAAGAATTTATCGAGGAGATAATTCACATCATTTATTCTCATGACGATAAAGTTATTCCCCTCGTTGCCGGTTTCGACTGGGCATATGAACTCCGCCACATAAAAGATAACCCGATTGATATTCCCGGCGTCGCTTATGTGGCGCATCCCTATCCTCAGAAACGTGAACCGCCATGGGAAGAAAAATGGGAAGAGGATTTCGGGTTTGCCGCCGATATGTATCCGGTGTTTGCAACCGAGTTCGGTTTCATGGGAGAGGATGAATTAGGCGCACACATACCCGTCATCGGCGATGAAACATACGGCGAAGCCATTATCGATTACTTTAATAAAAAAGGGATATCGTGGACTGTATGGGTATTCGATCCGCTTTGGTCACCGCAGCTTATTAGAGACTGGTATTTTACCCCGTCCCGACAGGGGCGATTTTTTAAACATAAGCTAATGGAGTTGAATTGATAGAGATACCATGAAACTAAAATGGTTTTTATTACCGGCATTATTGATTATTCTGTTTTTATTCTCGCAGTGCGAAAACAAACCATCGCCATTGGATAGAGATGTCTCACTCGTGGATCCAAACGCAACGACACAAACCCGTGCATTATTTATGAACCTCGACCACATCCGTCATAACCACACCCTCTTCGGTCACCAGGATGCACTTGCTTACGGTGTACACTGGCGCAACGATGAACCGGGTCGATCAGATGTATTCGAAGTTACCGGCTCGTATCCTGGGGTTTATGGCTGGGAGATCGGCGATATTGAACTCGGTGCATCGGAAAATCTGGATAACGTAAACTTCGATCAAATGCGGGGATGGATTCGCGAAGGTTACGAACGCGGTGGAGTTATAACTATAAGCTGGCACATGAACAATCCTGCTACAGGAGGCGATGCGTGGAATGTCGAAGATGATCATCATGCAGTAACAAAAATACTTCACGACGGAGAACTTCACGAAAATTTCAAGAATTGGCTGGATACATTTGTTGAATTTGCAAATAGCCTTGTCGCTTTCCCCGGAACAGAGAACGAACATCTTATACCGGTAATCTTCAGACCGTATCATGAAAACACCGGAAGCTGGTTCTGGTGGGGTGCCGATCACTGTACACCTGAAGAATATAAAAAGTTATGGCGATTTACCGTCGAATACCTGCGGGATGAAAAAGGTGTTCATAATCTCCTCTGGGCGTATTCCCCTGCCGGCAACGCCGCGGATTCGGAGGAAACATATTTTAATCGGTATCCCGGCGACGACTATGTTGATATTATTGGATTCGACGATTACGGCAGTGTACGTCAACCGTACCAACTCGAACGTTTTACTAACCGGATTCGAACGATTGTAAACTTCGCCGAAGCGCGAAATAAAATCCCGGCAATAACGGAAACCGGCTATGAAACCATCCCCGATCCGCAGTGGTGGACGGGTACATTGCTTCATGCACTTGATCACGATTCGACAACCCGGAGAATAGCGTATGTACTTGTGTGGCGAAATTCAAATAATGCCACCGACCGGCAGAATCATTACTATACACCGTACCCCGGTCATCCAAGTGCTGATGATTTTATCGAGTTCAGAAATCACCCATTGATAGTTTTCGAAAATGATCTGTCGGATATATATACAATACCGTAATTACAAAGAACCGGAACACTGATGACACAGATGCAAATGATTTTCACAGATTTTTCAACTGACAAATCTTATCAGTGATCAACATTTTTTTCAGTGTTATTAGTGTTCCATCCAATTTTATGTGGTGATTAAACTTTGAAATAATATCATTACCGGATATGGTCTGTGGGGACGTTACCCCGACATTAAGGTCGAATTTATGCGCTATTAATAAATCGTATTGCGTATTTTGATTTCGGTGTTGTGTTTAAATTGATTGTCGGGGTAACGTTCTTTAGAATAGTGAATATAAGAAAATACCTACATTGCTGTACGGTATTTGGATTTACAGAATACCGATGATGTGAACCATTAATCATTACGACTATGCACAACCGGATTATTATACTTATACTATTGATGCTGGGATGCGCTCCCTTTCCCGAACGGGTTGAGACACCGGCAGCGCCATCGGTGATTCATTTATCACCGCTTCCGCCATTAACAGAACTATCACAGGTTGCGAAACCCGAATTATCAGTTATTTTTTTAATCCGGGAGGACGGCACCGTGGAAGATGTCAGATTATTAAGCACAAGCGGCGATCCAGAATGGGATAATGCCGCGGTTGATTCACTGAGAAAATGGCGATTTACGTCAGCGAAAGATGATAGAGATGTGGGCAAGCGCTGGATTCGATACAGGATCCGAATTGAAATAGCGGAACCAGTATATTTAACTCTCGGTGAGATAGTCGCCTTCAGCAAGGATGAAGCAGATTCGATTTATCAACTCCTCCGGAGAGGAATGGATTTCCTTACCATCGCTCATCAAATCCGGGAGGATACAAACCAGCCATTCGGGAGATTTGTCGGAACGGTAGACATAGCACAATATCCCGAACATGTAAGAAACCAGCTGCGTAAACTTCGGGTGAACCAGTTTACGCGTACTATTGAATTCGGCGATACATTTATTATATTTAAAAGATTTAAAGAGCGATATAGTCCCGACAACAATATATCAATGGAAAACATATGAAAGTACTTTTCATCGGCGGCACGGGAAATATAAGCATGTCCGTTAGTAAACTTGCCGTAGAACAGGGAATCGATCTGTATCACCTTAACCGGCAAAAAACCGCAAAGCCATTACCGGGCGTGAAAACCATTCAAGCTGATATCACAAAACCTGAAGAATGTGCAAATGCATTGAAAGATCATACATGGGATGTTGTGGTTAACTGGATCGCGTTTGTTGAAAACGATATCCGGCGCGACTTCAAACTTTTTAACGGGAAAACGAAACAATATATTTTTATCAGCTCGGCATCGGCATATCAGAAGCCGCTTGCTCATCCGGTGGTCACCGAATCCACGCCGCTCAAAAATCCATACTGGCAATATTCAAGGGATAAGATCGCATGCGAAGATTTACTGAACTATTATTACCGAAACGATGACTTCCCCGCCACCTTCGTTCGACCGTCACACACGTATGATACGATTATACCGGTTCCCATCGGCGGCAGCAAAGAATATACAACCATCGACAGAATGAAAAAAGGTAAAAAGATCATCGTGCATGGTGATGGCACAACGCTCTGGACCCTCACCCACTCTGAGGATTTTGCAAAAGGTGTTGTGGGACTAATCGGTGACCGGCATGCGATCGGACATTCGTTCCATATTACATCCGATGAAATCCTCACATGGGATCAAATTCATCATATCATTGCAGATGCCGCTGGCGGCGAGGCAAGCATCGTTCATATCCCGGCGGATTTACTTGCAGCATATGATGAAAATCTGCGCGGTCAACTGACCGGCGATAAATCGGCAAGCGTTATGTTCGATAATTCGAAGATCAAACAATTTGTTCCCGGTTTTACTGCAACGATCCCTTTTTCAGAGGGAATTAAAAGAACGCTGGATTGGTTTCATCAGGACCCTGCACGGCAAATCATAAAAGAGGAAACCAATGCGTGGATTGATATGGTAATCGAGCGGTATGAGAAGGTGTATCCTGGTAATAAATTATAATGTAAAACGAAAAGATTATTATTAAATGAATATGTAGTGACGTTCCAGTGGAACGTCACTACGAATAAATCAACATATCAAGAAATATATATGGCAGCACTCTATGTTTGAACCCCGATCATACACCGAAGCCGACAAAAAAGCACAAGAAATACTGGCATCAATGACACTCGATGAAAAAATCACCTACATCGGCGGCGAGCATATGTTCTTCATTAGGCCGGTTCCGCGGTTGAATATCAAAGAAGTCTTTATGGCTGATGCAACACAGGGTATTCATATCAGAAAAGATGTTCCCGATCTCGACCTGAAGAACTATTTACCGGAAAAATCAACTGCTTTCCCCTGCCCCCTTTTGCTCGCTGCCACTTGGAATCCCGATCTCTCATACAAATACGCTGAAGCAATCGGTGAAGAATGCCGGACGAGCGGCATCGGCATTCTTCTTGGTCCGGGAATGAACATCTATCGCCACGCACAATGCGGCAGGAACTTCGAATACTTCGGTGAGGATCCGTTCCTCGTTTCACGTATGATTGAAGCATATGTGAAAGGCTTACAGAGCACGGGCACGGTAGCCACTTTAAAACACTTCGCGGCCAATAATACCGATTACTTTAGAAGAAAGAGCAACTCGGTCGTCGATGAGCGAACGCTTCACGAGATTTACCTTCCCGCCTTCAAAGCCGGTATCGACGCCGGTGCGAAAGCTGTAATGACAGCGTATAACTTGCTCAACGGCGAGTGGTGCGGACAGAGCAAATACGTTATTACTGAATCATTAAGAAAGCGGTTAGGATTTCAGTGGCTCGTGATGACCGACTGGTGGTCAGTGTGGGATGGAGAAAAGGTTGCCAAATCTGGTCAGGACCTTGAGATGCCCTATGCTGTCGCATTACAAAACGCACAGCAACTCATTGAAGACGGTAAGGTTAGTGAAGAGGATATTGACCGCATGGTATTGAGCATACTCCGCACCTACTTCGTAATGAAGCTGGATAAAAGGGAGAAAATTCCTGAATATCGGAATAAATTTGATCAACACGAAGCTGTCGCTCTACAAACGGCGCGTGAAGGTATCGTGCTTCTGAAAAACGAGGATAACATACTTCCGATAAAAGATAATACCGGATCGATCCTTTTAACCGGCGAATATGTCGAGAAACTTGCCCGCGGCGGCGGCTCGGCAGAAGTTGAAGGATACAACAATCGGTTTATGTTGGATGAATTGAAAAATGAATTCGGCGACCGGTTACATTATGTAAAAGATCCGACAGTAGAACAAATCAAGGATGCTGATATTGTACTGTGCAATGTTGGCACATTTGACAGCGAGGGATGGGACAGACCATTTGCATTACCTGCCGATCAGGAAGAAAGGATGTTACGGTGTGATGAAAACAATTCCAACACAATCGTCATCGTCACCTCGGGCAGCGGTATACAAATGACCGGCTGGAACGACAAAGCAAAGGCAATTATTTATGCATGGTACGGTGGACAAACCGGCAACACTGCTCTGGCGGAAATTCTCACCGGAAAAATCAATCCGTCGGGCAAACTTCCTATCACGATCGAAAAAGAATTTAAAGATTCACCAGGATACGGCTACATCCCCGAAGGCGAATCGCTTTACACCGGCTGGAACGATGATGAGGAAAAGAAGCGTCCCGTCTACGATATTCACTATAAGGAAGGTATTTTTGTCGGATACAGATGGTACGAGAAAAATAACATCGAGCCGCTCTATCCGTTCGGTCATGGACTATCGTATACAACATTCGAATACAAAGATTTGCGTATATCACCTGAAACATTTAAGGAAGATGATACCGTCACGATATCGTTTACGCTCATTAATACCGGCACGACATCCGGATCGGAAACCGCTCAGGTTTATATCGAGGATGTCGAGTGCACGCATCCCCGTCCGTCGAAAGAATTGAAAGGTTTCAAAAAAGTACAACTTGACCCCGGAGAAAGCAAAACCGTTACTGTAAAATTAAACAAGAAAGCGTTCTCCTTCTGGAATCCGGATAAAAAGAAATGGGTGGTTGAAAACGGATCATTTGTCGTGCACGTCGGGGCGTCGTCAAGGAATATCAGATTGACAAAAGAAATCAAGCTACAGTAATTGGAAAAAACACAAAGGACGTTCAACTGAACGCCCTTTGTATGTTAACCGATTGGAATTCGGTTTTATCGCGTAAGAGTTACAATACGGCTTCCGCGTCCGCGCAGGTCGAACGTTCGCAGTTTAATTGTATTAATATCCCCATTCAGTTGAACCGGTTCTTCGTAGAGTGGTGCTTCCATTGTCGGTACATCACCATCAAGTGTATAGCGAATTACCAAACCGGGGTAAGATACATTCGCTTTTAATTTTCCATTTTCAATAACTGCTCCGGGCGGGGGGATACGGTATCCATATCCATTATTCATTCTATCTAATCGGGGAAATTCACGCTGACCCAGACGATTGGCAAATTCATTCCATGCAATAGCAAGTGCTTCAAGTCGATCATTCCGGTTTTCTATTCCCATCCAATCCTGTTCCGGCACCCATGCCCTTTCTGCAAGAGATATAATTCTCGGTAAAGCCATATACTCTACCCGATCCGGGCTCCGGAATGTTTCGCCCCAGAGTTGTCCCTGGATACCAAGGATATTTTTCTTTCCTTCATCTGTTAGTTTCTCGAAATCATCATATGCA
>PWTU01000306.1 GCA_003562775.1 Ignavibacteriales bacterium
TAACGGTAACCGTCCAGTCTTTCGTCGTTCCATCTTCAGCGGTAACAGTATAAATAAATGGTGCGGTGAAATCTTGCGTGGTTCCGCTTGGAGGATCAATGGTTGCACCGGGGGATACTGTAATCTCCGGTGTCAATGCACTACGGTCGGTTCCATGCAATATCTCGATGGTTACTGCTGCTGCATCTCTGTCGATATCTGCATCATAGGTCTGCTCGGGTAATACAAATGATAATATTTCCGCTTCCTCACTTGCTTCTAGATTTACAGTTAATTCATAATCTACCGTAGATCCATCCGCAGCCATAACGGTGTAGGTGACGGGTTCTGAAAAATCTTGTGTTTCCCCAGAAGGAGGGGCAACACTTTGCCCGATAAATTCTATCGTCGGTACTAGAGCCGTTACATCAGTGTCGGACGGTACGGTAAGTGTAATTGTTTTTTCATCTTCATTTATATTACCTTCTACCACAGGAGTTAGATCCTCAAAATCAAAACGTGTGATTGTTTTGATGTCACTCGGAGACAAAGTAAGTGTGGCAGGGAAAATGTTGCCAAAATCATCTATATTTGGAGTGTATGTATGTATATTCACCTCTTTCATATCAATCGGATCTGCACCTGTATTATCATTGATGAAGAAATCAAATAACGGAGATAGGTTATCATTATCCCAAGACAACATTATTTCATGTTGACCATCAGCTGGTAAATTGAATAAATTAAATAATTTATCATCAAATTCATTATCGAGAATTTTTTTTAAATATCTTTTTGTCTGACCTGGAAGTCTTATTACTGCATCAAATACTCCTCCTTCTGGTGGGGCCGGTGGGGCTCCAACATCTAAATCAGGATTTTCGTCAACCGTGCCTTCAGGGTGAATACCGGCAATCAACTCCAGGTTATCTACTCCATCGGTAACATCTATCGAGACTTCAAATTGAATCTGCGCCAACCCGGTTAAGGCTAACAGATAAAATATCGAAAATATAACCAGTAGTCTAAATAATATCATACAACCCTCCGTCAATTATAAATCCATAATACGTCTTAATTACTTATCAATCTTTCACTCATTATAAAAGGTAAGGGAAATTTGCGTCAAATACTCCCATCTAATTCTTTCTAAATTAAAATAAAAATACATAATGTAAGATTTAGAAGAATATTTAAAAATGCAAGTCAGTAGTGTCCGATAAAAGTATTTTAAATTACTGTAACTGTTTTTTAAAAAAATAAAAAATATTGTACTAATTACAGGAAAAAATATTATTTTAGATGTAAAAGCTTTTTCACCCGGACAAAATCGCCGGCTGCAATCCTATAAATATACGTGCCGCTTGCAAGACTGCCTGCATTGAATACTAAGTCGTAATATCCCGCCGGTTGATCTTCATTCACCAGTACCCGCACACGCTGTCCGAGCATATTGTATACTTCTATCGTTACACGGCTGTCTTCCGGCAGCGTATACCGGATGGTCGTTGTCGAGTTGAACGGATTCGGGAAGTTTTGTGATAAACTGTATTCTTTCGGAATATCCGGTTCATCGACCGTATCTATCCGGCGAAACTGTAGCGTATGTGCATCATCTTCATGTATCACTATTCTTTCTTCATGTACAACCCGGCGCTCGGTGCCGTCGGCGTCCTGCAGCTTCTGCAGCATTGCATATTCAGTTTTGCTTTCCGGAACCGATGAATAGAGCGTCAACTCCACCGGATACGAATTACTCATTAACTGCACGGTCACTTCATTATCTTTGCTCAGGAAGTAATCATCGGAAAACCGGGCATCAAACGCAGCGCCGGGAGGCGCCGGCGGTAAACTATAGCTCTCGCGCTGCACGCCTTCGGGGATTTCACCTCCAAAGTATAACGTGCGTTCATAGCCGGCGGCGTTCCGTATCACTATCCTGTCGAACGATCCCATGACCGGGACTGCCTGTGTTCCATTCATTGCCGAATTTCCGGCAGCCAACGAACCGAATTGGTCATTTTCATTTGCAGAAAGCGTTATTTCACCGTCGGCGTTGACACGTACCCAGTACCCCCTACCCGGTTTAAGGACATCGGTTGTATAATATGAGCCGGTGAATCCGAATATCGCCCCGGGTACCATAATTCCCTCGGGATCTTCTATTGAACTTACTGGAATTTCAACTGAAATACCGGAAATCATATTCCAGCCCTTCGACAATTCGATCGTTAGTTCTTCAATAGGTACACCGGTTATCCCGACCGGTTCATTTCCGTTAAGACGCAGCCAGTAACCAATGCCCACCTCCAGTTCGGTTTTCGATTTAAAACTGCCTTCAAAAGCGTATAGAGTACCTTCGATAGCATTGGGGAAGAGTAATTTATAATCGGCGTCCGAAACTACAAGCGGCAAACCGACAATATTCCAGCCCGACTTGTATGTCGTCGTATAGGTAGTTACTTTACTCCGGTCGATGCTGAATGTCTCCGACCAATCGCTATATCCGTTTATATTTTTCGCACGCACACGCCAGTAATACTCTATGCTATTATTTAAATCATTAACGATAAGTTCGGTCGTGGCAATGCCGGAACTATCGAATAATGTGTGCGACCAATCGTGGGTATCGGAGAGTTGAACCTGATACGTCTCGGCTCTCTCTGCCTCCTGCCAGACCAACTCTGCCTCCGTTGCAATGTGCATTGCGCCGTTTTCCGGTGATGTGAGAACCGGTGTTTCGGGAATAGCTACTATGGTCGTAAAGATCCATACTTCAGACCATTCACCTTTACCCGCCATATTCGACGACCGGACACGCCAGTAATACTTCGTATCGTTCTCCAAGCCGTTTACCTGATATCCCAGAATTTCCAGATTGCCATCGGCTATTTCCGGATTTGAAAAATCGGAATTTTTCGAGATCTGAATATCATACGTCACCGCCCGCTCGGCTTCGTTCCAGGTAAGCACCGTATCGATTGATATATGTTCGGCATCCTTTACAGGAGTTGCGAGCAGCGGTGAATCGGGAAGTGCAACTATCGTCGTAAAACTCCATACCTCAGACCACACGCTAAATCCGGCAATGTTATGAGA
>PWTU01000175.1 GCA_003562775.1 Ignavibacteriales bacterium
ACATTCAGCCCATCGGAGACGGCTTGAGCCAGTTGAGCGACTGTTCCTGACATTGGCTAAACCTCAAATTTATCAGTAGGTTCACTTAATTATACATGAAACTGATAGGTGATAAGCCTGAATCCACAGCACAGCTTCTTGCACCAGCTCTTTGCCTTCGTGCTCTGTTTCCACGACATCAGGCACAGCAAGTCCCCACCAACCCGCTTTGGGTAGACCAATGGTGAATTCGCCCTGGTCGTTGGTGAGCACGGTCATGGTTTCAAAGGCGGGATGTGGTGCCACGATTTTCGCCTCACCGACGAAGGCATTGGTCTCCATGTCAACATCGAAATTCAGGTATTCGATATCTAGCTCAGCATTTGGCACCGGTTCGCCGTTGGACATGACCACGCCAGTGAAGGTTCCGCCCACCCAGTTAGCATAGGGTTTGTTGAGCGGCACAATCTCCGCTGGCAGCCCCAATGGCTCAAACCAATTGCCTGGTATCCCCCCGACATTGATGATGACCTTGGTGAATTTTTGAATGTACTCATCATCGGCTTTTTCATAATAGTGGGCTGGAACCAGAAGGCTTGGAATTTACCCACACCGCGCTGATGCTGCTGCCCAAACTCAGCCCGATTTTAACCCGTGAATGGCTCTACACCGGCATCACCCGCGCCAGCCGTTGACTCACCTTGGTGCAGAGCGATCAAAGCCAGATACTGTTGAACATCATCCAACGACGGGTGCTACGCGCCAGTGGATTATGCGAGCAGTGGGGCTAACGGTCGCACCAACTTAAATTCATCAGCGGTTTCTGTGCCGTTGATGGTACCCAGACCTTTAAATTACACCTTTGCAAATAAGAATCGTTATTGTTATTATTTGTTCTAGACATTAAAAATGATGACCTTATAGCGACAGCGCGGCCCTGTTGCTATCTAATTCCGCTGAGGTATTAAAATGTGTATATCTATACGCCACGAGCTCATGACCGACTTAATCCCTTCGTGCCAAGCACGGATATTGATCGTCGATGATGAGCTCATCAATCGCCATATGGTTCAAAAGATGCTCAAGCGGTTTGGAATAGTAGCGATCGATTGCGCTGAACATGGCATTGAGGCGCTGGCGCGTTTGCGCAACCAAACATACACGGCTGTCCTGATGGATATTGAAATGCCATGCTTAGATGGCGAAGAGACGACACGGCGGCTCCGCACAGAACTTAAACTCGAACAACTACCGGTTGTTGCCATGACCTCACATGACAGCGCGACAGATCGCGACCGTTGTTTGCAGGCAGGAATGAATGATTATTTGAGTAAGCCATTGAACACGAAAGACCTATACCGCGTGTTACAGCGTTGGCTGGATTTATCTGCTACTACAGCAACACAAGACACTGCAATCAATCCGCTGTTGACTATTCCTGGTGTAGACAGTGTGGGTGCCTTGGTGCGCCTAGATCAGAATGTCGCTCTTTACCATGATATGTTGCGGATGTTTTATCAGCGCAACCGCAATACAGCAGGACAACTGACCAACCTGCTTGCAACCGAACAATGGCAGCAGGCGCGGCTACTCGCACATCGACTCAAAGGCACTGCGGGACATTTGGGAATGTGTGACTTGGAAGCGATGGCAACGGTGGTAGAACACGGAATTGCTAAACCGCCACTGCCAGAGACAGCCATCGCTGATTTAATCACTGAGCTGGCACGGATACTTGGTGAACTGGCGACATTCAGTTTTGTACAAACACCAAACACTGAGCACACTGATTCTCACATCCAATATAGAATTTTTTCACCACAGTTAATTCCTCAATTACAACAGTTGCATCGGCTGCTCGATGAAGACATGCGCGCCGCCCGTGTTCTCATGCAGCAGACAGCCGAGCGCATCGCCCATACGACTGCTGTGCTCAATATGCAAAGTATTGTTGCCGCAATCGACGATTTTGATATTGATCGAGCGCAACACGAGATTCAACACCTAGTCAAAAAAATTGATCATGCCGATGAATAAGCTGATCAAGCCACTCTAGCCACCGCACCGCACTGCGGCACGGTGGTATCTGGTGTTGATTTAGATCAAGGCAGCTCAGTCACCTGAATCCACAGCACAGCTTCTTGCACCAGCTCTTTGCCTTCGTGCTCTGTTTCCACGACATCAGGCACAGCAAGTCCCCACCAACCCGCTTTGGGCAGACCAATGGTGAACTCGCCTTGGTCATTGGTGAGCACGGTCATGGTTTCAAAGGCGGGATGGGGGGCGACAATTTTCGCCTCACCGACGAAAGCATTGGCCTCCATGTCAACATCGAAATTCAGGTATTCGATTTCTAGCTCAGCATTTGGCACCGGCTCGCCGTTGGACATGACCACGCCAGTGAAGGTCCCGCCAACCCAGTTGGCATAGGGCTTGTTGAGTGGCACAATCTCGGCTGGCAGCCCCAATGGCTCAAACCAATTGCCTGGTATCCCCCCGACATTGATGATGACCTTGGTGAATTGTTGAATGTACTCATCATCGGCTTTTTCATAATAAGGGGCTGGCACCAACACGAACACATAATCTCCTAAAGAGCGCACCACGCGAGGAGGCAATTGCGCCTCGAATGCCTTGCCGACGCTCTCATCAACGCCCTGAAAACGAATCGGTTGCAGCGTGTCTTGGAGGTCGGTGATCTGTCGCGTTTCCTCATCGTCACCGCGTTGGTGAATCACATAAAATTCATCAACCGCTTCCAGATCCATCATGCGGTCGCCATCGAATGGATGGGTAAACATCAGCTTGAGATTCATCGCCCCGCCTTCGGTCAGCGCACTTTGCGGTGTGTAGACCATCTGGAAATGTGCCCAGCTTGGTGCGGCGATCAACAGCATCAACAGCGTGAATAATAAGCGTTTTAGATTCATCGTTTCATCCTCTTGTGTTGTGAATGGGTTACTCAAAAATTCGTGATCCTGAAATCTCGATCTCGTGGCCCTCGCCACCGGCAAACAGCACCGAATACTCGCCCTCGGGCTTGTCGAACTCGACATCACTGGTGCGGGATAACTCTAGGGTGTGCAACACGCTGCCTG
>PWTU01000160.1 GCA_003562775.1 Ignavibacteriales bacterium
ACATATTAACATCTTACTTCACTCACCCATCACAAGCAATTCAATCTCCACCCTCCGATTCAATCGTCGTCCTTCTATGGTCTCGTTCGGTGCGGCCGGTTCATGCTCACCCATACCGATGGTGCTTATCCTATCGGGTGCTATTCTCCGACGTATCAGATAATTCGCTACACTCTCTGCACGGCGCTCGGATAATCGCAGATTATGAGCCGTCGGTCCGGTATTATCCGTGTGACCGGTCACCCGAACGTGTATGTGCGGTTCCTCGCGCAATCGTATTACGAGCCTGTCAAGAACCGCCATTGCCTGTTCACTTAATACCGCCAGATCTATAGAAAATAATATATCAACATCAAGCGGGATTGTCAGCATGCCTTCAAGGTTCCGTAGTCTGCCGTCATGGTCATCCAGCCGATCAAAAACGATATCAAATTTCTCCGAATGTTCATCAAGCCGGTCGTGTAGTCCGGCAAGTTGTTGATCTCTGCCGGCGTCCCGTTCATTAAGACCTGCATACCGTTTCTCCAGTTCTCTCAATTCCTTTCCGTACCGTTCAAGCTGTGCATCCACCGATGCACCCCGCGGATGCCACGCAATATGTTTTGCTCCGCTTTTACCGAAGTTGAAACTCAAGCCGGCAAGGAACATACCCCAGGTATCCCGTGTAAATCTGCCCGGAGTGGCATCGAGATGATCTGTATTTGCGAGATGGTACTCATAGCCGGTAAACAAATCCACTGTCGATGATAAATTAAATTTAAATCCGAGAGCCGCAAGATAGGTTGAAACCGTAAATTCCCGGTCCGGTCCGTCAACGACCTCGATCTCGTTAATCATTCGTCCGAAACCCATTGAAATATATGGAGTTACACGATTTCCTATTCTATATGTCTGGAAGATATCGTTAAGGTGTACGGTACCCCGCCCGGTAAAATGCCAGTACTCGTTGGTAAATCTGCCCGGGTCTTCATCACGATCAAAAATTCCTCTGTAGACGGTAAACTCAAAACTGACGGGTTGGGATACGGCATAGGAAATATTCCCTCCGAAAACCGGATTATAGCCGGCATTCCGGTCGAATTGACCGCCGAGTGTCATCCAGCGTCCGCCTGATTTTGCAACGTTGGGTCCGCCGAAGAGACCGATGCTCAACCGTTTTACACCGGGATTATCACTACCGTATGCGGAAAACGAGAACGTACCTGTCATTATTACGGTAATAAGTAATACTGTTGCTATTCTATTTTTCATTGTCAAATGCTTATGATGTAATGTTTCATAATAGGAAAACCACCAAGTTTCTGCTCCAATATAATCATTTAAATACTAAAATGTACATGCGTGGTGTCACAAAATCGCTTAATGTAATCTAATATTAGAGAATTCTAATAAACTCCCCGGGTGTATTTCATTATACCCCATTTAATTTAATTTCTAGTTTCTGCCCGTAGTGACGGGAATCACACTGCGCTTTTCATATCGTAAATCATTCATTTTATTAATCATAATTAGAAAAATCTAATTGTAATTAAAAATATAAATCAGTAGGTTTGTAATAGATAAAATGATGTAAATTAATAAACCTTATTCATTCCAAATTATAAAGGGGATCTTTTATGAAAACCTCTAGTGTTTTAAAGTTTTTCCTGCCGCTTTTAATAGTGGTATTCGCGTTTACAAGCTGTGACATGGAGGAGAATCCGGTCAAAAGTTTTGGGGAGGCGGTTGAGAAGGTACATATATTAGATGTTATTCCTGGAGCTGATAATGTCATTGCCAAGGTAACGAAAAACGCTAATGACAGCTATTTTAATTTTGTATTAAGGAATATTGCTCCTAATGCTATTATAAACGATGGCATGTTCAATGGTTGGTGTGTGGTTTGGGATACACCAATACAAACTGGCGGTACCGAATATGGAGGAGTAAAACTTTATTCAACAAAAGGAGACCCTCGTTATAATCATCTAAACTATCTTTTGAATGTACAGGAGCACTACAAGAAAACCATAGAAGGTACTACATGGAAAGAAATTCAAGTCGCTATATGGGTGACGTTTGACTTTCCAAAATTCGATATTAATAATATCGACATTAATAATATCCCACGTGATTTCAGAGAGGGAGATCAATTTGCATTTAATAAAGATATAGTTAACGAAATCGTAGCCGATGTAAAAAAGAATAGTCCCAGATTCGAACATCAACCGGGATATAAATTTGGTATTCTGGCTGAAACAGAAAAAGGTGTACAAAACGGTCTTATCGAAGGATGTGAAACAATGTGGGCACGGATGAATAATGATCCTGATGATTTTACTCATGAATTTAACGTTGATGAGGGTAACTGGGCAACTTATGTAAAGCATACACCAACACCTGTAGTTACGACTTTTTACTTCTTTGCTGATCAAACAATCTTTGTTGGCTATTTGCGTGTATGGCGAGAAAATAATGATCTTAAAATTAAATATGAATTAGTAAATGGGTTTTTAATGACCGAATCACATCTCCATGTTGCATTAGATTTTGATGACATTCCAACATCTCCAGGGCCCAAGGATAATCCACAGATTGGTTTATTTACCTATGGGCAAGACCCATATGATCCACCCGTATCTGAAGATACATTTACAATACCATGGGATACAGATTGGGATAATAAAGAGTTATTCATTGCGGCACATGGGGTAGTTTGCGACATTGAGGTTTTTGATTAAAATTATTTTTAGTGGAATAAAATTTATAAAAAGGGAGCTCAGTGGCTCCCTTTTTTTATATATGCGCCAACGCATTGATTTTTACGTAAATAATTGTTTATTTTGTATCTAAATTATAGATTAGTCACATAAATGCACTCTCTGTATGCTTAACTATCATATAAGAATAATTATACTCTCCATAATCATTTTATTTTCTTATAATGTTTCTCATTCACAAAGTTTAGACTTCGGCCTCAAAACCGGTCTCAACACCTCATACTTCCACGGAGACAGGTATTCCTTTATTGAGGACGATGTACGGCTAATTCTTGATCCGACAATAGCCGTACGTTTTACGGGAGGAGGCATTGCCC
>PWTU01000342.1 GCA_003562775.1 Ignavibacteriales bacterium
GGGATTCGAACAAAATATTTTCGACAAGTTTTTGCTGCGGCTTGCGGCGTATTATAAAAATATAACTGATCAACCCGGATGGGTGTATTATGAAAGCTTCGATGGTTCTGTCCGCTACCGGGTGTCCGAGAATAACAACTATGCCGATATCAGAGGTTTCGAAGCGACAATCGAAAAGCGCGCCGGAAGATGGCTGACCGGCTTTATTAATTACACGTATGATGTAAGTACAAGCGGCTTCTTTGGCTTCCGTGAATATTATCAGGATCCAACTAAACAAAGAATCTACATAAGATTAAATCCGTATCAATCCCGTCCACGCCCGCAGCCGTATGCCCGGGCAAATATAAATATTCGCACGCCCGAAGAGTTCGGTCCGGAGATCATAGGAGCAAATCCACTGGGGGGATGGTTGATAAGCATTCTTGCAGATTGGAGGGCCGGTGCATATTACACATTCAATCCTTTTAGTACTCCCGGCGTTGTCGATAATGTGCGATGGAGAGACTGGCATAATGTTGATGTGCGCATTGCACGGGATTTTAAATTTATGGATTACGGGTTACAGTTATTCATCGATATCTCGAATGCATTGAACGTTAAATATTTAAGTACGGCGGGATTTTCAGATCAGTATGATTGGGATGATTATCTTAAAAGTTTGAGATTTCCGTGGGGCGAGGGCGTATATCGCGGGAATGATAAAATAGGTGATTACCGGCCGTGGAATGTGCCGTACGATCCTCTTGAACCGAATCCGACCAACGATCCTGAGATAGCTGCCAGGAATAAGGAACGAATTAAAACTCGATCATATATTGACAATCCGAATATACAGGCGTTGTCGTTCTTAAATCCGCGTCACATCTCATTCGGAATAAGAATAAATTTATAGTATCAATGATGCAATTTATGAGATTTGTTATGACAAATTTTAAAAAAAAGTTCTCCACATATCCGGTTTATGTACTTGCATTGCTCGTACTGATTTCCGGGTATGTTTATTCTCAAGTCGAGGGAACCAGAACCCGATATATCAGAATCGGATCGTTGCACAATCATTATACCGCATACGGATCCGAGCGTGCATGGAATAATCAGTATTATGAAGGCGTTATATGGCCTGCCGATTATCTGCTCACCGATAATGCCGTGATCGAACGCTTTTGGTACGGCGTGCGTGATTTTGTTGACGCGGATAATCGCCGCTGGGATGTGTATGCCGTTCATTCGACGGCCGATTATGTAGGGAATTCATTGTTTCCGGTTCAACTATCACAGACGGCAAAATTCGAGCCGCCGACCGTCATAGTCGACGGCATAGACGTTACCGCTCATCACTTACAGCAAATAGATGATTATAATCCGGATCAGATTCCCGACCGGATAGTAACAAACGTGGTTAATTCATCGATGGGATTGACGATGACGCGTCGAATTCTTGCATTCAGCCAGCAACATCACGACAACTATCATATAAGAGAATATACTTTCGAGAATACAGGGAAGACCGGTTACAGTGACGATGTAAAAATTCAACAAACCCTCAAAGATTTATACATTACATTGCAGGTTCGCTATAGTGTAAGCCGTGAAGGTGAATTCAGCATCGGAGGAACACAAAGATGGGGAATGCATAGCTGGGTTACACGGAGGGGAGAAAATTATCCTGCCCAGGCAGGTAACCCGATAACGGAGGAAAATCCGATAGTCGATTGGTTGCGGGCAGGTTTTCAATGGACAGGACAAAATGTAGCAAATGCGTGGGACAATATCGGCGGCCCACACCGGAGCGGCGACGGTAGATTACTGGCAGTGCAGCATGCGGGGATGGTTGTCCTTCACGTGGATAATAATCCGGTAGAAAAGGTGGATGATCCTCATCAACCGTTTATTATCGGTTGGCACGCCGGGGGTACCTTTCCGTCGGCAGGCGATATGACGCCCGCGGCAATGCCACAAATGGCTCATGTGTACAGTATGCTGCAAGGAAATCCGCATCACGGGTTAGGCGGTAATTACCGGATGGATGAAGCATATCTGGAAAGTAATCCCGACCCTCACACGGTACACGGCGACCGCGGTGGGTCGAATCTATGGTTAGCGTTCGGACCATTTACCCTGGAATTCGGAGAGAGCGTTACCTTTATAGTAGCTGAGGGGGTTAACGGGTTGAGCAGGCAAAAAGCCGAAGAAATTGGCAGACGTTGGAAACGGGCGAACGATGATCCATCGGATACCGGACCGTTTACTTTGCCGGATGGTTCGACAACGAATGATAAGGATGATTTTAAAAATGAATGGACCTATACCGGTAAGGATTCTATAATGTTAACGTTCGGGCGTGTATATAGAAATTTTCAGTCGGGATATAACATACCGGCTCCGCCGTTGCCGCCGCCGTATTTTGAAGTTACTTCCGGAGGCGACAGGATAATGCTCGAGTGGGTGGAGAGTCCTTCTGAGAGAGAGCCGGGTTTTGCCGGATACAGGATTTATCGCGCCGTCGGGAAACTCGATACCACATATCAAAAAATTGCCGAATTGGGACCGGGCGCCACGTCATTCGACGATACCGATGCCCGCAGAGGTGTATCATATTATTATTATATTACTGCATTTAACGATGGCAGTAATAATGCAAGCGGTGAAACAAACCCGACCGGGGAATTAGAGAGCAACCGTTTTTATACACGAACTACAGAACCTGCTTTTCTGAAACGCGCTCCCGGGAGTTCTTTAGAAGCGATTCGCGTAGTACCCAACCCGTATAATATCAGGGCCAGGCATTTACAATATCCCGCCGAACCGGATAAAATTATGTTTCTCAATATCCCCGGACAATGTATTATCAGAATATACACCGAGCGGGGAGATTTAATCGAGACAATCGAGCATACGGACGGCAGCGGCGATGCGACATGGCAGTCTATAACCTCGTCGCGTCAGGTAGTAGTAAGCGGTATTTATATAGCTCATTTTACCGTTACCGAAGATCAGTACGATCCGGACACCGGCGATTTATTATTCCGTGCCGGCGATACGGCATTCAGAAAATTTGTAGTTATCAGGTAA
>PWTU01000510.1 GCA_003562775.1 Ignavibacteriales bacterium
GAGCGTTGTAAATGCCGGAGAAGTATGGTATATCGTTGCCCGGCAGACATCACCTTCCGAAGCAGATTCAATAATAGCGGAACTTCGTTCACTTGGTATACAATTCGATAATCCCGAGTGGGAATCTACACGGCAGGCAGCAGTGTTCAAATCAAAACATAAAATATCCTACGCCGATGCTTTTGCAGCCGCTCTATCCATGCAGAAGAACGCACACCTCGTTACCGGCGACAATGAGTTCAAGCACATTGAAAAAGAGATAAAGATATTGTGGGTTTGATAAGATCGTAAAAATCCGAACTCTTTGTGATGAACGGTATCCCGCTATTACCTCTTTCCCTGATCGCCGTAATATGTTTCGGGCCAGAGATTATTCCCGAGTTCCGGTCCCTTTACACCGACGGACAAACCGATAGTAATATTTTTTTACCCCCTTGCTTTTCAAAACATCTCTCCATATATTTACTCCGGTTTTTTCAGCAAACCTTCACAAGCGAAATCGCAACACTCCAACATTAGGTTGACTCTCAGGAGCGCCGAATAGCGGTGAGGGGATAAGAGTTAATACTACAATCACTCAAAATCTATTTCTATTTAGAGAGGACGTATGAATAGCTTCATTCGTGTTGCGATATATTTTCTTGTGATTTTTTTCTTGCCAATATCACTCTCCGCGCAAGAGAATCCGTATGATTGGTCTGAGAGTAAAAGGTCTCACCCGGAAAGAGACCGCGCCACCGGACACCTTACCCGGGAACAACTCGATGCTATATTTAATCTAAGATACAGGAAAAATACGGAACGTGATCCTGCAACCGATAATCCTGCAGACGTCTTAACATATACTAAAACTAATTCCGGTACGATCATTACAAATACGAATTCCCGGTGGAGCAATGCATTTACCGTCCCAGGTGTGGTCGACGGATGGGTGTATGCGATGACTACTGACGGTACAAATTTATACGTCGGGGGAGATTTTTCGGTGATTGGCGGTACTATAGCAAATAACGTAATTAAATGGAATGGAGATAAATGGACGTCCATCGGCGAGGGATCCGAGAACGGAATAACAGGGCATGTAAGTTCGCTCGCGTATGTCGACGGAAAACTGTTTGTCGGGGGAATGATGAGAAAAGCCGGTTCGAAATCGGTTAACGGCGTTGCCTATTGGGACGGCATCTCATGGAATGCGCTCGGCAACGACGAAACCAACGGGATCCGGCTCATTACCGTTACTTCCGAAGGTGATACACTCATACACTCCGGACACGTATGGTCTTTGTACGGGTACGAAAATATGATCTATATCGGCGGATTGTTCCACCTCGCCGGAGGTGACCCCGCCAGGGGAGTTGCCGGCTGGAATACGACGAGCGGCGAATGGGAGACTTTCAACGGAGGGTTCGAAGGGGATTTCCCGAATTCGCTGGTTTATGGTATGTCGTTCGCTGCAAACGGAAACGAGCTGTATGTGGGAGGACAATTTTCTTATGCTGGCTCCGTTCCGGCAAGAAATATTGCACGATGGAACGGGAGCGAATGGAGCGAGGTCGGCGGCGGTGCGAATAATTGGGTTCGCGATCTCGGGTTCGATGACGAGGGTAATTTATATGCAGTCGGATTTTTTACTATGGTAGATACGATACAGGTATCCGGGTTGGCAAAGTGGAACGGTACGAATTGGGAATCGCCCGGTAACATGCGATTCGTCGAAAGCTGGAGTCCGTATGTTCCCGAACTAAGAAAAGTGCGTGCACTGAACGGAAGCGTGTACGTAGGCGGATATTTCAAAGTAATGAACGATGAACCGGCTGCAAGCTTTGCCCGATGGGACGGCACACAGTGGCATAAAATCAACGGCTTAGGATTCACTCATGGGTTGAGTCCCGGAACAATTACTGCAATACAACCGGTCGGTGACCGAATTTATATCGGTGGTGTTTTTACTACGGCAGGCTACCTGACACTCAATGGTCTTGTCGAGTGGGACGAAACCACATCGAGCTGGCAGAAAATATCCGACGGCAGTGAGGATAAAGGCATCTATGACGGAGGTATTATTGCATTAGCGAGTTCGGATAATGATTTATACGCCGGAGGTTATTTTAGCATCGCTGGCGGAGTATATGCAAATAACATTGCAAAATGGAACGGCAGTGAATGGGACCATATGAGTATGGGGTATATTAACGGAATAAAGGGAGATGTTCATTCTATTTTCATCGACGGTGATAATGTCTATGTCGGCGGTCAATTCGCCTGGGCGGGATCCGTCCAAGCATATCATATTGCGAAATGGAATGGTCAGGTGTGGTCGTCTCTTGGTATCGGTGTCGGCGGTGTACCCGGACCAAGCGTTGACGCTATTTATAAAATCGGTAACTATCTGTATGTTGCGGGTCATTTTGCCTTCGTGGGCGATATGGAAAACGACGAACTCCCTGCAAATTCAATTGCCAGATTCAATCTTACGACCGAACGATGGGAAGCGCTGGGTAACGGAATCGAATACGTTCAGGGATATCCCGGTTTTGTTGAAGCGCTTGAGTATGACGGAACATACCTATATGCAGGCGGGATATTTTCGCGGGCGGGAAACACCGATATATTCAGTATCGCATTATGGGACGGTGAGAAATGGCTGCCTCTTCAACCCGAGGGGAAACAGGATGGCGTCGACGGTATCGTCTATACGATTAAAAAGCACAACAATGATATATTATTCGGCGGAATATTTGCACTACCGGATGAGCCTGAAATCCAGCACCTCGCGAGATGGGACGGAACAGAATGGCATGAAATCGGCAGCGGCGTATCCTCAACGGGCGGCTATGCGCGAGTCCGTGCTATACAAACTTATCAGGATCGAATTATCGTAGGCGGACTCTTCGATCTGGCCGAGTCTACTCCGGTTTCAAACCTTGCAATGTGGGATGGGACCGGATGGGATAACCTAGGCGGAGGTACAAATGCTCAGGTAAACACTCTGGACATCTTTGGGAATAAACTTATGGCCGGCGGATGGTTCACAATCGCCGGCGGCAAACCGTCGATATCTATTGCAGAATATGATCTTACAATCACCTCTGTTAATAATCCCGGAATCACTATACCATCGGAATTCCATGTCTTCCAGAATTATCCGAATCCATTTAATCCCTCCACAACTATCCGGTTTGTTCTGCCACTGCGAAGCAGAGTAACACTTGAGATATATAATGTATTGGGACAGAAGGTTAAAACACTTCTCGATGATGTGAGGGATTCGGGTGCACATTCAATAGTATGGAATGCAGATACTCCATCAGGGATTTATTTTTACAGAGTAACGGCAACAACCGAATCAGGTCATGATGAAAAATATTCATATCTGGGAAGAATGATACTCTTAAAGTGACGGGAATCCATAATATACTTAGAGAATCACCTGTGGGTAACGTACATTCCGGATATTAAGTTTATTATTCATTATTACTCTTATATCTCCGATCTATGCACAGAACTGGCAGCGGGTAATCGAAATACCATCGAAAGATATCTCTTCACTTTTTGTCCGTGAAAACACGATACATGCGAGTACTGATTCTGTAGTCTATTCAAGTTATAATCGGGGTATGACGTGGACACAATCAAGTATCGTCCACGATAGGTCGATGTATATCGATGCTATTACGGAATTCGACGGCAAGTTGTTCGTAGGAACTGGCGGTAACGGTGTCTTTACAAGTTCAGATAACGGTCAAAGCTGGCAATCATTGAATACCGGACTCGTCGGATTGGGCAGCCATTATATCAGCAGTTTTGCTGAACACGGGGGTTCGCTGTATGCCGGAACACAAGGCGGTGGAGTGTTCCGGCTGCAGGATACTGTGTGGAGTCCGTTCGGCACTCTTACCGATTCGCTGGCGGGAAATGTGGAATTCCTCGGTCTCATAGGCGACACGTTTGTCGCCGGAGCGGGAGGAAACGGATATGTTTGGTTTTCCGAGCCCGGATCGAATGGGTGGACCGGTGTGCAAGTCGCACCGTTACAAACCGCAGTTTTTATTATTTATTCAGTAGTACAATTCAAAGATACATTATACGTCGGCAGTACGTATGGTGTTCACCGAAGCACCGACAATGGATTGACCTGGGAGTATTGCGGCTGGGGAGTTCCGAATGGCAGACGTGTCCGGTTGACTCCGTCCGGTGAGACATTGTATGCAACGGCGAGTTCTGCAAACACGTTATGGTATAGATGCACTTCGGGTGATAACTGGGAGTTCATCGAAAGTACCATCTACTCCTATAATGAAGCAGTAGTAAATGGACAATTCTATGCTGCACGCAGTGACGGTTTATGGAAAACCGACCTCCCGTCATCGGTTAACCGGAATCCGTCTCTACCCGACAAATATATCATTGAACAAAATTATCCGAATCCGTTTAATCCTTCCACTACTATTCGTTTTTACCTCCCTGTGCAAAGTAAGGTGACACTGAAAATTTATAATGTACTGGGACAGGAAGTGGATACACTTGCCGACGGTATCAGGGCTCCCGGATCTCATTCTGTGACCTGGACAACAGACACACCGTCGGGGATTTACTACTATCGAATCGAAGCCGTAACCGAATCCCGGTCAGTTGAAAATTTTTCATTTACCGGGAGAATGATTTTACTCAGATGAAATCTTTGTTTTTTCCACATATATAAGGAGCTAAACGTATGACGCTAAAAAATTCATGCAACGTTAAGAATGATCACCCGCGAACAACTACTCGCGTCCTTGGTCCGAATGACGGGGAAATACGGGGTGCAATCGAAGCTGTTCGGGACCGTTTCATGGCCAGCGGCATGGAATCGGGCGGCGGCTTTTCACTCGTCGAGCATCTGATGCCTCCTCACACCCTGGCAGCACCGTTGCACCGTCACAGCCGGGAGGATGAGTACAGTTTTATTCTCGAGGGAAAAGTGGGGGCTATCTTCGGGGGAGAAGAAATCTTCGGAACGGCAGGACATCTAATTTTCAAACCCAGAGGAGAATGGCACACATTTTGGAATGCGGGTGACGTACCGGCCAGGATACTCGAAATCATCTCTCCCGGCGGTTTCGAGGAGGCATTCAGGGAAATGCACGATCTCGGGGAGGCACTCGATCCGGAAACGATGGCAGAAATCGCGTCCCGCTACGGTGTGGAAGTGGACTTCGAACATACGGCGCCGATCGTAGAACGGCACGGACTGATATTTTAGTGTCGTATTATTCTCAGTACTTGTCATGAGTCAACAACTCTCTATAGATGATCTGAGACAACGCAACTTTTTTACATTGGTTTTCGTAATACCGGTTAGTAGGGTGAACCCACAATACAATCAATATTCTCTTATGGAGTGATGAGATGACCCACTGGAAACCGGACCGGTTACTAAAACTAATTCTCATATGGACATCTTTCACGTTCATCATCAACTGGCTCCCCGCAGTACGAGGTCTGATGGACGGTCCGACATATACCTGGGGTAATTTCTTCGGCATGGGCGGAAGCGGAATATCCGGTGATTATTGGTTTCCAGTCGTAAGCTCATTTGCCGGAATCGGTCTGTTATATCTCGGATGGAGAGGCGCCCGGCAGCCCTTTCACTGGCTTATCCTTGCCTGGCATCTCTTTCTCGCCGGTGGTGCTATATGGTTCGCGCTCCAGTATCCCGACCAATTCCGATTCCGTGGGGATACACTCGGTATCGATATTTCGTTATCGTGGCTCGGACCCGTATTGTTCGGCGGATTTGCACTGCTTGGTATACGATGGGTGATTACTGATCTGCCGCAATCGCGAAACCGAAGTAAACCTGAATGGACTCCAAAAAATAAACTGTTTCTATGGATTGTCATCGGAATGCTCCCCCTGCAATTCGTTCTGTTACGTTTTGGTGAACCACACGGAACAACGGATCAAATCGGCGTGCTGCTGACTATTACGCAATGGATGCTCATAAATGCGGCATTGTATCCATGGGCGGGACGAAAATAAAAACTGCCCTTGAACGCAACAAATAATTTCATAATTCCGTATATCGTTTGCATAGGAAGCTAAGTGGAATAACGGGAGGATAAGTTATATGAATACAATAAAAGATCTATATTCGATAAAAATTCGGATCCTGATTTTACTAATAGGAATTGCGATTACAGCAATTTCATGCGACGTGAGTACGAATAATCCTCCAAATGAGATAAAATATTTTTTCTCATTTGAAAACGGATGGGAAGGATGGACGGCTCGGGCAATGGATACCGAACATGGTGACGGGGAAATAGAATGGGAGATTGCTCCGGGTTATGAGCTCGCCTGGAACGGAATAACCGCAATGAAGTATTATCTCAACAATCTTAACGATGCCGGAAAGATCTGGATCGAGCGTCCGTTTGAAGTTGAACCAAACCGCACATACGAGGTTACCGTACGGTATGAATTTGCTACTGCCGATTATGGGGTTATCAATCTCTTTACAATTATTACCGGTGTTTTTCCAGATTCTCCGGCTTCAGTAGACGATCTTGTACCCGCTTTTCAAACAACAACAGGCAACGGATTTAATCATGATGTTGGTTATAGATGGGTAAACCGGGAATTTAAATTTACGGTTCGATCTGGGAGTGACGGGCTCGTCCATGCACTAATCGGTGTATGGGGTACGTGGGAAACGCACAGAACATATTTTGTGGACGCTGTACATGTTATTATACAAGAACGATGAGTCGATATCAAAGAATTAATCCCATATAAAAATGAGAAAATTGTTCAACCGTTCTGTTACTTTAGGTCCCGATTGTCGACTGGATAAGCCGCTCGCCGGAGGAACGGTTGAATAAAGTCGACGCTCCAACATTTGTTAACAATGACCTCGGGTCTGGATATTGAGACCAGGCAATTTGCAATCGAGCTTCTCATGCGGAGACACAAAAACCAATACCCGGTATCCGGAATACTACGATTATGGTTACTATTATGAAAATATTGCTTGAGGGAATTCTTTGGGATTAAAGTAAAAAACTGTGTATATTATTTTTATACTTTTATCAGAATCACAATGAACAAAATTTTACTTATTATATTTCTAACACTCCCCCCTACCGCTATATTAAGTTTGTTATTGCATAGTCAGGATTCAATCGATTCAGACCAACATAGAAATAATACATTAACGATTTCCGATGATCGGATTTTTCTTTCAGCGAAATCTATAGAAGAATATCTATTCCTGCAAGATTCCTGGCGATACCATCCCGGGGATGATCCCCGGTGGGCAGATCCGGCATACGACGACAGTGATTGGGAGATCACGAACACATTGCTCCGGAAAAACAATCTTCCCAAATCGGGATGGAACGGAATCGGGTGGTACAGACTGCACATCACTGTAGATTCTTTATTGCTCAATAAACCATTCATAATTGATAAATGGCAGGGCGGACCCTCTGAGGTTTATCTTAATGGTACATTGCTGTTCTCTTCCGGAACGGTAAGCGGAATCCCGGAAAGTGAAATGCATCCCCATGAAAGAACACCAAAAACGTTTTCATTCGGGCCTGACACCGATAATGTTATTGCCGTACGTTACTCGAACCATTCATGGCAGCATACATTCGATACCGGTTTCAACGCGGGATTTCTTTTTACCATTGCCGATGTCGATTGGTATGTCATTCACCGTACAGATTCAGTTCGCCGGATAACAATTCTTCAGATATTTTTTACGGCTATTCCTCTCTCACTTGCGCTGCTGCATATACTTCTATTCTTATACTATCCGCCGTATAAAGAAAATTTATTTTATTCAATCAGCATGCTCGGCTTCGCGGGTATTACTTTTTTTGCATTTTACGATGAACACATTACTACCGCAAATCAACAAATAGTATATGGCAGTTTCGTATATTTTTTCAGGGGATTAACCCTTGCATTTCTCACCATGACACTCTATTACCTCCATCGGAGCCATATTCCCCGATATATATACCTTGTTGCAGCCATTACCATTGCCATCGGGATATGGGGATATTTTCATCCTTTTGGTTGGCGAGAGGATATGACAAATATTTTTATGGGATTGGTAATTGGTTTATTGATCTATGAAATGTTCCGACCAAAACTTGAACAAGCAAAAGGTTTGTGGATCGTCAAAGCTGGATTTGTTATTCTTTTTATTACCGTCGGGTATCAATATCTTGTAACGTACAATATTATATATCCAATCGGAAGTATCGTCGAAACATACATCTACGGAGCGCTTGCACTGAGTGCATCAATGACGGTCTACCTCTCAAGGAAATTCGGACATATCAACAGGAATCTTGAAGTTCAACTTGAACAGGTACGGGAATTATCGGAAAAAACACTCAAACAGGAACGGCAAGCGAAAGAGCGAGAGATTGAACGGCGGCTGCTTGAAGCCGATAACCGAAGAAAAACGAAGGAACTTGAAGATGCCCGGAATTTACAAATCTCAATGCTTCCTAAAGAAGTACCTAAACACCCGGGATTCGATATTGCCGTTTACATGAAAACAGCAACCGAGGTCGGCGGGGATTATTATGATTTCCATACTGATGAGAACGGTATATTAAGAGTCGCAATCGGAGATGCAACGGGACACGGTATGAAAGCGGGGATGATGGTTGCAGTGGCAAAAAGTTTATTTCACCAACTCGCAGAAGAAAGAGATATAACCGGAATATTCCATAAGTTTACAGAATCGATAAAAATGTTAAAATTCGAACAACTGTATATGGGAATGACTCTGGCGAGGTTCGAAAACGGATCGATGACAGTCTCGGCTGCGGGTATGCCGCCGGTATATATCTATCGAAAATCTTCGGGAAAAGTCGAAGAGATCAGAATCAAAGGAATGCCGCTCGGGAGTTTCTCAAAATTTCCGTATGAACAGAGAATAATCCCATTATCTGCCGGAGATACGGTTTTGTTCATGACCGACGGATTCCCCGAAATATTCAACGAGAAACGGGAACTCTTTGATTATCATAGAGTCCGGATGCTGTATTCCGAAATCGGGAATGAACATCCGAAGTATATTATCAAGGATCTCGTCCGTGAAGGAGAGAAATGGTCGAACGGCAGAACCCAGGATGATGATATCACGTTTGTAGTAATAAAAGTGAAAAACTAATTCTATGAATATTCCAACCTTTGACGATATACTCGACGCGCGTGAACGGATTCGTCCGTTTCTTCGCGAAACTCCTCTCCATACTTATCCGGCTGTAAATAAATTACTCGGTACGGAAGTGTATATCAAGCATGAGAATTACCAACCCGTCGGTGCATTCAAAGTAAGAGGCGGTATTAACCTGCTATCTCAACTATCGGATGAGGAAAAAGCCCGGGGCGTCATTGCCGTATCGACCGGTAACCATGGTCAGTCGATTGCGTACGCATCGCGCTTGTTCGGAATCAAGGCAAGAATTGTCGTACCGGAGGGAGCAAATCCGGGGAAAGTTGCCGCAATACAGGGTATGGGTTCCGAGGTAATTTTTCACGGAAAGAATTTCGATGAAGCACTGCTCCACTGTGAAGCGATTACAAAAACGGAGGGGACCCGCTATGTTCACGCAGGTGATGAACCGCACCTTATTGCCGGTGTGGGAACGTATACACTCGAGATATTGGAAGAAGTTCCGGATATCGATATCATATTTATTCCGGTGGGCGGTGGGAGCGGTTCTGCGGGAGCGTGTATTGCGGTACGGGGGCTGAACGCAAAGACCGAAGTGATCGGCGTACAGTCGGAAGCGTCGCCTGCCGCATATAAAAGCTGGCAGGAAGGCAAACCCGTCGAAGCGCTAAATACCACATTTGCCGAAGGGCTCGCGACGGGCGCCGGATTCTCTCTTCCGCAGAAAATTCTCCGCGACCATCTGGCCGATTTTATGCTTGTGAGCGACGAAGAAATCATGCAGGCAATGGTATGGATGATCGAACACGCCCATACACTCGCCGAGGCAGCCGGCGCTGCACCGCTTGCAGCGGCATATAAAATGAAAGATAAACTCAAGGGAAAAAAGATTGCCCTTATCTGTTCGGGTGGAAATGTTTCCCTCGAACAACTTCGAAGAGCATTGCAAATCTGAATATCATCTCCTTCGATATTATTTACAATTCAATGACAACTCCGTGACAATTGCCGGCAATAGTAACTTTATATTGCATTACAAAATTATTAAAAGGAGGTTGTCATGAAATCTTTATTAAAAATAGCGGTTGCGATCTTTACCGGAATGGTTATCCTCGGAAGTGTACGGCATCTGGAAGCACAGAGCCAATGGGACACACAACGGATAAGACTCAACGAAGTAAATATCGGAGGTCCGAGGATCGGACTAACGGTCGTCCCGGGAACCAATTCTTTAACCCGAAGACTTGAAGCAGCAGGAATCGGACGGTTGATCAGTCAGTTTGGATGGCATATCGAGCGAACAATAGCGCCACGGGGAGGAGGTCCGGCTTTTGTAATTCAGTTTATACCGCTCATTGCCGGTGTTGAATACGGGACTATGATACCGGGTGCAACTGCTGCCGTCGGTATCCGGATGCCAACCGGAATCGAATTCGGGATGGGACCGAATATTCTACTCGGCGGTGAAAAAGGAATAAATCCGTCGCTGATCCTCGGAATCGGAAAAACCTTCAATTACGACGGAGTACATCTCCCGGTGAATTTTGCCGTTTCTACAAGTCCGTCAGGACAGCGGTTCACGCTCCTAATCGGGTATGCTATCGAGAGACCAAGGAGATAACCGGAAGGCGATAGGTTTCTGGCCCCGGCTGTATCAACATCCGGGGCATTTTTATTTTAATTTTTATTATATTGATTATATGAACTCTCTTAAACTCATCATACTCTTCGGCTCGCAGGCGACCGGAAATGCCGGTAAAACCTCCGACACCGATATTGCCGTACTCGGCGACCGCCCGCTGACACTTGATGAACGTTCCGAGCTTGAAGAAAAATATGCAAATCGTTTTTCTGTCTCCGAAGAGATGATAGACCTCGTCGATCTTTCAATCGCACCGCCGATTCTACGTTATCAGGTTGCCCAATCGGGGAAACTATTACATGGATCGGAAGAGGATTTCATACGGTTTAAAGTGCTTGCGTGGAAACAATATTTAAACACGGAGAAATTCCGACGTTACCGCCAACAATCATTGGAGGATAAATTCAATGTCGAAGGAAGTACTTCTTAAAAAACTCGACCAAATACAGGAGCTTATATCCGAATTGGAAGAATTACTCTCCAAACCATTCAGCGAATTTTCAAGCAGTTTTATCTACGTCCGTGCCGCAGAACGAAACTTCCAACTCATCGTTGATATGGCAAGCGATATCAATACGCACATTCTTGTCGCCAACGGAAAGAAAACACCCGATTCGTATAAACAATCCTTCAGCGATCTTGCGAAAGTTAACCTTCTCTACCGGGAGTTAATTCAGAAGCTGATCAACACTGCAAAACTTCGAAACGTCCTCGTCCACGAATACGATTTTGAGGAAGATTACGAAAAGTTTTACACCTCAGCAAAAGAGAGTATTCCTCCCTACAAAGAATACGTGC
>PWTU01000335.1 GCA_003562775.1 Ignavibacteriales bacterium
CCGCCGGTACACCAATATAATCGGTCATTGCACCATACGCTGCTCCTTCAACCAGTAATCCGACACCGCGTGCAGCGACATCGACCGTAGGTGCATCTGTTGAACCATGGACCACGATAAATTGAACTTCATCTGCTTCGGTGGATTCTTCCCGTGCATTATCCTTTAAGAATAAAGTGAAGTTGATATCCAGCTCATCGGGATTGGGTGCGAAATCGACTGTATCGAGAACACCGTTGGCGATGGCAATATAAGTTCCGCCTTCGGCAAGCGTAACGGGGAATGTCCCGACTGCATCTTCACCGCCTTTGGGTTTGATGTCGATAGTCAACTCAACACCCGGAGGCACATTGATAAACGGAGTTGCTTCGCGGAAACCGAAGCCGGAGAGTAACACATTATCGTTTACGTACACATCGACAGCCGCTGCTGCAGGGTCTGCTGCGTTATGTATGACCTGAAGACGTGCCGGCGATAGTATTGACCACATATCGTTTACAATTGTATGATCGGTGATCGTGACGTCACGATTCGGATCACCGGGCCATTCACCGTTATCCCAGCTTGGTTGGTCATTTATTACGCGGAAGTATTTATATTGATAATCCCCTTCTTCCAGACCAAGCGTGAGGGTATAAATCAAAGGATTCTCTTCGCTTGGCTCCATTTTCAGATCGGGGTTTGTACCGGGCTGCGGCCAGCCGGCTAAAGAACCGCTCATATAAATATCATCTGTTTCCGGGTCAAATGCGTCCGCATAACTCATATCGACATTAAAGGTAACATTATAAAACATCTCGAAGTCATTCCGGTTCCGGGCGGTGATGAAGTCACCTTCGGAACGTGAATTCGGGATACCGGTAATATTCAGGTTAGCGTGGGGTATCGGATCATTGATGTAATCTACCCCGAAGAATGTCGTCCGGAAAAGAGCTTCGAGAGTATCGTCGGTGATTGTGTACACCTGACCGTTTGCAAAGGTGCCGGAGTCAACGAAGGAGACATTCTCAAGTCTTACGAGCATTGACTGATAATCCATAAAATCATCAAGATACTCTTCCATTGTAAGTACCACAGGAATGACTTCATTTTCGGATGATGTTGCGTCGCCCGGATCCTCAATCGGCACAAACTGTACCATATTCCCGAACACACTGACTGTCCCGGTCAATCCCGTAATACCGTCATATATATCATATGCGGTGGTTATAATGCCGGCATTATCGTCTATTAAAATACCGGCGGTTGTATCCTGAATGAATTTATTATTTCTGAAACTCTGTTGAAAGGTTAGTATCGCCTCACCGGTGAGGTGATAGACCGTTCCGTCTCTTCGACCTGCCCGTAATTCTGCAACCGTAGTGACATCGACAAATGCCGGAAGCTCAATGACTGTTCCGTCTGCGAGCACTGCAATTAAACCGAACGCTTTGCCATCCTGGTTATCTTCCGGTGATAGAAAGCCCGAAGCCAATACCGTGGCGGCTCCGCCCGCAAGATTACTTAAATTTGCCGCAAAAGATGCTACCGGAACTTCACCGCCTGCCGGAATAATATCGAGTATATACCTGCCGGCCGGCACACCGATATAATCGGTAATCGCACCGTATGCTGCATCTTCAACCAGTGTTGCAACGCCGCGTGCCGCTACATCGACGGCGGGAGCGTCGGTCGACCCGTGAACGACGATAAATTGTACTTCATTCGGATCGGTCGATTCTTCCTGCGCATTGTCTTTTAAAAATAACGTAAATTCTATGTCTAATTCATCGGGATTGGCAGCAAAACCATCCGGATCGAGGACACCGTTTGCAATTACAATGTATGTACCGCCGTCATCAAGCGTTACGGGGAATACACCCACTGCTTCGGCTCCGCCGGCCGGCCTGACTTCGATTGTCAACTCAACTTCAGCCGGGACATCGATGAATGGTGTTGCCTGGCGAAAACCAAAATCCGTAAGCAGCGTATCGCCATTGACATATATATCAACCAGTGCTGCAGCCGGATCGGCGGCATTATGAATGACCTGCAAGCGTGCACCCGGTGTCGTAGAATAGATCGCGGCGATCCATAAATCGGCATCTAAATCCCAGGAGAATGCAGGATTTAGCTGCGTTGAGAAATCATTAAATGAACCATCGTCGAATCTTTCCCACGCTCTGTGTGCGCCGTCTCCTTCACCGTCCTCATCGGCATAAACGGCAAAGGTATCATCAGCGGTCTCTGCCCATTCGAAACCGATAAACAGACTGCCTGTTTCGAAATCCGAACCTGAAAAATGAACAGGTTCATCAAATTCCACATAATTACCATCCGGACCAACGGTGATCATATCCGTAGTAATTTCTTTCGTTGCAAGAATTTCTCCCGGTCTTCCGTCGGATTCTACTTCCCGGACCACGACATTCATTATGTCGGGATCTCCGACTATACTCATGTAACCGAAATATAACTTTGCACCGAGAAGGTGAATATCGTTGTTAAAATCAAACCGCTGATATTTACCTATATCTCCATAACCATTCGTGCCTGCAATGTACCCCCAGCCGAATGGATTCTCATGAAGAACCGGTGTATCACCGTAAAAAAGCGTGTCAGCTTGTTGAGTATACGTGGTATTTCCTGCCAACAACAACAAGCACACCACCGCCAGGGGAAAAATACCAATGTGCCTCATAGTACCTCCTTTTGTTTTTATTTTTTAACGATGTGAATTGAAATCAGATAGTTAAAAATCGCAATGTAGAATTGTCCGCAAAAACTATCTTCCGGCAAAGTTGATGAATAATGTAAAAATACAACATATTCCCTGCAGAATCAAGTACAGGGAATTATCAATTTGTTAACAAATTGTCAGCTCCTCAACTGCTTTGGTTTTTCACTTCCTTTTTTATCCGCTGTATATGTCCGCGTCCAAGTGCTTTTACTTCACAGCCCAGTTCAAAATATCTGCGGATTGTATCGTCCGTAAGAATGCCGAAGCAATCTATGACGGCGATCGGTTGACCGGCCCATTTCACGATATCGTCCGGATTCAACTGCAGGTA
>PWTU01000097.1 GCA_003562775.1 Ignavibacteriales bacterium
GAAATTCCAAGCGCGGGAATGTTGTTATTGCCGTATTGTAAGGTATCGACTGAAAAATCATCGACAGGTTGTTCGATATACTGCCACGTGTTGCCGCCATCTCTGGAATATGTATATCCGCTTCCGGCAGGTTGTGTACCGACGGTAGTTTCTACACGTTCTCCAGTTGATGTCCATATTGCAGTAGTGCCGAGGTGTACTGAAAATATACCATGCGGTTGAAATGCCTCATTCTCTCTGAAATGTGTCCAGGAATCTCCGGAGTCGACTGTAAGTGTGAGACCTCGTCCTGTCCCGAACCATAGAGAGTCATTTCGGGATGTTGCATGCGATGCGCTGTTGCCCGGCGGCCGGGAGAAATTTTCCCGGCCGGGTTCAAGATCATAGGTCGATATGATCTGTGTTTTCGCCGGAGAAAAGACAATACATATAAAAAAACAGCCAATAAGTAGTTTCACTTATTTAATTTCCAATTCGTGTATAAATGTTTCGCTTTGTTCGTTTAATCTATCAAAAGCGATAAATTCAAAGCTGTGCGTACCTTTTTTTGCATCCGGGGTTATAGTAAACGATATACTGAATATTCCCGGCTCAATTTTATCGAGAATAAACGGACCGACTCTGTTGCCGTCCGGTTGTACGTTAGTAGTCTGTACCCGCACTACATCGTCCACACCGTCGGGATCATCTACGTGTGCCGTCATAGTGAGAGATATTCCGTCTCCGATTTCTGCAGTATCTATAGTATTGGGTGCATCGATGCTTATTATTTCCGGCGGATGATTTTGACGAAAAACATTAATGGTGCGTGTTATGGAATTGCTCGAAAGTCCGGTTCCCGTTTCAACCCTGATGGTTATGCTAAACTGTCCCACAGCAGAACGTGCAATTCGGATATTAAGGTTTTCATTAACGGTTGAAACGGTAGGCGTATGATCAATATTAGTAATCAAACCCTCACTCAAAGGACGGGCAGATCTATTGTCTTTAAGTCGATAATAAAGATTTAAATTCTCTGTCTCACGTATTTTTATTTCCGCCGTGATATTCACTGTGAGTGTTACCGAGTCCCCGGGGGCGGACTCACCGTTTACATGTATGGTATCCGTATTTATTTCATCCGGCGATAGATTAAAATTTAAAATGTACGGAGTATTGTAAGAAGGGTCTATGACACCTTTTGTTTCGGTTTCACATCCTGTATTTGTGAGGGAAATAAAAGTTGAAATTATGAAAAAAAGGAATGTACCCTGCGACGCATTACGAATTATAGTTGCTTTCACACGCTTTACCATTATAAATTAAAAAACCATCGTTAAATCTTACAGTAGCAACTAAATTGTATAATATACCTCCATCTAAAATATAGGAATAAAATCAATGCGTCTGTAACAAATTTGTTAAATGTAAAGTTACCAAATATTGATTCGAAAGTCAATTATGTCTAAAATTGTAAAATAATCGGACTCGGTGAAAAGCAAAGCACAAGCATAAAATACGCCGACCAACCGATTCGTTTTCTCACCGGGTCAAGCGGTGTGGGGTCAGGGACAGGAGGATGCCTGAGCTTTATAATAAAATACATAAATCCGGAAAACACCAACCAGCCGGTCCACCCGATTGGAACCGGTATTCCAAAGAACGGCAATAGTCCCATAATACCTAAAATAAGCAAAATACCCAGAATAGTACGCGCAATGTAGATATGTTTATCTCCAAACATAGCATAAGAGATGTGTCCGCCGTCGAGTTGTCCGACGGGCAATAAATTGATTGCCGTGACAAGCATACCAAACCAACCTACCGTGAGGTACGGGTAATGATAAATTTCACCCATCGGAGGAAAGAAAGCATCGGGACTGACGAGCAGATTTTTCATAAGCCAAAGCATAAGAGTTTGTCCGAAAATCAAATTACTTTCGGGTATCTCTGCCATATCCCGGTATTCGGGGTGGATATCATAGAGATATTCAATTCCCGGTAGTGTGAGCATTCCATATACAAGAACCCCGAAAGCTACAATAAATCCCGCAATTGGTCCTGCGATACCGATGTCGAACAATATTTTTTTATTCGGGATTACCGAACGTATCCGGATAACCGCTCCGAGGGTTCCGAAACCGACAAAAGGTATATAATATGGAAGGGTCGCTTTTACCCCGTGATATTTTGCGGCAAAATAATGTCCGAATTCATGAAATGTTAATACCGACAGCAGCAAAATAGAATAGGGCAGACCATTGTGAAAATTATCGAGATTATACGGATCGATATTTAACCACGCAACACCTGCAAATGTTGTGGTGAATAAAGTTAATAAAAACAAAAAAATGTGGAGTAAGTAATTCGGTTTGTATGGTTTTCGAATGAGGGGGGGGAGACCGTATCGCCGGTAATATTCTTCAGCACGCAAAATGTGGTTGATTCCGTCAATAAGTTTTTAAATATATCGTTTAATTTTAAATATAAACAAATATTGTGAAAATAGAAAGATGAAATTTTCAAAGGAAAGGAGGGAAATAAAAACCCCCGGTTGCATATTTCTTAAAACCGGGGGTAAATAAATAGTTAAATCAAAATAAATGTACTATTTAATCTTGCTCAGGATCTTTGTCTTTATTACGATCCCGTGGATCCGGTGAATCGGGAAGCATAGAGTTGCCGCTTGCGTAAACTTCTGATTGCTCAATGGTAGTATTTGTGCTTCCGAAGAAAAGGAAATCGAGTGCATCCGAGTCCAGGGCAGCATTCAACCCGACATTTATCCCGAATGCCAATGTGAGGGTCAACGTTAAAGCCGCAATTTTCTTTAGTGTTGCTTTCATTCTAATACTCCTTATTATTTAGGTGAGATGGTTATCTGATGTAATTATTAATATTTGTGAGCATAATCACAGCATGTTTTACTTAAAATTTGTATCTATTATTAAAATTGGCGAAATGTTTGATTTAAGAAGTTTTTACACTTATCTTGATAAATTGAAAAAAAATTACTATTAATTATTATACTAAAATTACAGCAAGTTTCTCGAATAATAGATAGAAATAAATAGATATACAGAATTCCCCCAAAAACACAAATACAATCTGTGTTTTTATTGGTACAAGTGCAAGTTCTCGTTACGAATAGTAAAGAAAAAACTTTTTACAGAATATTGCGAGAACTTTAAAGATATTCTAATATCTTTGAAATATAGCGAAAAATCATATGTGGATATCTGAAAATAAAATTTTCGTAACCTGGGGTGTGTTGGCCATATTACTTCTCGCTGTGTTTTTCTATTCACCCGGTTCATCACCCGTAACAACTATTTTTACTAACTTGTTGTTTTTATCAATCTTTGTTTTTTGTTTATTTATTGTTATCCGGGAAAAACAATGGAGCAATAAGATTATTTTCCTGAATTTCTTGTTGTTTTCAGGATATTTTATCATATCAGGACTTTATCCGCTAATTGGATATTCGATTTTATCAGATGTCACTTATATCCGACACTATCATTATCAATATGGAACAATTTATTACCATATCTTCTTATTGTTTTCTGTTACATATTTGGTAATTGATTTACTCTTCCGCCAGCGTAATGTTGTTGTTAAATATCTGCTAAGTATAATGATAGTCGTTTTTATATCATATAATTATTACGGGTTTTTCATTAATGACCCTGATTATTTATATAATAATCAGGATATAAATGATTGGGTGGTGGTTGATGATGCTTTTTATAACGTTAAATCCGAAATCGGTGAAAATCCTACTGCTGAAGAGATTGCCGCAGTGGTTACGCTTAGTGCCTGGAAAAACGGTAAACCGGTCGGTGAACTATATGAAAAGGAAAAACTTGCACGTATTGAAGAATTATTACCATATTCAGATGGCCAGAATTATCTTGTATTATTAATGCGGCCATTGCATAAAGCAAACGTGTATATGAATACTTTTACCATTTTACTTATCTTTCTCTTCTTCGCTTATCAGTATAAAAAAGATCCTCCCCAGGGCGCATATATTGAGAAAATTATGTTTTTATTTCTTATCTTGGTATCGTTAGAGTCGCTCCATTCGTGGGCTTATGTGCGTAGTGTTGAATGGAGTATTTTTCTTGAATTTTTTGTTTTAGGTCAGTATCTCTCATTCGGAGCATTGGCATTACTGACATTATTTTTCGGATTACGGTTACGATTTATCTCTACGGTACAAGGCGAATTTTATGAGCAGCAACTGGTTTCTAATCCTCAACGTATTACTCGTTGGCGTGATTGGGTTGATAATTTTGTTTTATCTTATATTTTTAACTCGCAAACGCTTATTGGCCGCTTACTTGCACCAGGAAAAGCAAAACGATAATGAGACGAGTTTGTGGAAACGATTTTTATGGTGGTTATTCAGAATTAAACAAACTAATCAATAACAAGTAAATAAACCCATGGCAAGATCAAAAAATACATCAAAGAAAAGTACGGTAACGGGGGGGCAACAGTTCCAGTACCCGATTATCGGTAGGAGTAAAACCGTACAGCAAATGATCAGGCAGATCAAACGCCTTGCAAAGGGGACAGATGATGTTCTGATCATCGGCGAAGCCGGAGTGGGCAAAGGAGCAATCGGCAGAAACATTCACGTAGAGCATGCCGGCGGTGACCCGAATGTACCGCTTACATCGCTTAACCTTGCGGTTGTCGATGATAAGGAACTGGGCACCATACTGTTCGGTTATGAGCAGGGAACAGCCGGTTATCCAAACTCATCGCGACGCGGGCTCATCGAGACGGCAAAGGGTGGTACCGTACTCGTTGAAGAAATTGAAGAAGCAAGTTTGCGCAACCAGATGAAAATACTCAAGTTTATCTCCGAGCGCAAGGTAAAACGTGAGGGCGGAACAAAAAAAGAAGATGCAAATGTTCGCCTGATAATCACCACAAAAGCGCCTCCGGAAGAGTTTACCGAGAATAATAAAATTCTCAAAGAGCTTGCCGAAGAGCTATCCTCATTTGAACGAATTGAGGTCCCGCCGCTTCGGGAACATCCGGAAGACATACCGCTGCTTGTCGAATACTTTACTCAGGAAGCATGCGGGGAGCTTAATATCGAGGAACCCGTTATCGATATTAATGCCATTGATGTCCTCGTCCGTCAACGCTGGAAAGAGAATATTCGGGAGTTAAAATCGGTCATTGACAGATCGGTGCTGTTTTCAACCGGTGGAATGTTCACACTGCCGCCTGAACTGACCGATGAAAAGACCGAAGTTGTAAAGATGATCAACAATATTCTTACCGGACAGGAGTTTGAGATAAACAAATCGCTTGACATAATCGAGCGGGGTATTGTCGAGCGTGCTCTTGAACGCTTTGGATATAATCAGTCGAAAGCGGCGCAGTTCCTCGGTATGACCGAACAAACACTTCGCTACCGGCTGAAACGGCTCGGCCTTGCTCCGTCGCGTCAACGCGGATAAAACAGCGAAGAGTATATATCATAACGAGCACCTATCCCGGCATAGATGCAATATGGATTAACATATTTGCGCGTGCCGGGATTTTTATAAATGCACGTTACATCCGAATCCCCAATAGTCGATCTTTTCATCGAACAATTCACCGTGAACATTATACCCATTGTAGTAGGTAATGAATAAATCGATTCCACGCCCGAATTTATGGCCGAATTTTATTCCCGCCTGAATGGACTGGTTCAGGTTCCATCCATCGATATCGATAAGCTTCATATCGATTGCAGCGTAGGGGGTTACGTAATTCCGGTTTGTTGGAAAAAATACTTCGTATCCACCCCGGAATTCAAATTTACCAATCCAATCCGGGATAAGATTGATCATATATTGAATCCCGCCATACCAGCGATTGATAATGACGCCGTTTCGCTGATATGCCACGATCGCCCCGAAAAATTCGCGACTGTAAATTATCGGGTCTCGGCCGTCACGCCATTCACCGGCTTCGGCATCATAATGACCGTCGACGAAATGCGAGCTGATATGAGTAAATCGAAAACGCCCTGAATATATTGCGTTATCAACCGCTTGACTGTAAGAAATGTTTATCCCGAAAAAATAGTCCGAAGCGATAACGGGGAAATGCATGTTTTCCCAACTCTCGAGTAATGTGAAGGTGAAAAATTCCGCTCCGATGGATATCGAGCCGTTACGAAATGTTCGTGTTAGTACGTCGATTCCGCTGCCGATGTCGAGCCGGATATTATTCCGGTCGCCATAGAAAATAAATCCGACCCTCGGTTCGAAAACACTTGCAACGGTAGGACGAAATGTCAATCCGCTCTGAAGCCATTGCCAGCCGGATGATTCGGCATTAGAGTCATCAGCGATAGTATTGGCTTTACAAAAAATTATACAAACCAGAACGAGCATCGAATATTTTATATTATCTATCATATCGTCGATCTTTCCATATTACCTGTCTACTAAAAAGAATTTGAAACGGAAGTAATAATACATAGGCGATATTAAGTATTTCAAAGTGGAAAATATACCGGTATAACCCGATCGCTTTAAAAGTCTTTAACGTTTTGAACAGAAATATGCAGTCTACTCCGGTTTTCAGCAAAAGTGCGACTAACGACGATATAATACCCGGAATCGGAAAGAGGACAATAAGAATACAGAGCAGAAAAACGGGTATGAAAAATAAAAACCCCAATATTTCCATATCACCGCCGCCACTTGCCCAACGGTGCTTCTGCCGGTAGAGTGCTTTACTGTCGGGACAAGGGTTGCTTTGAATTAATGTTTCCGGGTCCATTGGAAAACGTATTTTCCATTTGCCCGTTTTCTTTACCGCGTTAACAAGAATATAATCTTCGGTAACGCTGAAGGGTAAATTCTCATATCCACCCGTGTCGTCGTATGCTTTTTTACGAACACATAGATTGTTACCCACTGCCGTGAGCGGTTTATTTAATCCCGTTGTCGCTGCAGCGACCGTATAAAGAAAAAACCAGTCAAGCGCCTGCATCCCGGTGAACCAGTTCCACGAACGCAGCCGCGTGAAACCGCCGACAATCCCTGTGGAAGCATCGAAATAGGATACCTGTTTCCGGATCCATTGTGACGGAATCCGGCAATCCGCATCGGTGAACAGGTAAATTTTTCCTGAGGATTTTTTAATACCCTCGGCAAGTGCGTGTGCTTTTCCACGCTGAGTGAGAGATTCCATTTCGATGGATACATATACAATATTCGGATGTGATTCCGCATACCGGCGCATTATCTCACCTGTTTTATCCGTCGATGAATCGTTGATCAAGACTATTTCGGTCAGATGGTTCGGGTAATCGTTGTTTAAAAGCGATACGATGCAATCTTCGATTGATGCTTCCTCATTACGGGCAGCAACGAGCACGGTTACCTTCGGCGTTTCGGTACATAACGGACGCGCCGGAGATCGCCGGACACCGAATGACAGCGTGATGAACAGAGCCGCATAAAATATCGTCAGTACGAGAAGAAATGTTTCAATCATAGATATGGAGTAAAATTTTAAATTATTATAAGAAATTCACCGCTCGTATTCAACTATATATTGCAACGTTCTGAATAAAGATTTATCTTGTACTACTGAAATTCATTGTTGAAGTAATTTTCAATAATCAATATACAACCACTTGGCTTCCGGAATCAATGAAACCGTTAATAATAGGAATAGCAGGGGGATCGGGCTCGGGTAAAACAACCGTCACAAACAAAATAATATCCAGTTTGGATGAAGATAAAATTGCGGTCATACAACATGATTCTTATTACAGAGATCTTTCATATTATGACGGAGCGGATCCTTCCTCAATCAACTTTGATCACCCTGATTCGCTTGAGACAACCTTGCTTATTGAAGATATACGAAAATTCAAACAAAGTGAGGTGATTGAACAACCGATCTACAATTTCACAACGCACACCCGGATGAAAGAGCGCAGAATTATTCATCCTCGTGACTTTCTGATGATTGAAGGTATTTTGATTTATGCGGAGAAAGAGTTGCGCGATTTAATGGACATAAAGATTTATGTCGACACGGACGACGATGAGCGCCTTATCAGACGTTTGAGGCGCGATATAATCGAGCGGGGAAGATCGCTCGATTCGGTAATTAATCAATATATTGCGACGGTTAAACCGATGCACCTCGAATTTGTAGAGCCGTCGAAGCGATGGGCGGATATAATCATACCGAAAGGGGGAGAGAATAAAGTCGCAATCGATATGGTCGTGTCTAAAATACGGTCGCTATATTATTCGGATGCGAGGGAAGCGTAGGCGCCGTATTTACAAGATCTTAGCGATGTGTATTTTTCTTGCTTATTAGCATCAAATATGGTATCTTATAATTCCTACGGGGTCAGAGACCCAAAATCTATATATTTTACAGGTAATCTTGAGGTACGGTTACATTTAATATGACAAGTCGAAAAGGAACTCTTCGAGCATCTATCCCGGACGAAACTCATTTCAGAAAGTCTGTATTAAAAAATGGAATTCGCATTGTAAGTGAGTATATACCAACGGTACGCTCGGTTTCCGTCGGTTTGTGGGTGGATGTCGGATCGCGCGATGAGGATATCGGAAAGAACGGTATTTCTCATTTTTTGGAACACATGGTTTTTAAAGGGACACAGCGCCGTAATATGAGACAGATAGCTCAGAGCATCGAGTCGATCGGTGGTTATATCAATGCTTTTACAACCAAAGAACATACCTGTTTCTATGCACGTGTGCTGGATGAACATCTGGAGAAGGCGGTTGATGTCATTTCGGATTTAGTAAAAGATCCGGTCTTTAACCCGAAAGAGATTAAAAAAGAAAAATATGTCATTCTTGAAGAACTGAAACAAATTGAAGACGACCCCGATGATCTTATTCATGACTATCTCGACAAAGTGTTGTATCAGCCGCACCCGCTGGGTGAACCGATTATAGGTACTGCTGAGAGCATACAAAATTTCGAGCGATCAGATCTTGTCAATCATCTGAAACAGAATTATACACCCGATAAAATGGTGCTTGCCGCTGCGGGCAATGTTGATCATGACAGACTTGTAAGATTTGCCGAAACATATATCGGGACGCTTAACAGAAAATCACAAAAAAATGGCAAGATCAGGTTGCCTAAGAAAAGAAAAAAATATGTCGAGATAAAAAAATCGATTCAACAGGCGTATATTTGTATGGGAACGAAGACATTCGGTGTTCATAGCAAGAACAGATATCCAATGCTTGTTATGAATGCAATGTTAGGCGACGGGATGAGCTCACGGCTCAATCAAGTGATCCGCGAAAAACACGGGCTTGCGTATACTACCTATTCGTTTGTTAACTTTCTTCAGGACACCGGTATGTTCGGCGTCTATGTTGGCACCGATCCTGAAAAAATCGGGAAGGCTATAACATTACTTCGTAAAGAATTTGAAAAATTACAAACAAAACAGGTGTCACGTGCCGAACTTAAACGCACTATTTCTCAAATTAAAGGGAACCTGATGCTCGGTCTTGAAAATATGTCAAGCCGCATGATGCGTATCGGAGCAGGGGAGTTGTATTTTGGAAAATATACATCACTTGATTATATGTTAAACAAAATAGAAAAGGTATCATCCGATGATATTCAACGTGTCGCATGCGAAGTGCTCGATACGGATAATTTTTCCACTGTAGTATTTAAACCATTCACGTAAACAATAAAGTCCTGTTCCCGATTATCAGGGAGATGGACAGGAGATAGAAAAATATGATTATTGGTGTTCCTAAAGAAATAAAAAGTCAGGAAAATCGAGTTGCACTTGTTCCTGCCGGAGCACAACAACTCACTGAACACGGACATAAAGTACTCATAGAAACCCAAGCCGGTGTCGGAAGCGGTTTTGACGATAATGATTATACCCAAACAGGAGCAGAGATAGTTCAGACTGCAGAAGAAGTATATTCCCATGCCGATATGATAATGAAAGTGAAAGAACCGATTGGTCCGGAGTATAAACTTATTCGTGAAGGACAAATTATATTCACCTATTTTCACTTTGCTGCAAGTCGTGAGTTAACCGAAGCAATGTTGGAATCAAGGTGTGTGGGAATAGCATACGAAACTGTTCAAAGAGAAGATCTTTCGTTGCCGTTATTGATCCCGATGAGTGAGGTGGCAGGTCGAATGGCGCCGCAGGAAGGTGCAAAATACCTTGAACGGACACACGGTGGACGTGGTGTTTTGCTCGGCGGAGTGCCGGGTACCGATCCTGCAGATGTGATTGTAATCGGCGGAGGCATTGTTGGCACAAATGCCGCCAAAATTGCTGCAGGTCTTGGTGCACGTGTGACTATCCTGGATACCAACTTATATCGTCTACGATACCTTGACGATGTTATGCCCAAAAATATTACCACAATGATGTCCAATCCGTATACCATTAAAAAGTCGATTTTGAAAGCCGATCTTGTTATCGGTGCAGTGCTTATTCCCGGCGCAAAAGCTCCCAATTTGATAACAAGAGATATGCTGAAGGAAATGAAACAAGGGGCGGTAGTGGTCGATGTCAGCGTTGATCAGGGCGGATGCATCGAGACATGTAAACCGACTACACATGACAATCCGACGTATGTAATCGACGGTGTTTTACATTATTGCGTTGCAAATATGCCCGGCGCAGTGCCGGTAACTTCCACTGTCGCACTTACAAATGCTACGTTGCCGTATGCACTGGAAATTGCAGACCGTGGTTATGAAGATGCAATAATTTACAACGACGAAATTAAATGGGGGCTGAACGTCCTTGACGGTAAGGTTACCTATAAAGGTGTTGCAGAAGCATTCGAATTGGATTATTATCCGCCGGATGATTTACTCGGTAAAACAAAGGGAACAGTCGAATAACCAATATAAAAATATCTGCATAAGCATTATGGAGAATATGGCAACCATAACAATCGATGGAAAAGAATATTCCGTAAAAGAAAATCAAACTATACTGCAGGCGGCGACCGAGCTTGGCATCGAAATACCATACTTTTGTTGGCATCCCAAACTCTCGGTATCCGGAAACTGCCGGATGTGTCTTGTAGAAGTTGAGAAAATGCCCAAGTTGGTCATAGCGTGTATGACAAATGTTGCAGACGGGATGGTGGTTCATACTGCAAATGAAAGAGTGATATCTGCCCGTCAGGCAGTAATGGAATTTCTTTTAATTAATCATCCGTTAGATTGTCCGATCTGTGATGAAGCGGGCGAATGCAAGCTGCAGGACTATGCATACAATTACAGCCGCGGTGTGAGCCGGTTCGACGAAACAAAGGTACATAAGCCCAAACGCGTACCGCTCGGACCGCGGGTAATGCTCGATGTCGAACGTTGTATTATGTGTTCCCGCTGTATCCGGTTCGGTGATGAGATTGCGAAGCAACCTGCTCTCACTTTTACCGAACGGGGGGATCATGTCGTTTTGACAACGTATCCCGGAATGGAATTCGACAATGACTACTCGATGAATGTAATTGACATCTGTCCGGTCGGTGCGCTCACAAGCCGCGATTTTCGGTTCCGCTCACGTGTATGGGAAATGACGTCAACCGAGAGTATATGTGTCGGATGTGCCCGCGGTTGTAATACGTATCTCTGGACAAGGAATAATCAGACAATGCGCCTGACTCCACGCATTAACGAGTCGGTGAATTCACATTGGATGTGCGATTACGGAAGGTTATCTACATTTAAATTTGTTAACGATGATCTCCGGATTCGGGAACCGATGATAAAACAAGGCGGCAAACAAATAGAGGTAAGCTGGGATCAGGTGTTGAAAACTGCCGCGGAGCGGTTGAAAGAATACAAGCCGAAAGATATAGGTGTGATTGCTTCACCGTTTACCACGAATGAAGATAATTATATCCTGCAGAAATTTACCAGAGAAATACTGAAGACAAAGGCAATTGATTATGTCGATCATATCAAGCCGGAGGATGAAGACGATATATTAATTCGTGCAGATAAATCTCCAAACAGTACCGGCGTTAAACTGCTCGGGTTGCGCGTAGATGAAAGAGCCGACGGTGTCGGTGAAATAATGAAGGACGTTAAAGAAAAGAAGATCAAGTGTCTAATCGTTTTAAATGAAGACCTTGCTTCGGATGAGAATTATGAAAAAATACTATCCCACCTTGAACTGTTAATCGTTCATTCATGGAGTCATAGTAAAACCACCGAACTGGCAGATATTGTATTTAGCGCCGCGACCTATGCTGAGATGCACGGTACAATCACGAATTTTGAAGGCAGAGTTCAGCGACTAAAACCTGCCGTTGTCACAAAAGGGAGCAGCCGTGCACTTGAGGGATTGAGTATGAGCCGCTGGGATAAATTCGGGACGCAGTATGACAAGTGGGGAAGAGGTCCGCGAAGAAATGCCCGGCCTGCATGGGAAGTATTTAGTCTTCTGGCATTAAAGATGGGCGGTAAATTTCAATATCAATCAGCGGAAGAGGTATTTAGTGAAATTACCGAGAAAGTTCCCGCCTTTAAAGGATTAACCTATCAATCTATCGGCAGATTGGGAACTATGGCAAAAATGCAGGAGAAAGTCGGCGTATAACAATCCGATATCAACTCATACTCTCTATTAACAGACAATGATGGAAACCATTTTAATTGCATTTATAAAAATAGTAATCGTTGTTTTGGTATTATTAACGGCTGTTGCATATTCAGTATATGCCGAACGACGGATTAGTGCATTTATTCAAGACCGCCTCGGACCTAATCGGGTGGGTCCGTTTGGATTATTACAACCGATAGCCGATGTGGTGAAACTGGTATTCAAGGAAGCGATAGTACCGAGAAATGCGAATAAACCGCTGCACGATCTTGCGCCGGTTATTTCTCTCACCGTAGCACTGGCAACGTTTGCCGTCATTCCGTTCGGCGATACGATAGTATTGTTCGGTGAAGAAGTGAAGCTGATTATAGCAGACGTAAACATCGGCGTCCTGTTCATTCTTGCATTTTCATCTATAAGCGTCTACGGCATTGCACTTGCCGGATGGTCCTCAAATAATAAATACTCTTTGATGGGAAGCTTGCGGTCGTCGGCTCAGATGGTCAGCTACGAATTGTCGCTCGGTATTTCGGTTGTAGGCGTCATATTGGTGACCGGGTCTTTGCGGCTCGACCAGGTTGTATTGAATCAAACCAGTTATGATCCTATCCTGGGCATCATTCCGGCGTGGAATTGTTTTGTTCAACCCATCGGGTTTATCACATTTGTCGTCGCTGCATTCGCGGAAACCAACCGGCAGCCCTTCGATTTACCGGAAGCCGAGCCCGAGTTGGTGGGTGGATTTCATACCGAATATTCAGGGCTAAAATTCGGTTTATTCTTTTTAGCCGAATATGCTCATATGATAGTTGCGAGCGCCGTCATTACCACATTGTATCTTGGCGGCTGGCATCTTCCGTATGTGGATATGCTTGATCTTTCGCCGATGGCGATGAGCATTATAGGTATTCTTACTTTTGTAACAAAAGTGATACTGGTATTGTTATTTATGATAATAATCCGTTGGACAATTCCGCGGTTCCGGTACGATCAACTCATGAGTCTTGGGTGGAAGGTAATGTTCCCGATGGCTCTGTTAAATATTTTTGTTACCGGTATAATTTTGCTTATTTTAAAATAATCCATATGGATCTATAAAAAATACAGGAATTGTAGAGGAACAATTGCATGAAGGATAACGGCTCTGCAAAACGAGTTATACGCAAAGAGGATCTTACGTTTTTCCAGAAAGCGTATATAACGGAGATTGCAAAAGGACTCCGGCTTACGGTAGGGAAGATATTCAAACCGAAGTTTACACACAATTACCCGGATGAGCCATGGCCGTTTCAGCCCTCGTTTCGCGGGCGGCCTGTTTTGGTAGAGGAGGACGGCGTCGAGCGTTGTGTAGCGTGCGGGTTGTGTTCACGGGTATGTCCGTCACTGGCAATCGAGGTCCAGGCTTCGGAAACCGAGCTTGAAAAAGAACGATATCCTATTCGCTTTGAGATCAACATGATCCGTTGTATATTTTGCGGTTTTTGTGAAGAAGTATGTCCCGAAGAAGCGATTGTCATGAGCGATGAATATCTTGTCGCATATTATCAACCGAAAGATGCGATTTACGGGAAAGATAAATTGCTCATGTCGACCGAACGCCTCGCCAAGCGGCTTGAATTTCTGAGGGAGAATCGGTAAACTTAGGGTAATCTTGCTGGTACCGTTTCGTATATATTTTTCACTATTTCACAGTATGTGAAAATCAAAATTCTAACGCTCAATATGCAGTTTCCTTTATTTAAAGATCAAACAACTCACGATACAAATTATCATCAAGAGGATAGAAAAAATACCCTTAGAGATATACTTTCATCCGATTTAGATTTTGTTGATAATATTAATGTAAATAGCAGGCATTATTGGCATTCTTTTCCAGCAAAGTTCCCGCCGCAATTACCGGCGCTTTTCATCAAATACTTAACAAATAACGATGCAGTTATACTTGATCCTATGATGGGGTCGGGTACCACATTGATAGAAGCCGGTATTCTTGGTAGAAAAAGTTTTGGAATTGATATCGATCCCCTGGCAATTCTAAATGCAAACGCCAAGATAAAAAATATAGATAAGCGGAAAGTCGAAGCATATCTAAACTCTATTGTAATAAACTCAATCAAAAGATGTAATGATGAACCCCCTATTCTGGAAAATCATCTAACCGAACGATTTGATTCCCCTACGTTGGAGTTTATTGATTATTGGTTTTCAAAAAGAATTCAATTGGAGCTAATGTCATTACTACTCGAGATAGAAAAGATAATTGATGATGACATCCGGAATATTTTATATTCTGTTTTTTCCAGTATCATTATTACAAAATCTGGTGGTGTTTCTTTAGCAATGGATCTAGCGCATACGAGGCCTCATCGAGTAAATGATAAAAAAGTAAAATCTGCAATTACCGAGTTTTCCTTGAGAACCAGAAAAATTGTATCAACAAACAACAACGAATTAAAAAAATGCGCTATAATAATTGAAGGAGATGCAAAAAATATTCCATTTAGGAATGAAATTGCGGATTTAATAATAACATCACCGCCTTACGCCAATAATGCTATTGATTATATGAGAGCACACAAATTTTCCCTTGTGTGGTTAGGATATAAAATAACAGATTTGAAAGAAATACGCAAAAAATATATAGGAGCGGAGTCCAGAATAGATATAAATTTTGAAGAGTATCCGGAAATAATTAGAGAAAAGATTACTCTTATAGATAAGGTAAATAATAAAAAGAGTTATGCATTTCAACGATATTGTTATGAATTGTTACACGCAATAAAGGAAATGCATAGGGTATTGAAAAGAGATTCACCTTGTATATTGGTCGTTGCGTCGTCGAAAATTTGCGGGATCGATGTTGAGACGCATACCTGCTTGACAGAAATAGGTAGAATGATTGGATTTGAAATTGTGGGCATAGGAAAGAGGATAATTAATAGAAACAGAAGAATGATGCCGTATAGTAAGGAAAAATCAAAGTCAAAAATAGAAGACAGAATGCATCAAGAATATGTCATCGGATTCTGGAAAGATTAACAATGTTACTTGAAAAACTTCGGTTAGAGTATCATAAGAGCATCTTTAAAAACGCATTAACCACTGATAAGGATGGAATTCCCAATAATGCGGATAGGCACAGTAAAATAAGTGTAAAACTCGCGAAACAAATCGTATCAAAAATTTCTTTAAAAACAAGGAATGTAAAAACAGCCGGTCAGACATACGGTAAATCGTTTGAAACGATTACAACGTCTTTTATTGAGAATTCATTTACACATTTAAACCACCTTCGTCCGGGTAGATATGATTTTTTTGTTGGTAAATCGATAGATGAATTTGAACAATATGAACATTTATCGTTGTTAACAAAAGCGCTTGATACTAATCGGGAATTACGTGCAACCTTGGGAGACTATATAATTAATCCCGATATTGTTATCGGTCGGAAACCTATAACCGACAATGAAATAAATAGGAAAAGGGTAATCATCAAAGGGAATTTATTGGCAAGGTATACTCCCTTGAGAGTTAAAAATTCTAAATTACCGATTTTACACGCGAGCATTTCTTGTAAATGGACAATCCGAAGTGATCGTTCTCAAAATGCTAGAACCGAAGGTTTAAATTTAATCAGAAATCGAAAAGGACATACTCCGCATATCGCTATTATTACAGCGGAACCATATCCTCAAAGAATATCCTCTTTGGCTTTAGGCACCGGTGATATCGACTGTGTCTATCATTTTGCGCTAAAAGAATTGATTGATGCTGTTAAAGAATTAAATAATGAATCGGTGTCCGATACACTGGATACATTGGTAATTGGCAAACGGTTAAGGGACATTAGCGATTTGCCATTTGATCTTGTGACATAATACAGAATATAATATCGACGCTCGGGTATAGAGATAAATTTCGACTTTTAAATTTTGTGTAATCAACAGCCTCCCGATGCTTTGTGAAACAGCACTTTGTAGTATGAATACATATATGCAACCTGCTCACAAATCAGGAGGTCTACCATGTTATCACGAACGATTACGTGTGCCACATACGGCATTGATGCCAATCTTGTAGAAGTCGAAACGAGCGTCGAATCCGGTCAATTTGCATTTAATATAGTCGGTCTTCCGGACAGCGCTGTCAGAGAAAGCAAAGAGCGCGTTATTGCGGCGGTGAAAAACTCCGGCTACGCTTTTCCGTTCCGCCATCTTACCATTAACCTTGCACCCGCCGATCTGAGAAAAGAAGGATCCTCATACGATCTTCCCATTGCAATCGGCATCCTATCCGCAAGCGGACAACTGGAATCTGATATTCTCGATACCTACGTTGTTATAGGTGAATTAATGCTCGACGGCACCGTACGTCACGTGCACGGTGTATTACCCATTGCAGCCGAAGTTAAAAGGAAAGGTTTCCAGGGGATTATTCTGCCCAGGGAAAATGCAAAAGAAGCAGCAATGGTAGAGGGAATTCGGGTTTATCCCGTTGCGACACTCAATGAGGCATTTGATATACTCGGTGGAGAATACCAGATGCTGGAACCTTTTACCGTGGATCTTGACGAAGTATTCAAAGTTGAACAGAATTATCCAATGGATTTCAGGGATGTAAAAGGCCAGGAAAACGTAAAGCGGGCGCTCGAGGTAGCTGCTGCGGGAGGTCATAATATAATTATGATAGGACCGCCGGGTTCCGGTAAAACTATGCTCGCAAAACGAATCCCCACCATTTTACCGCCGCTCACATTTGACGAAGGAATAGAAACGACGAAGATACATTCCGTAGCCGGTTATTTACCTCCCGATACCGCACTTGTTGCGACAAGACCGTTTCGATCGCCGCACCATACTATTTCAGATGCCGCATTGGTCGGCGGAGGGACCTATCCGCGTCCGGGGGAGGTATCGATTGCACATAATGGTGTCCTGTTTTTAGATGAACTGCCAGAGTTTAAGAAAAACGTACTTGAAGTAATGCGGCAACCGCTCGAAGACGGCAAGGTTACTATAAGCAGATCGAAATTGACCATTGACTATCCTGCAAATTTTATGCTTGCCGCTGCGATGAACCCGTGTCCCTGCGGTTATTACACCGATCCAAATAACGAATGCACATGTACAAACATAGTAATTCAGCGGTACATGGCAAGAATATCCGGACCGTTGCTCGATCGCATCGATATCCACATTGAAGTTCCCGCGGTAAAATATAAAGAACTGGCAAGTAAAGAACTGGGTGAATCATCTTCATCAATTCGTGATCGTGTCGTTTGTGCACGACAGGTGCAAACCGAGCGTTTCAAGGAGAGAAAGGGAATATATTGCAATGCAGATATGGGTTCGAAGGAAATACGTACATTCTGTACTATTGACAATGCAGGGGAAGAGTTGTTGAAAATGGCAATAACCAAGCTCGGTCTGTCGGCCCGTGCGTATGACCGTATCCTGAAAGTCGCGCGTACCATTGCCGACCTTGCTGCCTCGCAAACCATCCGCCCCGAACACATCAGCGAAGCCATTCAATACCGGAGTTTGGACAGGAATTTGTGGATGTAAGCAAGGTAATCTATTCATTTATGTAGATTATTTTCACACTTTTCCTTGAAAAATATTCTTGATTCCAGTAATTCCAATATATTCAAATTATCAAAAATGGAAAATTTGAATAAAAGATTGCTTAAATTGGGCTGATTTTGCGCATTTTTATTGGAATGAATATTGTATATATATTTACAAAAGACATTTAAGTGCAGTTTATCGAATTCAAGTGGAATATATTGGAATACAATATGGAGCAAACACATAAAAAGAATGCTGCAGGAGTAAAAGATAAGCGGCGGAAACTTGTCGATGCCACGATGCGCCGGCACGGTCATTCATCGTACGCGCTCATCGAAACGTTGCATAGTGTACAGGAAGTATACGGCTATCTCGACGATGAGAATCTGCGGTATGTAGCTCAAGCATTGCGGGTACCGCTTAGTAAAGTATATGGCGTTGCCACTTTTTATCATTTTTTCACCCTAAAACCACAGGGTGAACATACTTGTGTCGTGTGTACCGGTACTGCATGCTATATTAAAGGTGTACCTGCCATTATGTCTGCAATAAAGAAAAATTATTCGGTCGATCCGGGTGAAACTACATCGGACGGTCAGGTGTCCGTCCTGACGGCTCGGTGTATAGGTTCCTGCGGACTTGCCCCTGCAGTCGTTTTTGACGGTGAGATAGCCGGAAAGCTGACGCCGGATGATGTTGTCGAAAGAATTGGGAGATTAATACAAAATGACGCCTGAAGAATTTTATAAACTTGGTGAAACACACCGGGATAAACGAGATCAATATAAAAATAATATTAACGTGTGTGTTGCTGCTGCCTGCATTTCCTTACAGAGCGATAAAGTGAAAGAAGCGCTCGAACAGGAAGTGGTCAAGCAGGGAAAAGAGAAAACATGCCGTGTGAGCGGCGCCGGTTGTCTCGGATTATGTGCCGCAGGACCGCTCATTTCAATTAATGATCAGGAGGCATTGTATTCGAATATAACAACCGACGATGCCGCTGAGATAGTTAAAAATATCGATAAAGAGCCGGTCAAAAAATTTGTGGTATCGCCGGAGACGCCCTTCTTTTCCAGGCAGAAAAAAATTGCACTTGAGCATGCCGGAAAATTGGACCCCGATAGCATCGAAGATTATCTTGCGCTTGGCGGGTATGAAGCATTATATAATTGTTTAACGACAAAAAGTCCGGTTGAAGTAATAGAGGAAATTGTTAAAAGCGGATTACGCGGACGAGGCGGCGGCGGCTATCCGGCCGGATTAAAATGGAGCACCGTTGAAAAAGCAGTCGGTGAAAAGAAATTTGTGATATGTAATGGCGACGAAGGGGATCCGGGAGCATTTATGGATCGCAGTATGCTTGAAAGCGATCCGCATGGAATAATCGAAGGTATGGCGATTGCAGGATATGCCGTCGGCGCCAGCCAGGGATACGTCTATATACGGGGAGAATACCCGTTGGCAATTAAGCGGATAAAAGCTACGATTAAACAGGCAGAACGTCAGAATCTATTGGGAAAAAATATTTGCGGTACTCCCTTCAGTTTCGATATCGATATAAGACTCGGTGCGGGAGCGTTTGTCTGTGGCGAAGAAACCGCTCTCATCGCATCGATAGAAGGACAGCGAGGTACACCCCGTCCACGCCCTCCGTATCCGGCGGAGTATGGACTCTGGGGATATCCGACTCTTATTAACAACGTAGAGACATTTGCGAATGTAGCTCCGATCATTCGAAACGGTGCTGAATCATTCGTAGAGATCGGTACCGAAAAAAGTAAAGGAACAAAGGTATTTGCACTCGCCGGCAGCATTAATAACACAGGGTTAATAGAGGTGCCGATGGGTATCTCCCTGAAGGAAATAGTGTACGAAATAGGCGGCGGTATAATCGACGGGAAAAAATTTAAAGCCGTGCAAACCGGAGGTCCCTCAGGAGGATGTATACCGGAGGAGTATCTTGATATGCCCGTCGATTACGAATCTCTTTCCAAGGTCGGTTCGATGATGGGATCGGGCGGTATGATTGTGATGGATGAATCTTCCTGCATGGTCGATGTCGCGAAGTATTTTATGGAGTTTTGTAAAACCGAATCCTGTGGAAAGTGTGTACCATGCCGGGTTGGTACTGCGCAAATGTATAATCTGCTCTCACGAATATCCGAGGGACGTGCTTCGATGCATGAGTTGCAATTACTTGAGGAATTGTGTGATGTAGTGAAACACACAAGTCTATGCGGCTTGGGGCAAACGGCAGCGAATCCGGTGTTTAGTACCATCCGCTTCTTCAGAGACGAGTATATTGCACACATAAAGGATAAAACCTGCCCCGCAGGGACGTGTATAATGGTTAATGATAAGGAAGCTATTCTATGAGTGCATCAGTTAAAATAAAAACATTTAAAATTGACGGCAGAGACGTCGGTGCACGGGAAGATCAAACAATACTTGAAGTTGCACGTGAAAACGGAATTAAAATCCCGACTCTTTGTAATCTTGACGGTCTCTCTGCCTATGGCGGCTGCCGTCTGTGTCTTGTCGAGGTTAAGGGGATACCGAAACTGCTTCCGGCATGTGTAACAGAAGTTGAGGAGCGGATGGAGGTTACCACCAACTCGGATCGATTGCAGAAATACAGAAAAAATATACTCGAGTTGTATTTTGCGGAAAGAAACCACGTGTGCGCCGTGTGTGTCTCCAACGGTAATTGTGAGCTGCAAACAATGGCGCAGGAGAATGGTATGACGCACGTGCATTTCCCATATCAATATCCCAATACAGATGTCGATGCGTCGCACGAACGGTTTGTGTTGGACCAGAATCGGTGTATTGTGTGTACTCGCTGTGTGAGGGTATGTGACGAAATTGAAGGCGCACATACGCTCGATGTGAAAGGCCGCGGCATCGACGCCCGAATTATTACGGATCTCGATCAAAAATGGGGTGAATCCGAAACTTGTACGCTCTGCGGTAAATGTGTTCACGTATGCCCGACAGGAGCGTTGTTTGAAAAAGGAAAATCGGTGGGAGAAATGTTTAAAAGAAGACAGTTTTTACCCTACCTTACGCTAATGCGGGAGGGTAAACGATGAACAAGTTAAGTTTAGCTACAATATGGCTCGATGGATGTTCCGGATGCCATATGTCGTTTTTGGATATCGATGATAGGATACTACAGATTATTGAAAAATATGATATTCTGTACAGTCCGCTTGTTGACGTCAAAGAATTCCCCGACGAGGTGGATGTGACGCTCGTTGAAGGTGCAATCAGTACCGATGAAGATGTTGAGAAAATTGAATTGATACGTAAAAGAACAAAAACATTGATTGCGTTTGGCGATTGCGCCGTAACGGCGAATATTCCGGCAATGCGTAACAGATTTAAGCTCGAAGAAGTTTTAAACAGAGGGTATATTGAAACAGCAAGGAAAAATAAGATAATACCCGATCAGCATTTACCGAAATTGCTCGATCAAGCGTATCCGGTTTATCATTTTGTCGATGTTGATCTATTTTTACAGGGTTGTCCCCCTTCGGCTGATTTAATTTTTTATGTGCTCATGGAATTGGCAGAAGGGAGAACACCGGAGTTATCAGAACGAGCACGATTTGGATAGGAGAATACGTGTATGGCGAAGACCATAACCATTGACCCGTTAACACGCATAGAAGGTCATGGAAAAATTTCGATTCATTTAAATAGTAACGGTGCGGTAGAAAATGCTTTCTTTCACGTAACACAGTTTCGTGGATTTGAAAAATTATGTGAGGGTAGACCGTTTCGCGAGATGCCGTCGCTAATGGCGCGGATATGCGGCATATGCCCTGTCGCTCACCTTATTGCCGGCTCGAAAGCGTGCGATCAGATACTTGCTGTACAAATACCGCAAACCGCCGTTGCGTTACGACGTATTATTAATCTTGGCCAGATCATTCAATCACATGCATTAAGTTTTTTCTATCTCTCGGCGCCTGATCTGGTATTGGGTATGGATGCCGGCCCCGATGAACGAAATATTTTCGGTGTTCTGAAAGAGAATCCGCAAATGGCCCGCGATGGAATTCGTTTGCGTCAGTTTGGACAAACAATTATCGAGTTGCTAGCGGGTGAGCGTGTTCATCCGTCGTGGATAATTGCCGGTGGTATGAGTGAGCCATGTACCCAGGAAAAACGGGATAAAATCCTGACGTCAATCCCCGAAATGCAGAAGATTATTCAAAGAAATCTCGATTGGTTTAAGAGTTCTCTCATACAGGTCGGACAATCTTCGTTACGGGTCAGCAAGTTCCGTGATGAAATTCGAACGTTTGCGAATATTCAGTCTCTATTCCTTGGACTTGTCAACGATGCCGGTGAACTTGATTTTTATGACGGGAAAATTCGAGTCGTCGATGCTTCGGGAAAAATTGTCGCCGATAAACTTGAGCCGTCGAATTATTCCGAATATATTGATGAAAAAGTAGAACGGTGGTCGTATTTAAAATTCCCGTATTATAAACCCAGGGGTTATCCCGATGGGATGTACCGTGTTGGTCCGCTTGCACGTTTGAACATAATTGATCGGTGCGGTACGCCGCAAGCGGATCTTGAATTAACAGAATTCCGTGGTTTATCTCGCGGGTCGGTATTAAGTTCTTTTTATTATCATTATGCCCGTTTAATAGAGATTTTATTTGCTATTGAAAAGATTGATCAGTTGTTGAGCGATCCTCACATACTGGACACGCATGTTAAAGCCATTGCAGGGCCCAATAACAAAGAGGGCATCGGCGTTGCCGAAGCTCCGCGTGGTACTCTATTCCATCATTACAAGGTGAATGGTGATGGTGTTATGCAGTGGGCAAATCTCATCATTGCAACCGGAAATAACAATCTTGCAATGAATAAGGGTGTACTACAGGTAGCAAAACAGTTTGTTAAAGGCGAGAAGATCGAAGAAGGAATGCTTAATAGAGTAGAGGCGGTAATCAGAGCATTCGATCCATGTTTAAGCTGTTCAACGCATGCGATCGGTAAGATGCCGTTGCAAATAGAACTGGTAAACAATGATGGAGAAATCGTCCATAAAATCCAACGATCCTAATGTCCTGTACACTTATCATAGGGTATGGTAATCCCTTGCGCGGTGATGACGCCCTTGGTCATTATGCCGTGCAGAGATTATCCGAACTGGTGGATAACGAAACGGTGAAACTTATTTCATGTCACCAGCTTACGCCGGAACTTGCCGCTGAAGCTTCCAAATATGACAAAGTAATTTTTATCGATGCGTCGATTGGAGAAAAGGAAGGTGTGCTTACCGTAACGCGGTTGGACCATACGCAATTACCGAAACCTGCTATATCCCATCAACTTGAACCTGAATCGGTACTCGCGTATTCCAGTACATTATATGGTAAGACTCCTGATGCGTATTTAGTGACTATCACAGCCGGTTCATTCGGTTATATGGAAGGTCTTTCCGATGCGGTTCTAAGCAGTCTGCCGGAATTAACCGACGCGGTACTTCGGATCACAGGAATAAAACTTGAAGTTTACAAAAATAATCATCAAAAAGTCATAAACATACATCAACAAAAATAAAGCCGGGAATTACAATGGCACAAATACGTTTTGATCAAAATGGGTTACAAGCTTTATTACAAGAATTGCAGCAACGCGAATATTCTGTTATTGGTCCTCGGATAAACAAAGGTTCGGTTGTTCTCGATGAGATAACAATGATTGACGAGTTGCCCAGAGGATATATCGTCGAACAGGAGGCAGCGACCTACCGCCTGCATAAGACGGATTTCCCCGGGTTTTTCGGTATCACGCATACGATGGGCGGATGGAATCGTTATCTGTATCCGGTTTTCACCACTCTCTGGAAGGCACATCGAAATCAACAGGAATTCAAGATCGATTGTTCTGTCGAAAAAAACTACCGATTTGCATTGCTCGGTATGCGTCCGTGCGATCTCGAAGCTATAAAAAAATATGATCGGATTTTTTTGCAGGACTTATATCAGGATAAATCATACAAAGATCGTCGTGAAAAAGTATTTATAATTACAGTTAATTGCACTAAACCGTCGGGAACATGTTTTTGCGATTCGATGGAGAGCGGGCCGAAATCGGGCGAGGGTTTTGATCTCGCTGTTACCGAAATAATCGACAACGGAAAACATTATTTCATTGCGGAGACCGGAAGTGAAATAGCAGAGGAAATAATCAAAAATATACCGTATGAAGACGCAAAAGAAAAAGAGGTAAAAGCTGCTGAAAACCTTGTGCTGAACGCGGCGACGCAAATGGGAAGAACTCTCGATACGGATAATCTGAAGGAAATTCTTTATAAAAGTTATGAAAACCCACACTGGGATGATGTTGCATTACGATGTTTGACATGCGGAAACTGTACAATGGTCTGTCCGACGTGTTTTTGCACTACTATCGAAGACTATACTGATCTTACAGGAGCAACCGGACAACGTGTACGCAAGTGGGATTCGTGTTATAACAATGAGTTTTCTTATATTCATGGCGGAAGCGTTAGAACCTCTGCATACGCCCGGTATCGCCATTGGATTATGCATAAACTTGCAACGTATTACGATCAGTTTGATACACCGGGATGTGTCGGTTGCGGGCGTTGTATAACGTGGTGTCCTGCTGCAATCGATATTACAGAAGAAGCAACAGCTATTCGAAAACATAGTATAACAGCATAACAGGAGTCATTATGGAAAACCTTGGATCCATTCTTAAAAAGCACCCGTTTTTTCAGGGGTTGGAGGATAACCACATAGAGTTTATTGTTGGTTGTGCTGCAAATGCAAGATTTAAAACCGGGGAATTTCTTTGCCGGGAGGGGCAGGAGGCAAACTATTTCTTTCTTATCAGAGAAGGGACGGTGAACCTCGAAATATATTCGCCTCAGAAAGGACCGATAATAATACAAACATTGGGAGAAGGCGAAATTGTGGGCTGGTCCTGGATCATATCTCCATATCAATGGCGGTTCGATGCCCGTTCGGTTGATAACACACGTTTGATCGCGCTTGATGGGAAATGTTTGCGGGATAAATGTAATGAAGATCCGTCGCTTGGATATGAATTATTAAAAAGATTTGCACCAATAATTGAACAACGACTTGTTGCAACCAAAATACAATTACTTGATTTATATGGAAAAGACGACTGAATTGAAAAAGAATAATAACGGAATGCATTATCCGCTCCTGACGCAACCATATCGGGTAAAGCGGATTAACAATGAGACCCACGATACTTTTACTCTTCACCTTGAACCGGTAAACGGGACGAACGGAAACTTTTCGTTTGCCGCAGGTCAGTTTAACATGCTTTACATGTATGGCGTCGGTGAAATCCCGATATCGATAAGCGGTGATCCTTCGCATCCCGATCAGCTTGTGCATACGACGAGAGCGGTAGGGACGGTGACAAAAGCGATGCGGAAATTAAAACGAGGCCATGTAATCGGAGTTCGGGGACCGTATGGCAGTGAATGGCCACTCGATATATTGACGGGAAAGGATGTTGTCTTTGTTGCCGGCGGCATCGGACTTGCGCCATTGAGATCGGCGATGTACCACATTGTCGCACAGCGTGAATTGTTCGGAAAAGTGGTATTGTTGTATGGGACACGAACGCCAATCGATATACTCTTTCGAAAGGAATTGGAACGCTGGAAATCGCGTTTCGATCTCGACGTGTATGTTACGGTCGACCGGGCAATCGGTACATGGCGCGGATATGTAGGCGTCGTAACCACATTATTATCTCGAGCTCCGTATGACCCGCGAAACACAGTTGCTCTGGTTTGCGGGCCGGAGATAATGATGCGTTTCTCAATAATCGAACTGAAGAAACGTGGAGTCAAAGTCGATCAGATTTATCTGTCGATGGAACGAAATATGAAATGCGGTATCGGACATTGCGGGCACTGTCAGTTAGGTCCTACATTTGTCTGCAAAGACGGTCCGGTATACCGCTACGACCAAATAAAACATCTTATCGATATTCGGGAAGTATAATATGTCAAAAAAAAGAAAACCAAAACTTGCAGTCTGGAAATTTGCATCATGCGATGGGTGTCAGTTGAGTCTCCTTGATTGTGAAGATGAACTGCTCGCAATTACCGAACAGCTAACAATCGCATATTTTCCTGAAGCTACACGGACGGTCATTAAAGGACCGTACGATATCTCACTCGTTGAGGGTTCAATTACGACCCCGCACGATGCAGAACGAATACATCAGGTTCGTCGGTCATCTAAGTTTCTTGTCTCAATCGGTGCGTGTGCTACCGCAGGTGGTATTCAGGCATTGAAAAATTTCAAAGATGTCCGTTCATTCATTACTATGGTTTATCCGACCCCTCAATTTATCGAAACACTGAACAAATCGACGCCGATTGCCGATCACGTGTTTGTGGATTATCAACTACGCGGATGTCCGATCAGTAAATTTCAATTGCTGGAACTGGTGAATGCATTTTTGAACGGGAGAAAGCCGAATATACCGCAATACAGTGTTTGCATCGAGTGTAAGCGAAAGGGTACGACGTGTGTGATGGTGGCAAACGGAACGCCCTGCCTTGGTCCCGTAACACAGGCGGGCTGCGATGCCATTTGTCCTGAGTTTGAAAGAGGATGCTATGGATGTTTTGGACCGAAAGAAACGCCGAACACACATTCTCTCGCAAACAGATGGAAACAACTGGGTATTAAGGATGACGATATTGTTCGATCATTTAGAAGTTACAATGCCTATTCTGAAGCATTCCAGCGGGAAAGCATTGCACATGAAAAACATGTTTAATATGAGGATAGAAAATCAATATGAAGTCCAAGACACGAAAATCTAAAAAACGAACGAAAGCAAGTCCGGGAGCCGGTAAAAAGCAGACGGTCAAAACGATAAAAGTCGAAAATCTTGCCCGTGTTGAAGGAGAGGGGTCGTTGTATGTAAAGATAAAAGGGAATGACATTACCAATCTTACTTTTACAATCTTCGAACCGCCCCGGTTCTTCGAAGCATTTCTCAGAGGGCGAAAATTTTCGGAAGTACCAGACATAACGGCGCGTATTTGCGGTATCTGCCCGATAGCGTATCAAATGAGTTCAGTGCAAGCTATCGAACAAGCATTCGGCATTACGGTGGATGATCAGATAAAAGAGTTAAGAAGGTTGATATATTGTGGTGAGTGGATCGAGAGTCACGTTCTTCACGTATTTATGCTTCACGCTCCCGATTTTCTTTCATACGAAGATTCGATCGTAATGGCAAAAGATCATCCGGAAATTGTGCAACAGGCGCTCCGTATGAAAAAAATCGGAAATGCATTGGTGACGGCATTGGGCGGTCGTGAAATTCACCCTGTGAGCATTCGTATCGGAGGGTTCTATAGCGTTCCTTCCAAGAAAAAATTAACGAGTATGCTGGATGATTTGAAATGGACACGCGACGCCGCTGAAAAAACAGTCGAATGGACTGCAACGCTTGACTTTCCCGACTTCGAACGTGATTATGAATTCGTTGCAATGCATCATCCCGAGCGATATGCAGTTATCGAAGGGAAATTAATATCGAGCAAAGGACTCGACATAGAAATAAACGAATTTGAAGATCATTTTGTCGAAGTACATGTGGAACATTCAAATGCACTTCATTCCGTGCATCGTGAGCGCGGTCCGTATAAAGTAGGTCCACTTGCGCGCGTTGTGTTAAACTACGATCAATTAACGCCTGCTGCAAAACAGGCAGCGGCGCATGCCGGATTGGACATTAACTGCAGAAATCCATTTAAGAGTATCATTGCCCGGAGTGTCGAGACGTTATATGCGTGTGAAGAAGCGATCAGGATAATCGAATCGTATGAAGAGCCCGAACGTGCATATGTGGATTTCGAACCGCGTCCATCGACCGGTCACGGATGCAGCGAAGCGCCCCGTGGACTCTTATATCATAAATATCGTATTGATGAAAATGGCGTTGTGCTCAATGCGAAGATTGTACCGCCGACCGCACAAAACCAAAAAACAATCGAAGAAGATTTACTTGAGTTTGTAAAAAAGCGGCTGCGTTTACCGCACGATAAGCTCACGTGGCAATGTGAGCAAGCGATACGTAATTATGATCCTTGTATTTCATGTGCAACACATTTTTTAAAATTGCATATTGAACGAACGTAAAAATATTCTGGTTATCGGAATCGGTAATGAATTTCGCGGCGATGATGCTGCAGGGTTGATCGCAGCCGAAATACTACGCGAGAAAAATATTAACGGAGTTACCATCCGAACGAATAACAAAGATGGGAGTGCATTATTGCTGCTGTGGGAGGGCTACGAGGATGTTATTCTTATCGATGCGGTGAGTGCGGGACAAACACCGGGAACGGTGCACAGTATAGATATGCACAATACCGAGTATGAAGAAAAAGCTTTTCGGACATCGGGTCATGCCTTCAGTGTTTTCGAAACGGTTAAATTAGCCGGTTATATTAATAAGGTTCCATCACGCCTGATGCTCTACGGAATCGAAGGAACTGATTTTGAAACAGGGCAATCGCCGACGTCCGCAGTTCTGAAGGGTATTGAGGATGTCGTTGAGCTTATTGCAGAAAGAGTGTCGTAGAACTTTCATTATACATATCTGGTTATAAGAGGAAATAAAAATATTTAGCCGGATATATGCATAGTAAATACTTTGGCAAACGGGGAGAAGGATGGGTAGTAGTACAATTCATCCTATTTGGTCTTTTGATTCTTACCACGCAATATTCTTTTGCTGAATTACCGAGTCCGGTCCGATATAGCGGAATATTTTTTCTTATCATAGGCGGTGTATTCGGTACTTCAGGTGTTGTATATCTCGGCAGAAACATCACCCCTTTTCCGCGACCTCGTGATTCAGGTACTCTTATAACGCGCGGAGTATATAATCATGTACGCCATCCAATTTATACGGGAATCCTGTTCGGTACATTCGGCTGGTCGCTCATCATCAGCAATGTTATCGGACTGATAGTGGTGCTTATCCTTTTTGTTTTCTTTGATGCGAAGTCCAGTAGAGAAGAAGCTTGGCTTGAAGAGCGATTTCCGGAGTATCTGGCATATAAAGAGCAGGTGAAGAAACTAATCCCCTGGTTTTATTGATTCGCACCGCTCGTTGAATATCCCCGTTTTTTTTTATATCTTTAATATTCCTTATTATTTACGATAGCAAACACGTACCGAAGGATCAGTACATCATGAGAAAAGTATCATTGATACCGGGCGACGGTATCGGACCCGATATTACGGAAACCGCGATTCGGGTTATAGAAGCTACAGGAATCGATATCGAATGGGAGGAGGTAAAAGCCGGGCTTTCGGCTATTGAGGTACATAAAGATCCTCTTCCTGAAGCGACGCTTGAATCAATACGAAATAATAGTATTGCGTTAAAAGGGCCGCTTACCACCCCGGTTGGCTCGGGATTCAGAAGCGTAAATGTTGCGTTGCGGAAGGAATTTGATTTGTATGTTAATTTACGCCCTGCAAAATCATTCGAAGGCCTAAAGACCCGCTACGATAATGTGGATTTAATTGTGTTCCGTGAAAATACGGAAGAGTTTTATGCGGGTATTGAGCATTACATCGATCCCCAGAGAAGCGCTGCCGAAACCATTGGCGTCGTGACGAGAAACGGCTCGGAGCGGATTTGTAAATATGCATTCGAATATGCAAAACAACATGGAAGAAAAAAAGTAACGGTCGTTCATAAGGCAAATATATTAAAGTTTACCGGCGGATTGTTTCTCGAAGTTGCCAGGAATGTTGCGGAAGAATTTCCCGGGATAGAGTTCGATGACAAGATTATCGATAATATGGCGATGCAAATGGTGCTCAATCCGAATCAGTTCGATATCATTCTTACGACAAATTTATTCGGTGACATTTTATCCGATCTTGCATCGGGGTTGGTCGGGGGACTCGGATTAGCGCCGGGGGCAAACATCGGATTTAATGCCGCCATTTTCGAAGCGGTACATGGCAGCGCTCCCGATATTGCAGGAAAGAACATTGCGAATCCGTGCGCCGTGATATTGGCGGGAGCGCAGATGCTCGACTATCTGGGAGAACTTGATAAAGCAAAAAAAATTACTGATGCCGTCGCCGAAGTCATTAAAGAGGGAAAAAAGGTTACACGCGATCTCAATCCCGATACATTTGTCGGAACGAAGGAGATGGGGGATGCGATCGAGGCGAGAGTGAAAGGATCATGATTCGTTAATTGTTATTGGTTAATCTTCGGCTACAACAAAAATACGATTAACGAATAACGGATAACCATTAACTGACTAAAAATTCAGAAATGAAGATAGGCAGCATACATATTGAAAACGGTGTTTTTCTCGCACCTATGGAAGATGTTACGGACATTCCCTTCCGTTTAATATGCAAACAACTCGGTGCGGATATTTTGTACACGGAGTTTGTCAATTGTGAAGGTCTGATACGTCATAACGAGAAGACACATAAAAAGATGTTGTTCCTTGATGAAGAACGCCCCATAGCCATACAAATTTACGGCGGGGAGGTATCATCGATGGGGGAAGCAGCAAAGCTTTCCGAGTCGATGAAGCCCGATTTTATCGATATAAATTGCGGATGTTGGGTAAAGAACGTCGCTATGCGCGGCGCCGGCGCCGGTTTGTTGCGCGATCTTCCGAAGATGGAACGGATTGCACGGACGGTTGTTGACGCAACGAGTTTACCGGTCACGTTAAAAACTCGTCTCGGATGGGACGCCGATTCGATCCGGATACTTGAAGTAGCCAGGATGTGTGAAGATGCCGGTATACAGGCGCTCACCGTTCATTGCCGTACCCGGAAGCAGGCACATAGAGGTGAGGTCGATTGGTCGTGGATCGGGCGGCTCAAAGAAACCGTTTCCATACCGGTGATTGCAAACGGGGATATTAAAACTCCGGGAGATGCAAAATATCTCTTTGATGAAATGGGAGCTGATGCTGTAATGATCGGTCGCGGTGCGATCGAAAACCCGTGGATATTCAGTGAGATAAAAGAATACATTAACACAGGGAATATTCCGGATCACGCAACGCCCGTTCAGCGTATTCAACTATGTATAGATCATCTCAACCTGTCCGTAACATATAAAGGCGAACGTAAAGGGGTCATCGAAATGCGAAAACATTATTCCGGTTATTTGCGCGGCATGAAAAACGCATCAAAGGTGAGAGCTGAACTGATGCGATGGTGCGAACGTGAACCGGTTGTTGAACGTTTGACGAATTTTATGGAAGAGCAGTATGAGGTCGCCGTTTAAACGTCTATGTTAAAAAAAGCAGCAATAAACGATCCGGTTCACCAGTTTGCATGGTATATATCGGTGCTGTTCAATCCGACTACCCTTGGCGTCGTTGCGGTTTCGGTGTTCAGTTTCATGTTCGGACCCGGCGGCTTTGAGACTTTTGTATTATTCGTTATTTCTTTTTCTTTTTGTGTGTTTTTTCCATTCCTGTACCTGGTTTATTTAAAACGCAGTAATACAGTCGAATCGCTTGATGTACCGGTGCGTGCGCAGCGAACAATACCGTATCTAATTGCAATAATAAGTTATATAGTCGGTCTTGCATTATTGATTTGGTACAACGCGCCGTGGCAATTGGTCGCACTGCTTGTGTGTTATCTCGGAAATACATTGTTTATTGTTGGTGTGAATTTGTTCTGGAAGATAAGTGCTCACGCGATGGGCGTCGGCGCCGTTATTACCGGATTCGGTATGGTACTATCGCCCGCTTATTTTATCGGAGTTGTTTTGCTGCCCCTTGTAAGCTGGTCGAGAATTAAGCTTGATATGCACTCGCGAAATCAAGTCATAGCTGGTTCGATACTTTCGATAATCCTGACGGCTGTCCAGTTCGATCTTGTATTTAGAATATATAACTAATAAAATGTGCGATGCACTTGCCCGTAAAAAATAAGTAAATGTGTTTACGATGGTACTAATATTTAATATAAAAAGTGCGTTGCACATTTAAACTTGATTATAAAAACATGACCGATCAAATAATCGTTTTTGCAACTTTAGTTACCGCACTCATCCTGTTCATCTGGGGAAAATGGCGATACGATATTGTTGCATTGCTTGCGCTTATTATAGTGACTATTTCAGGGTTGGTTACGGTAGAAAATGCATTTTCCGGATTCGGCCATCCTGCGGTTATTACCGTTGCTGCTATACTTGTGATAAGTAAAAGTATATTCAATTCGGGGCTTGCCGAAATCGCATCAAAATGGTTTGAGAAACTTGGTAAGAATGTTTTTTTGCAGGTGGTCGTTCTTACCGGCTTTGTGACATTAATTTCGGGATTTATGAACAATATCGGTGCGCTTGCGTTGATGTTGCCGGTAGCATTACAGATCGCACGAAAATCCGGTAATCCCCCGTCGATATTGCTTATGCCATTGGCTTTCGGGTCGTTGCTCGGCGGTCTGATGACTATGATCGGAACGCCGCCGAATATCATAGTCGCAATGTTTCGCGCCGAAGGGGTGGGAGAGCCGTTTCGGATGTTCGATTTTACGCCGGTCGGTGCAGGTGTTGCGATAACGGGTGTTGTTTTTATCGCACTTATCGGATGGAGATTGCTTCCACACAGAACAGGGAAAACTTCACCGGAAGATCTTTTTCACATCGAGGATTATATTACCGAAGTGAAGATAGAACCGGAGTCGCCGCTGATCAATAATCAAATTCGTGGTATGAAATTTCCGACAGGAGTAGATGTCAATATTATCGGCATTATCCGCCAGGGTCGCAAACTTGTCGCCCGTGCCGGTTTTGAAAAGTTAAGAAAGGGAGACAAATTAATCGTAGAAGCCGATTCGGATAATTTAAAAGAATTCATCAATTGGGGTAAACTCAAATTAGCCGGCAGTAAAAAAATCGACCGGGAAAAACTGGGAACCGATGAAGTGACAATTATGGAAGCAGTTGTGATGGAGGGCTCGACGATGATAAAAAGCACTGCAATCGATTTGAATTTACGAAACCGGTTCGGCATTAATCTCCTCGCAATATCACGAAAAGGTGAAAGAATAGTTGAGCGACTCGGCAGAATCAAATTTTCTCCTGGTGATGTACTGTTATTGAGCGGTCCAATCGATATTATACATCAAATACTGAAAGAATTGCGTTGTTTACCATTGGCGGAAAGAAAATTGAAAATCGGAACGGAACGACGGGTGGTCAAAGCCGCCTCCATTTTCGGAGCAGCAATTCTTAGTGCTACCTTCGGATTATTATCGGTGCAGCTCGCTTTTGTCATTGCGGCAGTAGTAATGGTGCTTACAAATTTAATTTCAGTACGCGAACTCTATGAAAGTATCGATTGGCCGATCATAATACTACTCGGTGCAATGATACCGGTCGGACAGGCGCTTGAAACAAGCGGGGGGGCTGAGACAATTGCATCTCAATTACTTATGCTTTCAGGACAAATGCCGGCCGTCGCGACAATCGTTATACTTCTTGTGGTGACAATGTTTCTTTCGGATATAATAAACAATGCAGCAGCGGCAGTTTTAATGTCACCAATTGCATTCAATCTTGCCAATGCAATGGGGGCATCGCCGGATCCATTCCTAATATGCGTTGCTTTAGGCGCATCCTGTGCATTCCTCACCCCGATCGGACACCAATCCAACACGCTCGTCATGGGGCCCGGCGGTTATCACTTCGGCGATTACTGGAAGATGGGTTTGCCGCTTGAAATATTAATTATTCTTGTCGGCACACCGCTCATAATTTGGTTTTGGCCTTTGGGAATATGAAGCCATAGATCAGACTTCAGCGAAAGATATCACGGATTTGCATCTTATCGTATAGTTTATAAATTGGAA
>PWTU01000292.1 GCA_003562775.1 Ignavibacteriales bacterium
TGCATATAATGTATACAAAAATCTAGACCCTGATAAATCAATTAGATATGAAATTCAACAGAAAGAAGTATTTTCAAATTCAGATTATATATTTGCCGTTGGACCAAAATTATCAAAAAAACTCTGCACCTTAATATACCGTGATAATGAGTATGATTATAAGGATATAATGATAGTTCCGGGTTTAGCAACACCTTCAATTAAACTTCAGTATCCATATTTTTCAGCAATTACCTTTGGTAGGTTAGATCCATTTATAGATAATATAAAACTTGCAAGCTTAGCAGTATCTGGGTTTGGCACAGCCTACCGGAAATATCCGGATATTATTGGACAAGAGCCTATGTTAACAATATATGGATTAGGGGAAGATAATTATGATAAGTTCAAGGGGGATTTTATAAAAATCGCTGAAGAGTATGCCGGCCGAAGAGTAAATGTTTTACCTTTGAAATATTCCAAAGATAGAAATTTCCTTCTAAATGAATTATCTAAGCATCATGTATGTCTTATGTTGTCATTACATGAGGGATTCGGACTGGTTGGTTGGGAAGCAATATCTGCTGAAGTTCCATTGATTCTAAGCAAAAACAGCGGTATTTATGAATTATTAGAAGAACAACTTGGAGGTGCAGCAATTGGATGTTTGACATCGATCGATATCCTAGGTTCATCTAGCGGCAAGCCTTTTAAGGAGGATGATATTGAAAATGTTGCTGAATCATTAAAAATTGTCAAGCATAACTATGTTTCAAAAAAGAGAGATGCAAAAACACTTAAGGAATTATTGTTGTACCTTGGTAATTACACATGGGAAAACACAGCTTTAAACTTTGCAGAAAAACTTAATCTTGACTTTTCAGCTGAGATGGCACAACAATACTACCTTGCCAACAAACCAAATTTTATGATGGCATTAGCTGAATCAGCAAAAGTTATTGCAGAAGTAGCACAACAAAGAAATGAGCATTTTGACGAACTGTGGAATCTGATAGAGAAAAATAAATTCAAGCAGCATTTGATACTATTTGGCGGAGTAGCTTCAAGACTTTGTGGTGACTCAGCAGTTAAGCATTATAGTAAATGGTTGCGCACCAATCCCAAATCGTTGCTGTTCATATGTTATGAATCTGGTAGTGGACTTATCGCAAGAGCACAATCTTTAGATGAAGCAAGATTAATATCCGATGATAGTTTACCTGTAAATGCTCAACAAAGGCTCTTATTAAAAGAGGAAAATGTAAGAAATATAATAAAAGAATTTGCGCTTGAACTAGGCGATGAATTTTTTAATTATCGCGAAAGGATCCATCTAATCCCAATGAAACATGCGTTAACATTTTATACGATTATATTAGATGATATTATTTATTATACACCTATCGTCGAAAAAAGAAGTAGCTTAAGCATAAGTATGAAACTGGATAATAAAGTCACTCCTTTTCGAAAGCAGATTGTTGAGTCAATATACTATCATTTACAGATTATAAAACAAGAATCCGAGGGTACAGAGTTGATTCTTTCTATTAATAGACTTATAGCAATAATTAATCAAATTAAATAGGGAGATTAGAATTATGGAATTATTGCAGAAATTGAATGTTGCCCGAGAAAAGATAATTTTTATTGGTGTTACACCATTTAACATTAATTGGGGAAGATTTGCTAATCAACTTGCAGGCCAGATGAAAAGTAATAAAGAGTTAAAGGTAACATTCCTATGTGAATCTGACAATATGCTATTTAGTAAATCATTTACATCAGATACGGAGTCGGCAGAAAGAAGAATGAGTTTTAGAGATCTAAAATTTATGCGTGACCAAGTGATAAGGGATTTACCAGAGTATTTACTTGAATATGGTCTTTCACTAGATGAGATAAATCGTGTAGAGATAGAAATTTTGCATCTTTCAATTCCAATTGCAATATTGGTTATTGATGAATGCACATATTTAAATCCTTGGCTTCATGAAATATCGGACAATATTATAGAATTAAGTGAGGCTCCACATTGGAAAAAATTTATTGATTCTTATGTTAATGCATATATTGATAGGACCAAGGGAAGAAAATACGCAGCAGATCCAAAGGCGGAAATCCTAGAATTATTCGATCACAATCGCATTCCAAGAGGAATTTATCCTCGCGATTCTTTTTATGATACCGATTTTTCTCAGCTTGTCGTATGGGCACTTGTTTTTGACCGTAATGGGAAACTATTGATTCATAAACGTTCTGCGAATGCAAAAGATAACAAAAATATGTGGGATAAATCTGTGGGCGGGCATGTTGATTTTTCCTTGGATGTTGATACTTCACGAGCAATAGCACGTGAAGTTACGGAGGAATTATTTAGTGATGAAATGAAAAAGGAAGATATCAAACTATGGGGAATAACAGCGGAAGATATGTTGTATTTAGGAGAATGGAGACCGAAAAAAAGGAAGCGATTCCCGTTTAATGAAATATCAAGATATGAAAGGGAATGGGTGTATTTCAGGTTGTTAGATAGTCAACATTTGTTTTCGCCGAGGTATTTGCCAGAGGGGGGTAAAAGAAGATTGAGGGTTATTGCGGATGTCTATCTTTTTATTAGTAGTAGAAGTTTAACTGAAGATTCTATTAAATCATTGAAAAACTCAAAATTTATGCTAATAGAACTATCTGATCTCAAGACAGCAATGGATCTGGCTGACAAAGGTAAAACAAGTACTCTATTTATAGAAGATTCTTCTACAGATAAACCACCCGATTTCACTCCAGACTTGACAAATATTATGACGGGAGAGCTTAGAGATATTTTAGCAGAGTTTTCAAATTATATTAAGCAATATATTCCTAAATAGATATGCCAAATATAATAACTTTAACTGGTCCATCAGGCTGTGGTAAAAGTACAATGATAAAGTACTTGATATCTTTAAAAAATGAAGACTTTGACCCTATTATTATTCCAAAATTTTCAACCAGGAAACCTAGGGATTCTGATGACGATGAAATTATTTGCGTAAAAGTACTACCTTCAAAGTGTGATCTTGTATATGAGCA
>PWTU01000362.1 GCA_003562775.1 Ignavibacteriales bacterium
CGCTCGGACCGGTACCGGTCGGGGAAACACTGCGCAGTCAATTTACGGAGGTTGAATCCACAACACAGCTCATACGGCAAGGCAGAACCATCCGGCATCGCGGAGAATATATTATCGAAAACAATTTTCTTTTCGTCGATGAACATTTCTTCGATGTGTTCACGGTCGATTTCATCTCCGGCACACCGGAAACGGCGTTACAAAATCCCGATGCCGTCGTTATTACCGAAGAAACCGGCCGTAGATATTTTGGAGAGGACGATCCTTCCGGCAAGATCCTCGAATTGACCGATGGGTCTATGCTACAGGTATCCGGCGTCGTGAGACCGTTTCCTTCGCATTCGCATATCCGGTTCGACTTTCTCGCAAACATAACATCGTTACCGTTATACCGCCAGCGAATCGACGAATGGGGTTCTGCAACTGCCTTCACGTATTTTACATTACACGATGGTATCGGAGGAACGGACTTTCAAACTACACTCAACAAGTATGTACACGGTAACATCTATCCCGACGATCTGTTCGAGACGGGCAATTATTTTGGTTTCACTATTCAACCATTGACGGATATTCATCTCGGGAAAAAATACGAATACGATTTTCCCGTCAGCGGTAACAGAACATATGTCTATATTTTCTCGGTAATCGGAGTATTTATTTTATTGCTTGCGTGTGTCAACTATGTAAATCTGACAACCGCCCGCTCGATGAAACGAGCACGGGAGGTCGGTATTAGGAAAACCGTCGGATCGGGCAGATTCCAGCTTGTCTATCAATTCTTATTCGAAACAGTGATCCTGGTTTCCGTCGCGGTAATTATAGCGGTCGGATTGGCGGACCTTTCGATGCCGATATTTAATAACATCACGGGTAAGGAGCTTACAGTCTTTGTGTTCGGATATGGAATTACAGCCGGCCTGTCCATTGTATTCATAATCGTTATAAGCTTAATTGCGGGGTTCTATCCCGCTGCCCTGCTCTCTTCTTACAGACCGATTACCATGCTTCGGCAGGGAACCGAAGAAATCGGCGGTGGTATTAAACTAAGAAACGCTCTGGTTGTATTTCAATTCTGTGTTTCCATAATTCTTATTATCGGTACGTACGTTGTACATACACAGCTTCAGTACCTCCAGAATAAGCAACTCGGTTTCGATAAGGAATATGTGCTCGTAATTGAGGGCGCCGGGACGCTCGGAGACAGGGCACAAATATTCATTGACGAAATTACGGCTTTACCCGGAGTGAAAGGCGCCGCGCAATCGCTGTATCTGCCGGGGAAGAGCTATGATTCCATGCCGTTTGAACCGGAACAACCGGCTAACTATGAGATTAGCTCTCTGACGTACGATCTCATCGATCACAACTTCGTCGATGTCATTGGTCTGGAAATTGCATCAGGACGAAATTTCGATTCCGGTCGTGCTGCAGATTCAACGGCTTTTCTTATTAACGAAGCTGCAGCAGCAGCTCTGGGGTGGGAAGATCCGGTTGGCCGTGAGCTCAGTACGTTCGGCGGGTTCGTAAAGGGACCGGTTATCGGTGTAGTCCGAGATTTTCATTTTCGTTCTCTCCATCATCCCGTCGAGCCGATTGTTTTTCCGCATATACGGATGCCGCCCAGATTTATTAGCGTTCGTATGGAACCCGGCAACATTGCCGATGAAATCGGATATATACGTTCGGTATGGGATGATTTCGTTCCAACCCGACCGTTTGTGTATTCGTTCCTCGATGAAAATCTTGATATGTTATACAGAAGCGAACAACAAACGGCAAGTATTTTTAATATTTTTTCCGCTCTGTCGATCTTTATTGCCTGCCTCGGTTTATTCGGCATCGCAACATATACAGCAGAGCGTCGTACAAAAGAAATAGGTATCCGGAAAGTTCTCGGAGCATCGGTAACCGGTATCGTGAGTTTGCTCTCGAAAGAATTTTTAAAACTTGTTGTCATCGCAAATATAATTGCCTGGCCGGTCGCCTATTTTGCGATGAACAAATGGCTTGATAACTTCGCGTACCGGATTGAACCGGGAATCTCGCTTTTTATCATGGCAAGTTTAATAGCGATTGCAATAGCATTAATTACGGTCAGCTACCAGGCGGTACGCGCGGCTATGTCGAATCCGATTGAGTCATTGCGCTATGAGTGAGTTTAGCGCAATTTCGTAATGAATAGGCGAGTGAAACCGTTAGCGAATTGTTCTTTGATTTCAAAAGAAAAAGGGTAAATGAAGGTATAAGCAATCAGGCAACGCAACCGGTATTAACCGCTTTTAACCGATAGTAACCGGTTTTAACTTTAAAAAATACAGGAGGATCTTATGGACAACATCACCATACAACTACCCGCAATTCGTGCTCACCAATTCGCCGACGTGAATGTTACTGTCAACGGTGAGAAAAAGCATTATCAGTTCCGCGTAGAAATATTCAAGTGGGATGAATGGAAACGACACTCCGAAAACCGCGCAAGCACGTTGCGGCGTATTATTCAAAACTACGATAAGCAGTGGCAACTCGTAGAAATAGGTGGCGCTTCGGAGGAGTACATTCCGATCACGTTTCGGAAAACAGGTTGAAACAATGTGAAATGTTGAATAAATTAAAATGAAGGAAATAAAATGATAAAACTTACCAACATCTTCAAATGGTATTCGAACAAATTCGTTCGCACGTACGTCCTGCGGGATATCAATCTCGAAATCAACGAAGGCGACTTCGTCACCATCATGGGGCCGTCCGGCGCCGGGAAATCGACGCTTCTGCATATTTTGGGCATGCTCGATGAACAATCCGACGGTGAGTATTACTTCCTTGATGAGTCCGTACATAAACTCAGTGAGAAACAGCGATCGGAGCTTCACAAGTTCCATATCGGTTTCGTATTTCAGAGTTATCATCTTATAGATGATCTCACGGTTTATGAGAATCTCGAAACTCCGCTTCTCTATAAAAAGATAAAATCATCCGAGCGAAAAAGTCTCATAGCCGACACACTCGACCGGTTCGGTATCGTTGCAAAGAAAGATCTCTTTCCC
>PWTU01000174.1 GCA_003562775.1 Ignavibacteriales bacterium
AATTTTATAAGAGGTTTAATATGCAGACAAAAAAATCACAGGAACTATTTCAACGCGCACAGAAAGTGCTGCCCGGCGGCGTCAATTCACCGGTACGGGCATTTAAGTCGGTAGGCCGCGATCCGGTATTTATTCAACGGGCGAACGGTTCGAAGATATGGGACGTCGACGGAAATATGTATATCGACTACATCGGATCATGGGGCCCGATGCTGCTCGGTCACGCACATCCGGAGGTAGTAGAAGCCGTGAAACAGGCAACGGAAGGCGGTCTCAGCTTCGGCGCTCCCGCTGAAACGGAAGTGCTGATCGGTGAGCTTATATGCGAAATGGTTCCGTCTATCGATGTCGTTCGAATGGTGAATTCCGGCACCGAAGCAACCATGAGCGCGATACGACTCGCACGGGCTTATACCGGACGTGATAAGATCATAAAGTTCGAAGGATGCTATCACGGACACGGCGATGCGTTTTTAATTAAAGCAGGATCGGGGGCGTTGACGCTCGGCACACCCGACAGTCCCGGAGTAACCGGGGGTACCGCACGCGATACACTGATCGCTCAATTCAACAATATACAATCTGTCAAAGAATTGTTCGAAAACAATAAAGACTCGATAGCAGCCGTAATAATCGAGCCGGTTGCAGGAAATATGGGATGCGTACCACCGTCGGACACATTTCTGAACGATCTGCGCGACCTATGCACAAAATATAATTCGCTATTAATATTCGATGAAGTCATGACGGGATTTCGTCTTGCCCGGGGCGGTGCGCAGGAGTTGTTCGGCGTAACACCCGATCTGACGACGTTGGGGAAAGTAATCGGCGGCGGAATGCCGGTGGGAGCGTACGGCGGCAAACGCGAAATAATGTCGATGATTGCACCTTCCGGCCCGGTCTATCAGGCCGGTACGCTCTCGGGTAATCCGATTGCAATGGCAAGCGGATACACAATGCTGAAATATATACACGGACATAACGATCTTTATGACGCTCTCGAAAGGAAAGGAGCGGCAATCGAAGAAGGCATCCGTAATGTTATTTCAAAAAAATCATATCCCGCAGCGGTAAATCGCGCCGGTTCGATGTTCACGGTATTTTTTGCGGATAAAGAAGTGAAGGATTTCGAAACGGCATCATCGTCCGACCGGGAAAAATTTGCAGCGTATTTCGGGTCGATGCTCGAAGGAGGCATCTATATGCCGCCGTCGCAATTTGAAGCCGCATTTATTTCAACGGCGCACTCGGACGGAGACATTGAACACACATTAAGCGCTGTAGAGGTTGCTTTGGAGAAAGTGTTTGGCTGAGTTACAAAATAGTAATATAATATAAAAACGCCCGGCATACTTCCAGCTATTTCAGGACATGGATACCGGGCGTGTTAATGTGGTAAAACTCAATTACGGCGTTGCATTTCCGGTGATCAACAACTTTTTCTCCCCGTTCGGACCGGTAGTTTCAAATTCGATGCTAAATGTTGTAGATACCACTGTCTCATTATTTATTACCGTAAACTCGAATTGTGTAAATGCAGGATCATGAGTATCCGGCAAACGATATGGATCACCGGGCGCCACTGTAAGTTTTGGAGGTGATTCACCTTCTCCGACAGGTGGAAGTATTAACCTTGCACGTACTTCCTGACCTTGCGCCATAGGATTACCGTTTTTATCGGCTACTGTAAGAATAAATGTTTCACTTTCTCCCGCCGGAATACTGAAAGCTGTAGGTGACACATTTAATAATGGGAATCCGGAAAGAAGAATCCTTACACTGTCGATGACTGTCTCACCATTTTCTCCAATCGTCTGAGCAACCACATAACCAAAACCCGGATCATCCTGTAGATCCATAACTTTTTCACCGATAGAGATTAAGTCCACAGTTACCTTTCCTTTGTCATCGGTAAATGCTTCGGCTTGAATGTTACCGGCAGTGGTTCTGAAATAGACTGCCGTCCCGGGTTGTACGGGATTACTGTACTTGTCGCCCACCACTGCCACAATCGGTTTCTCTTTACCAACCCACGATAATTGAGGCCAGTTTATTCTTTGGTCTTGTGGTGCAACGGCAAAGTGGTTATTATGAGGCAACCCTGCGTGAATTACTATTCGAACCGGCTCGGCAAACATGTCTCTTCCGTTAAACGTAGCTGTGGCTCTTACCTGTGCCGTACCCGATATAGTTCCGGCATTCAGTACAGTCGACGCTCTTCCTTGAGCATCTGTTTCCACAACTGTTGGATTTAAAAACGCTCCGCCACCGGGTCCTGATAGCTGAAAACTAACGTCAAGAGCATACTCCGAAGTAATCGGCTTGTTACGTGCATCAATTACGACAAAATTAATTCTCGTACTATTTACTGAACCGGTTCCGGTAACAGATATTGACTCCGATTCAACTCCGGTCAAAATTATGTTATATGGTTCCTTCAGTTCATCCTCTTCGAGTGTCCCACCAAGTTTTCCACTGGTTTTGTGCGTCTCATCATCATTTTCACTTAAGACTTGTATCCGTACCTCGATCGGCCTTTCAACCGGAGAATCAGGATTATTATCATCAATTGTAAAGCTGAAGGAGGTCCACTTATTTTTTTCCTGTGTATCGGGAATATTTACATGTACATCCCCGCTTAATGTCACATCATCGGCTCCGGCCCCCTCTACCGATACAGTCACAGTTGTGCCTTTCGTGAGTGGGTAACCATTTTCATCGGCGACCGTATATTGAAATGTCCGGCTACCTCCGGGCGGGATCAGAAAATCATCTACAAGATCAGACGATCCTATATTGGTTGAACCGGAGATGAGTACGTTTTTACTCACACTTATTGTTTCGCCTCCCTCACCTCTTGTCATTGCCGTTATCTCGGCGATACCCGCATCGTACGGCCAATATCGTGTTTCGACAAATCCATCTTTATCGGTCCATGCTTCAGCTTGTATTACCCCGAGATTCGTCGTAAAGTACACTGCCGTCCCCTCTTGCACGGGATTATTATATTGATCTGCAAGTTGAGCCCCAACTACAGAAGATTGG
>PWTU01000443.1 GCA_003562775.1 Ignavibacteriales bacterium
TCAAAACGCGGCGTTGCGGAATCGCTTGATTCTTTATTCCCCTTCGTTCTGCATTCGTTCAAGATGTTGTGGGGAGGAGGGCACGTAGAGCAGAGATCAGAGGTCAGACGTCGGAAGTCAGAGGACGGAGGTGGTGGTAGTGGTTGATTTTGAAGTTGCACGACGAAAGGTTCTGAAATATACTCCGTTGTTTGGGGTGACTACCGTATCACTGAATCGATGTGTAGGGTATGTACTTGCGGAAGAGATCGTTGCAAGGGAGCCCGTACCCTTATTCGACTCGTCCGCAGTGGACGGATTTGCTGTGCGATACGAGAATGTTGCCGCAGCGGGAGATAACAAGCCGGTTGTCTTACAACTTATCGGAACGATCCGTGCTGGAGATGCATCCGGTGTTGCCATTAAGAAAAATTCCACAGTGAAAATATTCACCGGCGCTCCGGTACCCAGGTCGGCTACCGCTGTTGTGATGGTAGAAGTAACCGAGGAATCAGACGGTAAAGTTTTAATAAAAAAGTCGGCAAAACACGGGCAGAATATCCGTAAAAAAGGAGAGGAGTTCAGAAAAGGGCAAAAAATATTTGCTCCAGGAACACTTATTACTCCGCCTATCGTGGCGATGCTTGCATCGCTCGGGGTTACGAAAGTAAAAGTCTATAAAAAACCCCGCGTCACATTAATAGTAACCGGCGATGAGCTGCGTCCACCGTCCGCAAAATTAAATCCCGGTCAGATACGCGACTCGAATTCGTATGCATTAAAATCATCTCTCGGATCGATAGGAATAGACGCGATAGATATCATTCATTCCAAAGATTCTCAAGGTGAAATCCGGAAAGCGTTTATAAAAGCCCTGCGGCGTTCCGATGTTGTGATCTCGGTCGGAGGGGTGTCGGTCGGAGAGTACGATCTCGTGAAAGACGTTCTTGAGGATATCGGTGTAAAACAGATTTTCTGGAAAGTCGCCATGAAGCCGGGGAAACCGAATTACTTTGGTGTAAAAAACAAGAAACTTGTTTTCGGGTTGCCGGGTAATCCCGTATCGGCGATGGTTTCGTTCTATGTGTTAGTGCGACCCGCAATAATAAAAATGATGGGTTCAACGGATTATACGCCGTTTGTCATTAAAGCTCGTCTTACTGAAACCATAACAAAAAAACCCGGGCGTATGGAATTCGTAAGAGGGATACTCGGAAAAAACGAATCTGGAGAATTATTGGTAGCGCCCGCGAAAGGGCAGGATTCACATATGATTGGGGGGATGGCAACAGCAGATTGTCTCATTTATTTCCCGAAAGGAAGTATCAAACTCAAGAAGTTTTCAAATGTGGATGTTGAGTTGTTGGTGTGGTGAAGGGGTAGTTTACAGTTTTCAGTTTACAGTTTTAACATTTATATAGGTTGTTATTTAGAAATAATTGTCGATTCTGATATATGAGGTGAAGAAATGGCAACGGTAAAAAGGTTCGAGGATTTAAAGGTATGGCAAAAATCCAAGGGACTTTGTCAAAAGATCTTTAAAGTGAGCATTGAGGGGGATTTTGCAAAAGATTATAAGCTACGGGATCAGATAAATGGTTCCAGTGGATCTACTATGGATACTATTGCCGAAGGATTTGGTCGGGGTGGGAGAAAAGAGTTCATTTACTTTAACTAAAAGTAAATCTAATGAATAATTCTGTATCAATAACTTAAAAAATTGAAAACCGAAAACTAAAAACTGTAAACTAAAAACACAATGCCCGAACTCCACCTCCCTCTATACATCTACCCGTTCTTCTTCATAGTGGCTTTACTGTATTCGAGCGTCGGACACGGCGGAGCTTCGGGGTATCTTGCACTGTTCGCTATTTTCGGGATCGTGTCACCCGCGGTTGCACCGATCGCTCTTGCATTGAACATCATCGTTGCGTCGACAAGTTTTTTAATATATCGGCACAGCGGCTATTTTTCATTCGGTCTTTTGTTGCCGTTCATCGTTTCATCGATTCCGGCCGCATTTTTCGGTGGATGGATTCGCATCACCGATGAATTATTCGCCGTAATGCTCGGTCTTGTATTACTGTTTACCGGTGTGAGATTGCTACTCTTCAGAAAAGTCGAACAAAAAGTAAATGTTTCTGTGAAGACTATCTGGATGCTGGGCATCCCTATCGGACTCGTTTTGGGCGGTATTGCGGGGATGATTGGTATCGGGGGAGGCGTTTTCCTAAGTCCGGTAATTCTTTTACTCGGCTGGGCGGATGTAAAACGAACCGCAGCCGTCTCCAGTGCGTTTATAGTACTGAACTCGATTAGCGGGTTGACGGGACACATTGTTCGAGGAAATGTATATTTTGAACCGCTCTTAATTATCGGCGGTGTTGTGATTGCGGGAGGGTTGCTTGGCTCGTATTTGGGAGCTAAGAGGGTATCGCAAGGACAATTGCAAACTGCTCTGGGTATAGTGCTTGTCATTGCTTCGTTAAAATTGTTTTTTTAATATGCAATCGTAATGATTGAAATAATTACTGAAAAAATTGAAATTGAAAAAGTGGTGCAATCGGTCGTTACATCCGGTTCGGGTGCAGTGAATGTATTTCTTGGAACAACGAGGAATAACAATCGCGGTAAACCGGTAGTAAAGCTGGAGTATGAAGCATATGAACCGATGGCAACTAAAAAAATAAATGAAATAGCAGATGAAGTACGCAAACGATGGGATGTTCATAAAATAGCCGTAGTTCACCGTACAGGAGTGGTTGCAGTAGGCGAGCCGAGCGTTGTTATAGCGGTTTCGTCGGCGCACCGTGATGAAGCATTTTCAGCGTGTCGATATATTATCGACCGGTTGAAAGAGATTGTGCCGATATGGAAAAGGGAATACTTTGACGATGGAACGGTAGAATGGTCAAAATCAACGCATTCTGAAAAAATATAGAATAATTATGTTACAAGATTCATTCGGAAGGCATATCAACAATCTTCGCATCTCCGTTACCGACAGATGTAATTTCCGATGTAGCTATTGCATGCCGGAAGAAGGAATGGTGTGGATGAACA
>PWTU01000448.1 GCA_003562775.1 Ignavibacteriales bacterium
ACAGGAGGTTACTGTGAACCTCTCGGGCAATGCCGGATGGCGTATGCTTGCACCCCCGGTCATCGATATGCCCATTTCGGTTGTTAGCGGAGCCACCACGATTACCGGATTTGATGAAACCCGGGAGTTTAAAAATTTCTATACCGGTTATAACGGATCGACATTTACTCCGCCGCCGGATCTAACGGGGGAACTGACAAACGGCAGGGGATTTATTATCTACCCGACGGAATTGCCTGTAACGTTTCAGACAACAGGATATGAGCCGATATGGGATGTCAGCGTATCGCTGCATTCGGATGGTCTGGGGTTGAATTTGCTCGGTAACCCTTTTGCATCGTCCTTCGATGTTACAAAGATGGCTGTAAGCGGAGGTTCGCTGAAGAGTTCCGTGGGACAAATCTGGAAACCGGACACACTATCGGAGGGCGGCGGCTCATTTGTGCTTACGACCGATCCGGCCGTCGACGGCATTATAGCACCCTGGCAGGGATTTTTCATTGAAAATGACAATGCGACAGGTATCACTCTCCCGTTGCCCGGAAAGAGCAGTGCATCCAGGGATGTAATTCAAAAAACTTCATCACAACCCGTGAGAGGCCTCATTGCTCTGACTTTCTCGGGTAATGATGAAAAACGCGGCATAACGACAAGCGACAGAGCCGCAATAATATATTTTCACGAGAATGCAACCGATGATTGGGATCTGTGGGATGCGTCCAAATTTTATCCTCTTTCATCTCCGTTTGCAGTACTTTCGTTTTCAGGGGAGAGAGAGGGAGAAACCGTGCACAAAGCACAGGAATCCCGTCCATATCATCTGACCGATCCGGTCGAAATCCCGGTAAATATTACCGTTAAGAATATGAACGGTGAATTCACCCTTTCATGGGAACGTTGGATAAACATTCCCGATGAGTGGAATGTGTACTTAATAGATACGGAACAGAACAACGTTCTTGATATGAGAAACAGGGAACGGTATTCGTTTATGTATAACGGGGACAAGTCCTCAAAAGAAGGCGGACCGGGCATTCAGTCTGACTTGATAATGCAAAGTACCTCTCCGGCCCGGTTTAAAATCGTTATCGATCCGGACAACTTGACATCGCTGTACGATAATTATACGGAGATACCTTTACAATTTGCGTTATATCAGAATTACCCGAATCCTTTTAATTCGGGGACAAAGATACGGTACGACGTTGCGGATCATACCTTCCTGACTATCGCGGTGTATGATGTTTTAGGGAGGAGGGTTAACGAGCCTGTTTCCGGTTTCCATAACCCCGGTACGTATGAAGTATACTGGGATGCATCGGCGTTAGCGAGCGGTTTGTATATATACAGAATGAATGTCGAAAACGCAGTTTTTATTAAAAGGATGGTCCTGGTTCAATAATGACAACGATCACTCCGAAACTGCAGTTCAGGGTCGGTGTAATTCTTATAGTATAAAGGAGGTTATTTTTTCCTGTATGGTAAAAATGACTGAATAATATAGATTATTAAGTTGATTCGGATGCCTAAACTATTAATTTCACTGAGTATAATAAATTGGCATACTTGTTGCTTTTTTATCATTTGAAATTTAATTCACAAAACAAATAGTCAAAATAATGAATAACATAATATAAGGGGTTAAAATATGCGGGGGATATTTTTTGGTATACTGGCTATACTAACTCTGGCTTCGTTCGGTAACGCACAAGAGCAAGAATCTATAGATGCTAAAGCAACAGTTCTGTCTCCGATATCATTTCAGGATAAAAGGGATCTGGATTTTGGAACTGAAGTGCTTCCGGGAAGAACCTATACGGTGCTTCCGGGCAATGCTACCCAGGCGGGTCGTTTTGAATTATGGGGAGCCGGCTTTAAAGAAGTAAGTCTGTCATTCACATTACCCGGCAATTTAGTCGCTCCGGGTGACTTAACTTTGCCAATTACTTTTAGTGCAACATCCGCGACACATGCAACAAGCGGTGACTATGTTTCGGGAGCGACTTCATTCAACCCGGCTACCGGTGTATCACCTAGTCTTATCGCTTCAGGACATCTTTGGGTTGCCATCGGTGGTGAGATTTCGCCCCCCTCGAATCAGGCGGCAGGTGAATACACGGGTGTAATCACGCTCACAGTTGAATATACAGGAAATTAAATTCCATTAGAGAGTAACTTTCTTGGGGGGGGGAAATACTACTATGTGAAGTAATACGGGTGACAGGATATGTATGAATATCATCACAAAACATATAATTGTAAATTTGATGCTGGCTATCATGGGTTTTTCAGAGACAGCAACCGGTCAAACCCTCTCGCATATTGCTGCACCCGTATATGAATCACGAATCGTATCGACAAGCGATATCGGCATCAGTATTACTCACAGTTTTAGTATGGATTTCGGTAATGATCTGCTTCCCGGAGTCGACAGGATGATTTACCCCATAGATCCGGTCGGACGGGGCGCGTTCCAAATCGAAGGAGAGGGCGGTCTTGAAGTCTCTGTAAGTTTTATCCTGCCGGATTATCTGTCCGATGGATTATCTCAGCTGCCGGTATCTTTTTCGGGTGATTATGCAGGATACGGAACGAACCCTATGGGAAACAGTCTGACGCTTTTTAATCCTCAAACCGGTCTGCAAATGACCCTTTCATCTATGCCGAATTATATATTTATCGGCGGTAGAGCGATGCCGCCATCCTTTCTAGCGTCCGGAACTTATACCGGGACGATAACCATTCAAGTCGAATATACGGGTAATTAATTAAACTTTTTTACAGGATATCCATGAAAAACAAAAATTCTTTTTTTGTACGAATAGCATTGCACCGATTAATCTTTCTCCATTTCCTTTTTGTGTCTGTCATGGTAACAGGATACACACAGGTAACGATCGCACCGACAGCCATTCATCTGAGCAATAACAACCCGACTGATCGGATCATTGTATTAAACAATTCGAATATCGATGCACAGGAAGTTGAACTCGACGCCCGGTTTGGGTATCCGGCATCCGATGAACATGGAAATGTATCTA
>PWTU01000521.1 GCA_003562775.1 Ignavibacteriales bacterium
GGGTATGTCGGTATTTCAACAACGTCATAACCCTCACAAGGTGTATCTTATCGGATCCGGTGGTATACCACTGGAAGAATTCTTTAGTTATGATCCGGTTGATTTATTTTGACAATATGTGACGGGCACGTTGGTGGTCGATTCCACGTACTTGCCCGTCACCCATTATCTATTGTTGAGTTGCAAGTTGAACAAGTTTAATGCGATTTGCCTACTGCAGGTGACGGGCAAGAACGCTCACGTGCCGGGCACATATTTACTACCTCCCCCTCTTCTCCCGTACCCTCTTCGCAAACTCTTTAAATTGCTCATAACCATAAACCATACCGCCGTACGTATTCACAAACGCTTCCGCATCTTTATCCGACCCGAATGCGAACACAGGTATCATTGCGCGAACGGGGGTGAGCCGGCTGCCGATGACAAAGTACGAGCCATCAGCTTCGATCATCGATACCGTGGGGAAATCTACCACCTTCATTGATGTGAAGGTTTTTCCCTCAGTCATCCCGAACGCACATCCCATACCGCAAGCATAGAAGGTTTCATTATCGGTGGTTATTTCTACTTTCGTTAACATTTTGTCAAATACATCCATACCGCATGCATTGCATGTACCGACTTTCTCACCGAGATCGGGGCGGAGAGCATCCCGTGCTTGTTGTGAGAATATTATGTGGGTGAATATGAGTATAAGAGCTGTTATTGATAATAATGTTTTCATAATGATTTCCTTTTATTAATATTTTAATTGTTTGCGTAACCGGCAGATCATAATCGATAATTTACCTTTATCCAAAGAGAACGCCCGGGTTCGTTTACCCGTATAGTCTGATCATATCCGGCAATATCTGATCCGGCTTTGCTTATGTGTTCCGCATAGGTTTTATCGAAAAGATTGTCAACACCTGCGGTAATCAGCAAACCCTTAACCGGTTTATAGCCGGCATTAAGCGAAACTGTTGCAAAGCCCGGTGTTCTGCCAATATCCTGTCCGGCAATACTCCCAAAACCGGTATGATACCGGTTCTGGTCGGTAACCAATCGTACGAATGTTCCGGCGGAAAACGCGGAGCCGTCGTAAGAAAATCCTATCGTGCTTTCCAATGGTGGTATTTGGGCAAGGACAGTGTTGTCCGTTTTATTATTTCCGTGAATATAGGCAAGAGTCATATTTGCTTTCCAGCGTACGGCAAACAGGTACGCCATATCTACCTCTCCGCCGTAAATTTCCGCATGAATATTTCGTGTGGGAAGGTCGCCCCCACCCACCAAAATAAAATCACTAATGTTTGAATAAAACGCCGAAACACCCGCACTGACATTATCAATTCGATAAATCATACCTTTATCTATCTGAAAATTCTTTTCCGGCTTTAAATAAAACTCGCGGTTTCTTTCCCACCAGTCGGCGGATCGCTGCGCGTAACCTGTACCGATGTACAACGTTATCGGTAACGCTCCCAAATCGTGTTCATATCGAGTATAGGCGGAGAACATATCGTGTGAATCATTATCTGTTGTTCTTTCGTTTTCGACACGCAGAAAATCGCCTCGTGCCCCGCTCATAATACGATTCTTATTGTTAACGTGATATGTTACATCTCCAAAAACTCCTACATTATTAAAAGTCATACTATGGTCACGCGGGAGGAGACTTATGTGAATCGGACCGGGCTGCATACGCAGGACTCTTGAAGTATGTTTATTGTACTCATAATCAATGCCTGCAAAAGCTTTGAGTGATCGAGAAAATACAATGTCGGAAGCAAGTCTTCCTCCATAGGTAGTGCGGTCAGGATTGCTGAGTGCATATCTGTCGGGCATGACATCACGCATAGAGTAATTGTCCATTACGTGATCGATATAGTTGTAATACACCTGAAGTGATAACTTGTCAAGCATTGTGGAAACGGAAGATTTCTCAAACTTCAGACCATACCCTGTGCGGTCAAATTTAGTTCCGTCCATCATACGGTCGGCATACGCTGCCTCACCGTCGCTTTTTTCAGCGGAAAGTTCAATGCGGGTTGTGTTGTCCGGGGTCCATCCCGCTATGACACTGAAGCTCCAGCGGTTATATTGAGAGTGCACTTTACTGTCGCCTGCGTAGTAATCACCTGACTCGGAGCGTGTTCCGATAATACTTATGTATCCTATAGGAGCGCCTGCTGTTATATCGACAATCTGATCGTTTCTGCCGAAACTGCTAGATAGAAGACTTCCATAACCTGAAATTGAAGGTTTTTCATAGATACCGGGTATGCGCTCAAAAAGCACTGTGCCAGCGTAACCGCTGCCTCCATATATTACGGATTGGGGACCTTTTATAATCGTAATGCGGTCGTACGATTCAGGATAAATATAGGCAGTTGGCGGGTCCATCCTGCCTCCGCATCCTCCTAAAATATATTGACCGTCAAGTAATATATTTAACCGAGAACCGGCCATACCTCTGAATACAGGATCTCCGCTCGTACCGCCTTTTCGTATGACGGAAAAGCCGGGAATATTTTTAAGATAATCCCCTCCGTCATGAGCCGGAACCGGTTGACGGGGTTTCTTAGGATCTGTTTTAACAATAACGGAGTTTATCATAGCGGGTGCCGTAATTACAATTTCCTCTACAAGAGTTATCGGTTTCTCCTGTAGGTACACAACTATATGTTGTGTCTCTCCTTCACCGAGAAGAACTGTTTTTCCCGACAGTTCATAACCAATGTACGATATTACAAGAGTATATTCGCCGGCTTCAAGATTCTTAATTTCGAAGTATCCACGAAAATCGGATACTTCGCCGCGATTGGAGTCTTTTATCCGGATATTTGCTTCGGGTAATGCGGTATTTGTTTCCGAGTCGTATACATGTCCGGTGATGGTGGAAGTTTCCTGTGCCTGGGTTATACTTATTACTATAAAAAGTAATGGTAACAAAATATAGAAACGCATTTTTACCTCCTCAAGAAAAAGTTATTGGTTAATTTAATGGTTATTGAGGAAGAATCGGTTAACACGATTAACTAATAACAAATAACCATTAA
>PWTU01000231.1 GCA_003562775.1 Ignavibacteriales bacterium
GACATCAACGTGAAAATTTATGCAATGTATAATCTGTGGTGTAAAATTTAGGATTTGCTGCTGCCTATAAAACATGTGTCGGGGTAACGTCCCTACAAATGAATCAACATTGTGATAAAAACGTGAATGAAATAAAATGATTTTTGATTAATCTTAAAAATATATTTAAAGGTGTCGGTTAATTGAAAACTCCAAACCGTCTGTAAGGACGTTACCCCGACATCAACGTGAAAATTTATGCAATGTATAATCTGTGGTGTAAAATTTAGGATTTGCTGCTGCCTATAAAACATGTGTCGGGGTAACGTCCCTACAAATGAATCAACATTGTGATACATAACAACATGTAAATCATAAAATATGAAACTACAATTCGACTCAAATCAAGACTACCAGCTCCAGGCAATACAATCCGTCATCGATATCTTCGAGGGGCAGCCGCTCAGTACAGGTGAGTATGAGTTTTCGTTGGGGAATGCAAATGCAAGTCTTGCATTGACGGAACAGGGTGTCGGGAATGCCATACGGTTGATGGAAGAGGAAGTCCTTGAGAATATACGAAAAGTGCAAGAGCGGAACGGTCTGCCGGTCTCGGATGTGCTGAAGGGAATGCACTTCTCTATTGAGATGGAGACGGGTACCGGGAAAACGTATGTCTATCTCCGCACAATTTATGAGTTGAATAAGCTGTACGGTTTTAAAAAATTCGTCATCGTTGTGCCGAGCATCGCGATACGGGAAGGTGTGCTCAAAAATCTGCAAATCACGCACGAGCATTTTCAGAATATTTACAACAAAGTACCGCTTACCTATATGGTGTACGATTCCAAAAACGTATCGCAGCTTCGTTCGTTTGCTACGAGCAACACGATACAGATTCTTGTTATCAACATCGACTCGTTTGCAAAAGACGAAAACATCATCAACAAAGAAAACGACCGCCTCACCGGCAAGAAACCAATCGAGTTTATACAGTATACCAATCCCATCGTCATCGTGGATGAACCGCAAAACATGGAGACCGATATCCGAAGAAAGGCAATCGCAAACCTCCACCCTTCCTGCACGCTGCGGTATTCAGCAACGCACACTGAGCTTTATAATCTTGTCTACAAACTGAGTCCCGTTAAAGCATATGATCTCGGACTCGTAAAACAAATCGAAGTAGATTCGGTTGTGAGCGAAGACAGCTACAATCAGGCATACATCAAGCTTAACTCCATCAAAGCGCAAAAGACGCGGCTCACCGCACGGGTTACCATCGATTACGTCGGTGCAAACGACATCATACGAAAGACAGTCACCGCAAAAAATGGTGACAACCTGTCCGAGCTGTCGAACGGGAGAGAAATGTATCGCGACGGATATATCGTCAACGAGATAAATGCCGAGGATGGATTCATAGAATTTTCCAACAGCACAAAACTGTACATCGGCGGTGTGCAGGGCGGCTTCCGCGACGATATTATGAAAGTGCAGATCAGGCGGACGGTTGAGGAACATTTCAAAAAAGAAGTACGGCTGAGAAAGCAAGGCATTAAAGTACTCTCGCTCTTTTTCATAGATAAAGTAAATAATTACCGCATGTATGAGAGCGGTGAAGCAAAACACGGTAAATTTGCTGAATGGTTCGAATCCATCTTCAACGAATATAGGTCGAAACCGGAATACAAAGACCTTATCCCGTACGAAATCGAACGCCTGCATAACGGCTACTTTGCGCAGGATAAAAAGGGCGTGCTGAAAGACTCCCGCGAAGGAAGACCGACACAAGCCGACGCCACCGCATACGAGCTTATCATGCAGGATAAAGAACGTTTGCTCGATCCCGGTGAACCGCTCAGGTTCATCTTCAGTCACTCCGCCCTACGCGAGGGATGGGATAACCCGAACGTCTTTCAGATCTGCACGCTGAACGAAACCCGCTCCGATCTCAAAAAGCGTCAGGAGATCGGCAGAGGGCTGCGGCTTGCCGTGGACAGCGAAGGCAGCCGCGTGTTCGACCGGCAGGTAAACCGGCTCACCGTCGTCGCAAATGAAAGCTACGACGATTTTGCACGGCAACTCCAAAAAGAGATCGAGGAAGAAACGGGCGAGAAGTTTGAAAGCAGAATCAGGAAAAAAGAGAACAAGGTGAAAGTAACCCTGAAAAAAGGATACGATACCGACGAACGTTTCAAGGCATTGTGGGAGCGCATCAATCAAAAAACCACGTATCGTGTGGATTATGATACCGGCAAACTCATAGAGAACGCAGCAAAACGCGTGAGCGATATGGGAATAATCGCCAGACCGAAAATCATCTCCCAGCGAACGGATGTTGTGATGGAACAACATGGCATCGACGGTACGGCGCGCGCAACCCGCGTTTACACACCCGATTCCGAAAAACTCTCGGTGCCCGACATTATCGCATACATCCAGCGACGTACCGAACTTACCCGCGCCACCATCGTGAGAATACTCGAAGAATCGGGCAGATTACCCGACTGCCTGAACAATCCGCAAATGTTTCTCGACTCGGTCGTCCGCGAAATAAAAACAGAACTGAACGCACTGATGGTTGACGGTGTCAAATACCAAAAGATTGCCGGCGACTATTATGTGATGCGTTTGTTCAACATAGAAGAAATTGAAGAATACATCGAAAACCTCTACACGGTAAAGAATCAAGATAAAACCGTTTACGATAAAATCCAGATAGACGCCCTCTCCGATACCGAGCGCAAATTTGCCGAGGACTGCGACAACAACGAAGACGTGGAGTTCTTCATTAAACTCCCCCGCTGGTTCAAATTACAAACACCCATCGGTACCTACACACCCGACTGGGCATTGATGCTTAGAAAAGAAAAACGATTATACTTTGTAGCCGAAACAAAATCGACACTCGACAAAACAAAACGTCTCGAAAGCGAAAACCAAAAGATCAAATGCGGGTACCGGCATTTTGATGAGTTTGAGGAGGTGGAATTTACAGAAGCAAGGAATCTCGACGATGTACAACGGCAAACTTAATTAAAATGGATGGGATCCACGGGATCTCCCTGTACTTTAAGAAGTACTTAAATACCCAGAGTATGTCACCGGAACAAAACACGTCAGAATAGTACCGGTACTATCCGGGTAGATATGTGGCTTTGGTAAAATTAAATGTAAGGGAAATTACCTATTCTACATACGCTATCCCAAAATCAGATAAATAACCGGTCGATGCAACGGGAGCGAACGATAGAAAGGCATTTCCTGTTCCCACTGATTCCGGTGAAACTGTACTGCTGTTTGTATGAGTTAAATATCCCTCAAATAGTCTACCTAATTCAGCATCGGGATCAGAGTTTTTATTCAATTTTAGCATTCCTCATTGTATATAAATGGAAAGATAGCACTTATAATATTTAATGTTAAATGAACTTTTCTATACTATCGGTAAGTTATAGCCCTGGAGCCATTATTATAGCTATACATCATCAGAATAATCAAGGAGTAACCGGATGTCGCAAAAAGCAGATCGATCTGATATTGTTATGAACATGGTTGATGCCTTAAAACGATTTGAGAGCATGTCCTATGTAGAGGTATTCCAAATTGTCGGAGAAATTTCTATTTTAAATGTGCAGGAGTTAGATATTTCCGATACGAAAAAACGCTATTCATTGAGTTTTCTACCCGGTGAGAAGTTTTCAGGATTACAATGCCTGTGTATGATGTATGTCGGGTTTAAAAAGACGCGTCCCGATATTTCGCCGAAAATGGATTGGGAAAGTGAATATAAGGAGGCCATCGATATTTATAATTCGGGATAAATATACTGTATCTAACCGAATAGTTGAAATCGAAACAGATGCAAGGTAATAGATATAATAAAGATTAGAAAGTATGTTGAAATATAAGGGTGTACAGGCAGCCCGGCACACCCTTATATTTTATTCGCTTTGACATCATAATGACTACTTCACACAAAGCGATCCCGGGCCATCGCCGACATCGAATGTTGCAACTATTTCATTATTGCTATTTAATTTCACTACCTGATCTGCATTGAAATCGGCGATATAGATATTACCCTCGATATCCGATACAATACCAGAACCACCTCTGTTTATGACCGGGTTGTCCGGCGAGTTAATTACTGCGTATGTTGCTGCATTGTAAGTAAATACGCCTTCGGAGAACGTTCCGACGTAACCGATGTTATTTTCTGAAATATGGATTTTACCCGGACTTCCACCGATATCGACCGTTTGGACGATAGTATCGTTTGCAGGATCAATGACAACCACTTTTCCTTTTACATCCATATAATCCCCGGTACATACTACATGTACGTAGCCGTTCGGAGCAACTGCAATGTCCTGAGGATTTGTCGGAACATTAAGAGTTTTAATGACCGTATCAGTCGATGTGTCAATTATTGATACTGTTCCTTGTCCATATTCAAAAGTTGATCCGTCGAAAGCGGTATTTGCTGCGTATACCTTGCCATTGGAAATAGCGATCCCTGTTGCGCCGATCCCCACGTCAATTGTTTTAGTGATCGTATTATTGCTTAGGTTGATTACTTTGACGGTATTTGACTGAGAACTCGCAACATATCCTTTTTGATCATTTAACACTACAAATGTCATTGGATTATTATCCGCACCAAGACTGATTGCTCCGAGCTTTGTCAATCCTTCCGAGTCGAAGATTTCAATGTTGTTCGACCCTGAATTTACAACATATACCTTGTTGTTGTAATAAGTAATCTGACTCGGCCATATGCCAACTATTGCCACATCGTTATACACTTGACCCGTCTCAATATCTACCACAGAAATGCTATTTGCCATACTGTTGAGTACGAATAATACATCAGAACTATCCGGCACTTCCGGTCCGGTTGAACTATCGTCACACGATGCAAATAAAAATGCGACTGCGACGATGAGGGCATAGATGATGATTTTTGTATTCATGTTGATCTTTCCTTGTGTTTGTGTTGTGTGGTTGGTTAAAAGTATCCTGGTTTATAATTCAGTTGTTATTTTCTTTGGTAGAAGTGGATCTCCAGAATGCAACATTGAGCGAGATACGTACTTCTCTACCCGGCATCGGAAATCCTTCCATTATTTCGTAATTACTACCAGTCATGTTTTTTAATTCGAAAGTCGCATCGACCGAAGCGAACGAAAACGGTATCCGGTATGATAAGAGAAAATCTAACGTTTCATGTGCGGGTAACGATTTCGTATTTGCCGTCGTAGAATATCTTTTTCCCGTATGTGTAACATGAACTATTCCATTTAATCCGTATCCAGTCAAATGAAGCGATGCATTATGCGTGTGCCGGGAACGGTAGGGAAGTATTTTGTTATACTCATTTAGACGTGGGGATTTATTTCGTGGATTGAGATATGTATAATTCCAAGAAACTCGTGCAACATCCTTCCATAAAGAAAATCCGGCATTCATTTCCATGCCACTGATCGATGCCTTGCCTATGTTAAATGGAGACCACAATCCGGACGCTCCCATTTGCCAGATTATCAGATCTTCAATTTTATTGGAAAAATAGGTAAATCCCAATGCGAGTTCTCCAAGGCGGGAATCCTGTACCATGAGACCGAAATCGTAATCAGTTGAGTTTTCGGGCTTGAGTTCCGGATTTCCGACAGTAAAATTATCTCGCGGCCAGTAAAGATCGTTGAATGTGGGTGCACGATATGATTGGCCGACGTTGCCTTTAATTGAAAATTGTGTATAGTAATCCGAACTGAGAACAAGTCCGAATTTCGGACTCCATTGCGATCCAAAATCAGAAAAATCATCGTATCTGACCGATGGCATAGCAACAATCTTCTTAATAACCTGACCATGTGCAAAATTGCGTTCTATTTCATTTTGCAGGTATAAACTATGGGTAGTACGAGACGGTTTGTTATTCAATGCGGTACCAGAAAAATTCTCATACCGGAATGAATAACCTGATGTGAGCACATTCCATGTGCTGAATACCGTACGATTTTGTATTTCTCCACCGCGGGCGATATTATTACTGTAGGTATCGGAGGGCACATATGCATCCGGATCAGAATACCAGAAATCTCCATTATGCAGATATCCCTGTATACGAATGCTGTTGAACTGATTAAATAATTTCTGGTCGTAAACCACGTTAAAAGATTGGTTCTCGTTCTTTTTCCTCGCGGTAGCATTTGGTTGAAACGTTGTACCTGGATTTCCGGCCTCGGAAGTAAATATTGTACCCGACAGAGATAGAGATCTGCTCATCATACCTTCACGGATTTTCCATGTACCTTTCCCAAAGAATTCATGAGATGAATAATCCGCATTCTTGCGGGTTTCACGATCCCCGCCGGGTGTCGTATATTTATAACTATTGCTGCATGCAAGATGTTTATACGATACAAGAGAGAATATTTTCTCGCCGGTATAACCGCCGTTCAGCGATGCTCCGAACGAACCGAATGATCCGGTTAAAAGCGATCCTCCGGCGTTAAGAGTATGGCGGTCGGTTACATCACCTGATTTTGTAATAATATTGATCACCCCTCCGACTGCATCGGCGCCATATATTGCAGATGCGGAGCCGCGCACAACCTCTATACGTTCAACCCCTTCCAACGGTATCGTGCTTAAATCCACCTCACCCGATTGTGCATTATTGAGTCGCTGCCCGTCAAGTAAAATGAGCACCTGCCCTGAGGATGATCCCCGTATCGAGACAGTCTTCATATCGCCGAAACCGCCGTAATTCCGGATGGTTACTCCGGGAATTCTCTGAAGCGCTTCGCTGATGTTTTGTACATTATTTACCCTTAGATCTCGAGCCGAGATGATGTCGACGGTAGCAGGAACTTCACTGATCAGCGATCTCTCTCTTGTTGCAGTTACGGTAACTTGATTTAGATGATAGACGGTTTCGCGTAATATGAATGTTTTAGATTTATTTTCGCCTTCATTAATTACTATCTCATCATATATTGTCGAGTAACCGATAGCGCTGACAATTATAGAGTAAGTTCCCTGCGGAATTCGATCAATATGATAGTACCCCTCCGCGTTTGTACTTGCACCGATGTGTGCTCCCCTGAAATAAACGTTAGCCGAAGGTATAGATTCGCGGGACCCTTCCGAGATAATGCGACCGGTTAAGCTACCCTGGTCTTGCAAAGCATACATCGGAAGACAGTAGACAAATAAAACGATGGAGAGGACGATATTTTTCATAAAGAACCCCACGCACAGGATTAATAATTAATTCCGATTGTAAATCTGTAAATTCTACCCGGCTCGGGAGACCCATCAATTGCCATATAGTCAAGGTCGGTAAAGTTGTTTAGTTCAAAACGGGTCATCATATTCAATTGCCCCAATCTGAATGAATAACTAATGTTGGAATCAACTATGTTGTACGGGTCGAGCCAACGAGTGTTAGCGGCGTTGATATAGCGGCGGCTTACAAAGTGATTTATGACATTTAATTCAACACCGAAATATTTTACCGAGAGTGTGACATCGACCTTATGTTGAGGTCGGTAGATAAGGAATTTATTGTGTGTCGTACGATCGCCGCTTTTATCTTTGGCGTCGAGATACATATAATCGGTATTAATGCTGATATGATCCTTTATCGGACTCCACCGGAATGTTGCCTCTATACCGCGTGCATCGGTTTTTGCAATATTCTTCGGCCGCCATAATCCGTCGAAATCTGGTGCCCAGAGGATTAAATCGTCAAGTTTATTGTAAAAGTAATTTAATGATAATCCGATATCACCGTATTCTGCATACGAAATCGATAATCCAGCATCGTAATTATATCCCATTTCGGGGGAAAGATTCGGATTTCCTTCTGCAAAACTATCACGTGGCCAGTAAAGGTCGTTGAAAGTCGGTGCACGGTAAGACCGTGTAACGTGGGCTTGCAACCCGATAGAAAGCGGGCGGTTGTTCGATAATTCCAATGAGATCTTCGGACTGAATTCAGCATCGAAATCCGACGGGTGGTCATATCGCAATGCAGGTGTTATTGCAAGATTCTCGAAGTAGAACGGTAAAATCATCATATAAGTGGCATTTCCGTAAACAGCATAATTGTTTCGTACTCTTTTACCTACATCGGTGCTGTTGAGATCGTCTCGCCGGAATGAATATCCATACGCAACTTGAAAATTATTTAAAAGTGTTCCGCTTTGCGATGCTTCTACTGAGATAACGTCATTTTGATGCAGACTGTTGATTGGTACTATACCCTCGGGATTATCATACTTTAGGTCAAAAAACAACATATATGCTTGCAAATTTAAATCAAAATCCCTGAATAGTGCATTATTGACATATGTGGCGTTCACACTTTTATTATCATTTTCAAGTCGTGCTTTCGGAGTTAACTGCCCGATACGTCCGGGTGCTCCATATTCAGCCCAATAATAATCACCGGCCAAGGTCACGGACGATTTGTCGTTTAACGTATACGATCCGCTCAAATATCCATGATGACTGGTAAGATCGTTATTCAGATAGCGAACGCGGTTTCCTTCGGCATCGGTGAATTTAAAATCGTTGGTTGTCTCAGTCAAACCGTAGGAGGCAAGGTAACTGAACCGGTTATAGGTGTTCGATAACTGTAAACTTGCAATGGTCGTATTGAAAGATGCACGGGTTACGCGGGAGTTAACATTAACGAGTTTCTGCTCACCAATATGTCGACCGCGTGTGGATATTAAAATTACTCCGCCGACGGCATCCGCTCCGTAACGTGCCGATGCGCCGCCACGCAACACTTCAATTCGTTCAACATTGTCGATCGGCAGTGTTGCGACCTCAACGCCGCCGCCTGTTGCTAAATTCAGACGCTGTCCGTCGAGTATGATAACGACCTTATCGGGAGCAACGTCGCGAAGTGATATACGTCCGTCTCTTACATATACGCCGGTTATGTTTCGTAAAGCATCGCCGACATTTTCAGCACCTAAACGTCTGAAATCTTCCGTTGTAAGCACCGTTTCCGATGTTCGAGCACGGTCGGAAACACGAACTGAATCTTGCTGGGACTGTGCATTATATGTTAATATACAGGCAAGAAGTAATATAATCATTAAAAAGTATGTCACGTTTTTCATAAGTATCCTCCGGCTGCAATTGCAGCGTTTATGTTCCTATTGTTGATTTTATGAGTCAATCGAATAGCCTTCCGCCGCGAGTTTCTCGCGAACAACAATTTCGTCTAGTTCCATGGGTACTTTGTGTAATCCGATTTCCAGTTTCGGCATACATAATAGATAATGGAGTGATGCCAGTTGGAGTGAAAACGACATATCCATAATCTCCACCGGATGACCAAGTCCTCCCGCGATATTTACTATACGGCCGTTTGCGAGGAGATATACCGCACGACCGTTTAGCAGTTTGTATTCAAACACATTATCCCGTACCTCCATAATCGATAAAACGTCTGAGTTGAGTTTATCCACATCAATTTCTGTGTCCGCATGACCGGCATTTCCGATAATCGCCCCGTGTTTCATTTCAATGATATGTTCCCGTCTCAATACTGCATCGCGTCCTGTTGTAGTGATAAAGATATCGCCTATTTTACATGCTTCACTGATGGGCATAACATCGTATCCATCCATTACCGCTTCGAGTGATTTCCACGGATCGAGTTCCGTAATAACTACATGACCACCCATTCCACGAGCGATCGTTGCAACTCCTTTTCCAACCCAACCGTATCCAAGAATGACAATCTTTTGTCCGCCGACGGTCATATTTGTTAAATTCGTAATAGCGGTCCATGTCGATTGTCCTGTGCCGTACCGGTTATCAAACATGTGTTTTGATTTTGCCTCGTTTACTGTTATAGCGGGGAAGAGGAGGCGATTTGTCTCCATTAAATTTTGGAGCCGCATTACGCCTGTTGTCGTTTCCTCGCTGATACCTCTAAGATTTACACCGTATTCGGGCTTTTCATGAAGCGCCATACAAATATCCGCACCGTCGTCAAGAACGACATCCGGCAGACAGGAGAGAAGCGAATAGAGTTCATTTTTGTGTATGGTTTCAACGACACCGTGTTGAGCATAAACGTGAATTCCTTTCTCAGCCAGGGCTGCGGCAACGTCGTCTTTTGTAGAGTATGGATTGCTACCAGTCACCCAAACTTGCGCTCCAAGTTGCTGGAGTATCAGACAAAGATATGCGGTCTTTGCTTCCAGATGAATTGCAACAGCAACCTTTTTCCCCTGAAAGATACCATCTTCCTGAAATTTTACTGTGAGGCGATTTAATACCGGCATACGTTCAGCAACCCATGCGATTTTTCTCGCACCTTCCTGTGCGAGTGAAATATCTTTTATACTATATGTGTTATTCATATTGTACTGCCGTTTCTTTTTTGATTTTTAGTGATTCATTGATGTTGCCGAGTTCCCACGGTATGGTACCTTCCGGGATCTCAAAGACACCCGGGTGAAGTATGTATGCCAGTTTACGAATAGCAATTACTTGACGGGGTCCCTCATGTTTTAGTAATGCCGAATCATAATAGAGTACCCGGCCATTCAATACGGCATCCGTTGCATCATACCCCGGGCGCGAACTGATTTCAAGAATATTCGTAATGCCTTTATATCCGTCTATGTCGAGTTCGGCATCTATCCAAATGGGGGAGAGAATTACTTCAGGGTTCGAACGTACTATATCTTCGTGAGTGGTGATAAATACTCCCTCATCTACGTCGGTGAAGATATTTCTACCACCCGCAATGGTAATTATATCCTCAAGCGGTGAGTCATTGCCCACCGCCCAAGGTCCCATGTGATTTATCTCCATATAAACTCTAATCGGTGTGAGAGTACTTGAAACGCTGCGTATTTCTTCGATCTCCGCAATGTATCCGTCAACAAGTTCTCTTGCTACTTTTGCTTTACCGATAGCATTACCTATGGTAAGAATATCGTCAAATACTTCATCAAGAGATTTTGGTTCAAAATGGAGAACTTTATATCCTTTATTACGGAGTTCCTCCGCGATTTTCCGTTGAAAACCGGTATCAGTTATAATGATGTCCGGATTGAGCGAATCAATTAATTCCGTATTGGTGGTATTAAAATCGCTCACAACCTTCACTTTATTTTGGGCTATATCGGTAAATATCTTTTCCGGAAAAACACAAAATGTGGTGATCCCGAGTAGTTGATCCTCTGCGCCGAGTGCATATACAATCTCCGTGCGTGTCGGTGATAGGCTGACTATTGTCGGTTGCGCGTCTACCGCGATCGAGGATAATAGAATCGCAACTGTAAGAAAAAATATTGAAAATGTGATATTTAACTTGCTATTCATATAATTGTTCCTTCATTTTGTTTTAACTGATTTTGTGGTGCATGTTTCCAGACGTCATCAAAAATGGATTTATAGGCATTCCGCACATCCTGTTCGAGGAATGATGAATTGAGTGCATTGTAGCATACCCGTTTAATATCGGATAGCGAACATTTTAATACACCGAGGAGGAGGAAATACTCATCGCTTATCGTGCAGTTAA
>PWTU01000354.1 GCA_003562775.1 Ignavibacteriales bacterium
CCTCGAAAGTGAATTCCAATTCCTCACCCGGCGCCAGCGGCTTAAATCGATCGGTTGGATTGATTTTATAAAAATCGCCGTTGATATGTGTTAATTGCAAATACGGCGGAACGCTTGCAGCGTCGACCATTCGTACAAGGTTGAAGTAAAGCGTCCAGCCGTTTTCAAGGACAGGCCCGTTTATATTGACGAGTGTTATCCGGGATCGAAATCGATTCTGATCAATAAAATTCGACTCCACTTCCCAGTGTAAAAGATAATCATCTCCGAATACATAACTCGAAGTGCTTTTGCTAAAATTAATGACCGTACATAAAAGAATCGCGAGAGTATATCGATAAAGTATTTTCATAGCAGTTTCAGGTTATACGCATAATAAAATCAAAACCGGATATCTTTAATTTTTTCTCATCTCTGCAATTGCAGCGATCGCTTGAATTGCCAGATTGATATGTTCTTCGGTATTAAACGGCCCGATGCTTAATCGAACCGTACCATGTATTTTATCAGTCCCGATGACCTCGTGAACTCCCGGGGCGCACTGCAAACCCGTACGACAGGCAATGTTGTAATCGACGTCGAGAATAGTGCCGACATCACCGGCCTCAAAATTCTCCACGTTTAAACTGAGGACGGGATTTTGATTTTCTTCATTGTGAGCGCAGTACGTTCTCACGTTTTCAATTTCCTGTACACCCGAGCGGAGTTTCTCCCACAAAGTCATCTCCGCATTATGAATAACGTCGCGGCCCTTCCGTTGAAGCCATTTCACTCCGGCATTCAACCCCGCAACTCCCATTATATTTAAAGTGCCGCATTCCAACCGGTACGGATATTCTTCGAGGTGTGTTTTTTGAGCCGAACGCACACCCGTTCCTCCATACCTCGTATGCTTAATCGTAACGTTTTCCATTACATAGGATCCCCCGATTCCGGTCGGTCCCATAAGGCACTTATGCCCCGTAAAAATGAATACGTCTATACCCATAGCTTGCATATCGACTTCCACGGCGCCCGCACTCTGACTTCCATCCACAATAAACATCACACCCGCATCTTTACATATTTTCCCGACTTCGGCAACCGGCTGAACGGTTCCGATGACATTGGAACAATGATTCATGACAACCATTTTTGTGTTTTTCCCGATCGCTTTTTTAATATCATCGGGATCGATATATCCCGTTTTCCCGTCGAACGCAACGTAATCTACCTCAATAAAACCGTTCATTTGTAAATGATATAATGGACGCAGTACGGAATTGTGTTCAAGCTTCGTCGAAATTACGTGATCTCCTTTTTCTGCAATTCCCTGAATTACCATATTCAGTGAATCGGTAGCATTATAACTGAATGTTAAACGATTCGGGTCTCCGTCACCGTTAAACAATTCCATGAGCATCTTTCGAGTCTCGAAAACAAGTTCTTCCGTCTCGATGGCTGCATCGAATCCGGTTCGTCCGGGATTCACTCCTCGAGTTTTATAAAAGTCGCGCATAAAATCATATACGACATCCGGTTTCGGAAACGACGTTGCTGAATTATCTAAATAGATTAAATTACTCATTTCTTGTGCTCTTTTTTGTTCGTATTTACTCTAAGACCAATGCATCGGCAACAATTTCCGCCAATGTTTTTATTTTGACATTAAGCTTATAATGTGAATTCAATTGCAACAATTGATCGACGCAATTATGACATGGAGTAACTACAACCGAAGCCCCGGTATTTTTGATCTGCCCGGCTTTCAATTCTCCTATTTTCATTCTTCTGTCATTATATTCACTCATAGATAACTGTCCTCCCCCGCCACCGCAGCATATATTATCCGCACCGTGAGGATTCATTTCGATAAAATCGGTTACGGTTTGCGATAATATATATCTTTGTTCATCGATAATCCCTCCATTTCGCACTAAATGGCATGGATCGTGCAACGTTACTTTTTCATTATGCAGATTTTTGTTCACTTTTATTCTTTCCGTTACAATATATTCATGGAACAATTCGACGGATGTTCTAACGGGAAATTCAAATTGCGTTTGTAAATAATTCGGCGCTTCCCATCTGAATGCTCTGTCCCCGTGTCCGCACTCCGCAAGAATTAATTGTTTTGCATTTAATTTGTGCACCTCGTCGAGCATTCTCCGGGCAATAATTGCAGCTTCGCGCCGATTTCCGGTAAAAAATGCGTAATTCGTCACATCATACATATGCGTCGAGAGCGTCCAGCTCTCTTTTGCTGCATAGAAGATTTTTGCCATAGCCGAAATAGAGAGCGGAAAGAACTTCGGTTCGCGGGGGTTTAAAGTGTATAGTATTTCCCTGTCTTTTTCATTCAACGGAATGGAAGCACCGGGGTCGTTCACTTCATCACGCAATTCTTCTTCAAGCCATTCCAGGGTATCAACCAATTCATCTGGAGCGATACTCATATTGTTTCCGCTGGTCAATGCCGCATCCACAGTCGTCTGAAGCGTTGCGGGAGTGAAACCCATTTCCGCAAGCATCGTCCTGCCCGTGTTTACCAGATACGCTATATCAACGCCGATCGAACAATGAATATTGCACCTGCCGCATAAGGTGCACGCTCCGTAAAACAAATCGACAAGCTCCGCAGTCGTTTTATCGTCAAGTTCTCTTGCATTGACAAGCTGAGGGAATCTCCGTCCGATAAAAGTAAAATATCGTTTAAATATCGACGAGATCAATTCAACTTTTTTTGCAGGCAGGTAATAACTGTTATTCAAAGCCGTATAATACATGCAGCTTTCGCCGCATAACCCGCAGCGAACACAGCTATTGATACTTGTCAGAAATCTGCCGTCATCGAACTTTCCGAGTATCTCCAATCCTTTTTCCAATGTATGCGATGTGAGCCGGTTCATAATCTTAATTCTTTATCGGGGCCACGTTCCTCTCCATCCGTAGAAGAGGCCTAAATGATAACGGGCGGCAAAAAAGTATACGGCATGTTTCAGTTTTCCGGCGGGTATATATAATAACAAAGC
>PWTU01000165.1 GCA_003562775.1 Ignavibacteriales bacterium
GAAAAACCGGTCGAAATTTACAGGGACGAATATGGAGTTCCTCACATAATAGCGGAAAGCCTGGAGGATCTTTGTTTCGCCCACGGTTATGTTCAGGCCCAGGATCGCCTGTGGCAGATGGACATGAGCCGGCGAGGCGTGGGGGGCAAACTATCTGAAATAATCGGTGAAGATGGTTCTGAAACCGATGAATTTACCCTCACTGTCGGCTTTGTACGTGCAGCTGAAAACAACTTCAGGCTTTTAAGCCCTGAGGCAAAAGCGGCGCTTGAAGCTTATGCCGCCGGGGTAAATGCTTACATGGATGATAACCGGGGCCGTTTGAGCCCTGAGTTTGCCCTGCTTGGCTACGAACCCGAACCATGGAAGCCCCTGGACTCGCTATCAATTGCCGTTTACATGTCATGGTATTTAGGCGGCAACATGCAATCAGAGCTTTTTCATGCTGCCCTGATCGAGCAGGTTGGGCTTGAACTGGCTGAAGAGATTTTCCCCGATTATCCCGACCACGGCCCGATCATTGCCCCGCAGCTGCAGGGTGAAAGCGTATTTACCAAAGAGGATGTGCCCAACTTGATCAGGTTGGCCAGGATCTCTGAGCTGGGAGGCAGAACTACATACGTACCCGGCCTGGGATCAAACAACTGGGTTATCAGCGGCGATCTTGCCCCCGGCAAAGGGGCCATTCTTGCCAACGACATGCACCTGGCTATGGGCCTTCCTTCCATATGGCATACATCTCACCTGATCCTGAAAAACCGCTTTAATGTAACCGGGGTGATGTTCCCGGGCATTCCCGGCATAATTGCCGGTTTTAACGAGTACCTGGCCTGGGGCTTTACCAATACAGGCCCCGATGTCCAGGATTTATACCTGCTGGAGCTAAACCCGGATAACCCTCATCAGTATTTATACATGGATGAATGGCACGATGCGGAGATGATAATCGAAGAATACCTCGTAAAAGGGGAAAATGAACCGCGGCAATTAGAAGTGATGGTAACGCGTTTTGGCCCCGAAATCAGCAGGGTAGTCGATCTCGAAACTCCGATCAGCCTTCGCTGGACAGCACTGGAAGGTACCAGGGAGTTCGATGCGGTGCTTGGCATGATGGACGCCAGAAACTGGAGCGAGTTCATTATGGTTATGGAGAACTTTATGGCCCCAACCCAGAATGTGGTTTACGCAGACAGGGAGGGCAACATCGGTTACCGGGCCAACGGGCTCATTCCGATCAGGCGCAGTGGAAACGGCCTGCTGCCCTCAGACGGCACTACTAACAGGTATGAATGGATCGGCTATATTGACTGGGCAGAACTGCCCGTACTCTATAATCCGCCCGAAGGCATTATTGTCACCGCCAACCACCGCGTTGTAGACGATGATTACCCCTACTTTATCAGTTCACAGTGGGCTTCACCTTACCGGGCCATGGGTATCTGGAAAGAACTTGGCGATAAGCCTGTTTATGACCTCGATGACATGATCCGGGCCCAGACCAGTTACTACAATACCCAGGCTGAGATACTGGGGCCTGTGTTTATAAACGACCTTAAAGCGGCAAAGTTGGATACGCTTGAGCAAAGCGTGCTTGCTGTATTTGAAGAATGGCTTCAGGAACCGGTTGAAGGGGCAGATTTAGCCGGACCGGCGATCTATAATGTTCTTTACATGAGGATGCTGGAGAGAACATTCGCCGATGAAATGGGCGAAGACCTTTACGAACGCTTCCTGCATAACAGGGCCAGCACGAATGCCTTTGACCGGATGATCCTGAGCGGCGAATCAGGCTGGTTCAACGATGTTAATACAAGCAATAACGAAACCAGGAGCGATATAGTTTACTTTGCCTTTATCGATGCGGCCACGTACCTCCGGGAAACCCTGGGAGGTGATCCGCAGGAGTGGAAATGGGGCGACCTGCATACGATAACCTTCAAACACAATATGGGTTCCGTCGACCTGCTGGCCCGTTTCTGCGACCGGGGCCCCTACCCGGTGGGAGGCGGCTTTCACACTCCGGCCAACATGAGCTACCAGCTGCTTGATCCTTACGGGGTAACCCATTCCGCGCCCTGGCGTTTCATGGTAGACATGAGCACCTATGAAGCCCTCGATGCTCTGGCCATTGGCAACTCCGGCCATCCTTTCAGCCCGCATTACGATGACCAGGCCGAGCTATGGGTGGAAGGCAGATACAAAGAAATGATATTCGAGCTGGAAGACGTACGTTCCTTGCCTGAGCTGCTGGTGTTGGAACCAAGAACTTAATCAGCAGCTTTGGGCTGAAAAATTACTGAGCTGGGAAAAAGCAGGGGCTTACCGCTAAAAAGCGGGCGATCCCTGTTTTCTTCCAGGTAAAGGTCCTAACTCATTTGCAGTTATCTTCCGGGCAGGCCTCAGCAATGATTTCAACCAATTCGTATACTTTTCCCTCCCCGGTTTTTAAGCCTTCGCGGCAGAAAGGGCAGGCGGTCAGAATCGGTATTTGTGCAGGCATCTCCTCAAGTCGTTTGCGGGCAACTGCTTCAGCGGTCCGGGGGAAGGAAAGCTGAAACATCCTGCCTCCGCCGCAGCAGCGTGTCTTATCTTTTCCCGGATTGGCCTCAACCAGCTCCAGGCCCGGCACAGCCAGAACAATCTCCCTTAATTCTGAGATCACTCCAGCAGTTCGCGCTAAAATGCAGGGATCATGGATTGTAACCGGCCCGGTTAATCCGCCCCGGCCGGGTTTGAGTTTCTTTTCGGCAAGCAATCCGAGCAAGTACGATGAGCCGTCTACTATTTCCAGGGGAAGCTGCAGCCCCCAGGCCGGGTATCGTTCCGTAAAAGTCTGCCAGCATTCGGGACACCCCGTAACCAGTAACTCGGCGCCGCTACGCTCAACTTTCGCCCGGTTTTCCGAAGCAAGCTTTTTCGCCAGCTCAAGGTCGCCCCAGGTTTCTGCCGGGTAACCGCAGCAGTCTTCCTCGATCATCTGAAAATCAACCCCAGCCTGCTTAAACAGA
>PWTU01000095.1 GCA_003562775.1 Ignavibacteriales bacterium
TACGCAATGTTAAATCCTCCAATGCATCCAGGTAGCCAATTGAAGATGGAATAGCATTCTGAAGGTTATTTTCAATCAGGTCAAGCCCTACCACTCTCCCTCCTTCCACCGTCACCCCATACCATGTGCTCACCGGTTCATTCGATCCCCAATTTGTCCTGTTCGTCCAGTTTGGACCGTTCATTTGATTATAGATATCCATCAAGGCAAGAGAGTCTTGTTCGGTAACCGACATAATTGATGTAGGAGACGCCATGGTTTTTCGAGAAACCGAAAAAAGCATTTCGTCTTCCATTTGAATATCTATATCAATATGATGCATCCCCCCATCTTTTTTTGTAAGAGGAGATGTATTAATTGCCTCAAAATCTTCCCACTGCTGTCCGTTTAAATCTTGCGGAGAGTAAGATAAGAAGATAATGAATAGTATCCCTATTAACGTTTTCATTTATGTCCCCTTTCTACTTTGTTTATTGAGAAAAAGTTGATTTATTTATTCTCCATATTATTTCAAATACAGCATCATCCGAATCTCCACATACACACCCGCCTGTAAGCTCGGTAAATGTATATTCTGTCGTATATGTTTTCACGCTATCGACGAATACACTTATTTCCTAATACAACGAACTGAAAATGCATTATCCTTAGAAAAACAGGTACTTCTCCTATCTATTATCCCAAGATGGGAATATAGCCAACGGTACCATGCAAAACGTGTATGGGAGATATCCTCCGTGGAGCTCCACCAAAATCCACTATCTATAAAACCAAAAATTCCATTAAAGAGACGTTGTCCTCCCGGAAGCCCGGACCAACCACTCTCATTGGTAGCGCCTTCATTAGGGCTATCCCATCTTGGATGGGCATCCAGCTCCGTGCGTGTAGATTTCATCTTTCCACCAGCTACATCACTACCGCCTAAACAATCTACAAGTGTATGCCACTCATCATCGCTCGGAACATGCCATCCTTTCGGGCATAAACCACGGTCATCGTCTACTGCATGCCAGTTATAGAGTTTGCCGTATGACTCAACCATTTCTTCATCTGAATTGATACCATCAACATCGTTGTGCGGATAAATGGCATATGCGCCGGATTTGGTGGTTTGCCATTCGTTATTACTAAGATTAGCAGGTATAGCATCACCGTTACGATATCTGGTTGTCCGAAGGTTTTCCGCCATCCACAACTGATCACCTATTTTTACGGTCTGATAAACGTTGCCGTCGATGTCGGTAAGCAGATACTCAGCCAGCAAAAACAGAGGAACAGTGAGTTGTGTATCGGATTCAATCTGATTTGTCACAGACCACGCTTCATACCGATCTTTTTCTACCTGAATGGTAAATTCTCCGTGTTCCCCGTCAATCTTTTGCACCGGTAAACCGGCGCTGCTACTGGCTGTCACCTGAATACTTCCTCTGCTAAGTAATCCCGTATCATAATGCACATCACTTCCGACTTTCATCAGCTTTATTGCTTGTTGTTCTATTCCACTGAAGCGCAGGAAATAAATTCCGGTAGAAAGATGTGATAGTGAGAGATTCATAGTATAGTACCCGGCTGATAGCGGTAGTTCTTCTGACACAACCCGCTGTCCGAGTACATTATAAACATCGGCTCTAATAGTCTGGGATTCTGGTAGAGAAAAATCCACCTGTGTCTCGCCTCTGAATGGATTGGGGTAGTTCTCACTAACTGAAAACGTATTGGGTATCCCCGATTTCGTTTCTTTAAAACCGGTCGATGTGATTGTCAATTGAGTCTTTCCATCTTTACCAGTATACGAAGAAGTGAGGATAACTCCATCACGAAGAACCTTTGCGAGTGCTGAATCTAGCGGCGCAGAGGTTTTATGATTATGAACAAGTACATCTATCGAAATATCCTGCGCGTTGAGGTTTAATGAAAAAAGAAGCGCGAGGATCAATAGCGGTAGGATATGCTTTGATGACATATGTATTCCCTTTCATAGTGAAAGAATGGCTTGTAATAATAAAAAACCCGAACACTATATGTTGATCTAATGTTCGGGTTAAACTGCAATCCGACAGCCGTTACAACGACGTCATATGGATGAGTTGCAGTCATCGTGTATATTCGCTAATTTTAGCGGATACTTAATTGGTGATGGAATATAAGGATTATTTATTTGTTTGTCAAGTATGTTTGAATATTTTTATAAATATTTTCGGACTACTATGATAACCAATTATTTCCACGAAATAGCTATTCTAGGATAAATTACGAGTTACGAATTAAACGAGATTTGAGTAGGAACTCTGCTAAGAGAAATGCTCCGTGAATTGAATTGGGATGTGAGGTTATAGCACTGAGTAGAGGACATATTCAGCGGATTAAAAAGAAGGTGACAGACCGGCGGAGTTGAGTGTCATCTCATTAGCACAAGCAGCTAAGCGATTTAAATCGGTAAATTTACAAGCGGTGAGCAGTTTAGTAAAAATTAATATGAACCGCAACACAGCTCTTGTGAAACACGTTTTTCTTTAATCAAAAACGGCAGATCTGCTTACCGCCGGTCTTTATAACGACTTGCTGTGAACAAGCCGCACTGATCGCGAGTACCCACTATGATATTTTTTAGTGAATTATGAACAAATGAAAATATCACCTGAGATATAACATCTTCTTACTCTTCACAAATTCCCCTGCTTGCAAACGGACGATATACGTGCCGCTGGGAAAGCCTGAAAAATCTAATACCTGCACATAATACCCCGCTCTCCTGTATCTCGTTAGCAAGCATAGCAATTTCTTGCCCTATCGCATTATATACCGTCACCTGAACGTACACACGCTCAGGAATTGCATACCGGATTGTCGTTGTCGGGTTGAACGGGTTTGGATAGTTTTCATCATTTCATCATAATCATTCTCCGATACTGCACATTGTCACCGGCAGTGAGTGAGTAGATGTACACGCCGCTTGAAACTTCGCGGCCGGTGTAATCGCGTCCGTCCCATGTGATTTCA
>PWTU01000338.1 GCA_003562775.1 Ignavibacteriales bacterium
AGCGGGGCGAGCAAGCGCTTCGCGAATGGCAGACCCGTCGTATCGGACTGGCGGTGTCATTGGTGTTTATCACACTTCTTGTGGTTGCGTTGATTATGAAGATACGGATGCGTGAGGGGAAGACAGAATAATATTATAAAAAAGCCGTCTGTTTAATTAAAACAGACGGCTCTTATCTTCACAAATGGGGAGCGAAAAAAAAGGTTTTATTTGATCAATATCATACGCTTCATAAGTGCATACCCGTTGACCTCAAGGCGATAAAAATATGCGCCTGAAGACATTTCCGATGCATTCCATGTAACGCTGTATTGACCTGAATTGACTACTTCATCTACGAGCGTTTCTACCTTTTGTCCGATCGAGTTATATACCGTCAATGTTGCGTGACCCTGTTCTCTTACAGAGAAGTTAATAGTAGTTTTCGGGTTGAACGGATTCGGGTAGTTCTGCTCTAATGAATACGTGTGCGGCGTTTCGCCAGCGATTAATCGTACATTAGTTATGCCATCATGAATATTTACTGCATATTGTGCAGCCCAGTCAACATCTTTATCAATATGGCAATTCATACACGAATAATCGAGAGTTAATCCCGAATAACCATCGTCATCAATGTGTATGTAAAAATTGTTTCCAATGGTATCGAGATTCTCGAACATTGTTATCGGTTCTGTAATGATTCTCCATAAGTGACCGCGGACATCGGCTTCGAAGGGACTATATTGTGTCGCACTCCGGGATGCATACGGCATGTGGCAATCCACACAGCTTGCCGATTTAGTAGCTATCACATCACCCGCCGAATCGCGAATATCTATTTCTTTTCCGGTGTGGCAATCTTCACACGTCGTATGAATTCCGCCCTGATCAAATACGACACTCTTATGCGGTTCGTGGCAGGAGGCGCAATCCATATTCACGTTTGTCATATGCTTAGATGTGAGCATCATGTCGCCCGGTTCGCGGTGGCGAATGAAACCGGTTGGTACATCATTGACGGTGCGCGGCTGCCATTGCACCAATTCGTTCTGATCGCGTGCATGGCAGAAGTAGCACGTTTCGAAACCATCTAACTTCGGTGGCTTATTTCCGACCGAGCCGCCGAGATCGGGTACGTGGTAGCTTGCCGGACCATGACATGCTTCACAGCCGATGCCTGCTTCAGTCCAGCTTCCGCCCTCGAATCCGGGATAATCGATAAACAATGAATCAGGATCGTCTTCCCTTGGTCCGGTCGTGTGGCATTGAAAGCAGCTATAATTGTATGCTCTTTTTCCGTCTTCGCCCCACGTTGAGAACGTTTCGGGTACGTTATTATATTGTCTGTTTTCACCGGTATATAGATAACCGTCGTTATCTATAAAGCGGGATTTCCAGAAATAACCTCCTACAACCCATCCGATATCTTCCCAGGTTAAATCCGGCGGCGCTTGGGAGCCGGGTGTAACGGTAAATGTTTGTCCGCCGACATTCATATCTATTGTGAGTTCGGGATATACCGGCGGGTTCGCATCTACACTACGGATTAACTTGTTTGCGTGACCTGTGATTTGCCAATTATCATAAATATCTGCATGGCAGCTCTGACAGGATTGCGATCCGGCAAAAGTCGTATCAGGCTCGTCTGCTGTTGCAGGCGTATATATAATCAACATTGCCAGGCAACAGAACAGTAATATTGTAAATACTTTCATAAATGTAATCTCCTGTAGATATTCTCTAATATTGAAGATATTGCTCCTCCAATTTATGAAGTGTGACGATATAGAAATTTCAAGGGTAGCGGTTAGAAGAGAAACTTAACCGTTGAAATATTCTACAATAGCTGTCGCAATTTTTATACCAGATATTTATTACATTTATTCGAATATATATATATATATATTAATATTGAGAAAATATGAGAACGAGAATCTTATTATTAAGAATTTTGTGTAGAATTATTCAACACTATAATCGATGTTTTTTATTCTGAAGATTTATTTATCTAAGGAAAGATTTAAGCGGTGAAACATGCTCTTGTTTAATAGCTGCAACAAGATGGACAACTATCGTAGCGCGTGCAATTCCGTAGGGAGAACTTGCAATCGATCCGCCGATATGATAGGGTATAGAGAGCTTATCGAAGGCTTTTGCTACCGGAGTTATAGCTTTAATGATGTCAGGGTTTTCCACAATCTACTTTTCTTTCCTCCAGGTATTTCCGAAGCCGGTCCGCCAACTCTTTTCCGTAATGATGAGAAACGAACAGCAGATCGACTTCACGTTTACTCAGATTAGGGTTTGCCCGTGCTAATGCACGTTTGGATAGCCGGATCACTGTTTGGGAAAGCGAACGAACTTGATTAAGTTTTTGCGTTGAACTCGCTTTTCGAATTAGTAATATTAATACTTTTTCAGTGTCCGGATGAGTATCGGGGGATTGTGTTATCATAAAGATATTTTACTTTTGAATCTACGGTATTTTTTTTCTTAGCCACGGATTAATTATAAATCCGTGGCTATATAATAATACATTCAATGAGTACAATCAAGCGGCGGAATCACCGTCTTGCAGCAGTCACCAGATTGGATGATTCGTTTTCATCGAACTTCTCAAATTGAAGCGATCCGTAATGTTCGATCGAGGTAAAACCGTTGTGTTTAAGGAAATCCGTCAAATCATCTTTTTTAAGCGGACGCAATTCTACCGTGTTCATAGTATGATCGATACGGTTATCATTATCGATGAGCTTGAGAATATTGAAAAAGAGTTTTTTATTACAATAATCGTAGAAACGAATAAACGTTGTGTTTCCCTTCTTCTTGACGTTCTGTATCCGCTTTCGTTTCTTCATGATCCGGTCGTAATTTAATATCTGTATAACAAGCACTCCGCCGGGTTTTAATAACGAGTGAAAATTAGAAAATGATTTTTCAAGAGCTGTATCGCTCAACACATGTACAATCGAGTTACCGAGGCAGAATATTGAATCGAATGTGATACTG
>PWTU01000193.1 GCA_003562775.1 Ignavibacteriales bacterium
ATAGCATGGCTGGATACCGGTACCCACGAATCATTGCTCGAAGCCGGCAACTTCATTCAGATCATAGAAAAACGGCAGGGGTTGAAAATCGGATGTCCGGAAGAAATAGCGTTTCGTAAAGGATTTATTTCCCCCGATGAATTACATGAATTGATAAAACCCCTCGCGACTACCGAATACGGATTATATTTATCCCGGATAGTGCGGCAATTGTGATTAATCCGATGTATAACTGGAATGAAAAAAGTTCTCATAATCTCATATTATTTTCCCCCGGCGGGAGGTCCCGGCGTTCAACGAGTACTCAAGTTTGTAAAATATCTGCGCGATTATAATTGGGAACCGGTGGTGTTAACTGTTGATAAGGGAGCATTTCCGAATGTCGACGAATCGCTCATAAGCGAAATACCTCCGGAAATAAAAATCATTCGTACAAAAACATTAAACCCCTTCGGAATATATGCAAAATTCTCAGGAGTAAAAGAACATAAAGCCGCGTCGGTTGGATTACTCACTGAAAGGAAAATATCCGTCCGGGAAAAAATTTCCCGCTGGATCCGGGCGAACGTCTTTATCCCGGATGCACGGATCGGATGGTATCCGTATGCGGTTCGCGCGGGTCTGCGATATATCGATGCATATCGGGTCGATGCTATCATCACCTCCGGTCCGCCTCATTCGGTCCATCTGATCGGTTTAAAACTCCATAAGAAAACCAACATCCCGTGGATTGCTGATTTTCGCGATCCGTGGACGGATATCAGTTATTTTAACGATTTACCGATGACACGATTCGTTCAACGCAATCATCATCGATTGGAAAGGAAAGTGCTTACCGCCGCGTCGGCCGTCTCCACCGTAAGTCCGTCATGGAAAAACATATTTCAATTGAAAGCGGGAAATCATTATGAAGTGATATATAACGGATACGATGAAAGTGACTTCGGCAATCTAAAAATTAAAAAAAGAGATAAATTTATAATCGCACATATCGGTAATCTCTACGCCAGTAGAAATCCCGAAAATTTCTGGGAGGCATTACGGCTTCTCATCTTTCAACACAATATGACCGGTATTGAGGTCAGGTTGATCGGAAATGTCGATGCTGCGGTTCGTACTGCTATTTCAAAGAGGTCGTTAGATGAATTCGTATCTATTATTCCGTATCTTCCATATAAAGAGGCCCTTGCACACATGGGAGACAGCTCCCTCCTGCTGCTTATAATAGAACCATGGGAAGCCGCGGGCGGGATGATACCCGGAAAGTTGTATGAATATTTAGCATCCCGTCGCCCGGTACTGGGTATCGGACCTGCAAACGGAGATGCGGCTAACATTTTATACGAATGTAATGCAGGAACTATGTTTGACCGGGAGAACACGCACAAAATTATCGGATACATTCAACACAACTACCGGATGTGGAAAGAAAAAGAAAATGTGCAACTTGAGCATTCGCCGAACGTGCGGTTGTATTCACGAAAAGAACAAACATGTAAACTCGCTGAATTATTAAACAGATCGTATGAGCAAACGAAAAAAACGACAACAACAACCGCGTAAAAAGAAAGAGTGGGGCATTCCGGAAAAATATCAACACCCTGTGTTGATCGTACTGTTAATCCTGCTCTTTGCCGTATTCTTTCATGAAGCGTGGTTTCAGGGAAAGGTTTTCATAGCAGCCGATAATATAGCATCTCAGAGTTATACCCCGTACCGTGAAGCGGTTATCGAGCAAGGCGAACAACCACTGTGGATGCCGTATTTGTTCAGCGGTATGCCGGGTTTTGCGTCTTTATTCGTCAATGCCGACCGCTGGTACGACTTTACCCGCGAAGGTTTTGTTTTAATTATGTGGACATTCCGGGGGTTCTTCGGGGGTAATGATGTTTTCAGGGTAGTTTTCTATCATCTCATTCTGGCGCTCGCCCTTTATAGCCTGATACATTACAAGGTGCGGAATGCATACATAGCATTTTTTGCCGCGGCTTCGTTCTCATTCGGAACCGGGATCATTATCTGGATAATGGCAGCACACAATATTAAAGCATTATCGTTTGCGATCTTCCCGCTCATGCTGCTCTTTGCCGAGATAATGAAAGAGAGAATCAAGCTGTGGCACATTGTTGTTCTGACCATCGGCATTCACATCGGTTTTACTGCACATCATATCCAGATGTTTTATTACGCATATCTGGGAACGGGGATTTACTTTGCCTTCTTCATCATACGCAATTTAATTAAAAAGGTCAGTGTTTGGAATTACATCCGGACGGGCTTAGTAATTGCCGGGTGCAGCGTCGCTGCTTTTTTAATGAGCTCGGACCGTTATTTATCGACATGGGAGTATAATCAATATTCGCAGCGCGGCGCTCCGCCGGTTACCGCCGTTGATAGAGAAGAACCGGCACAAGCCGGCCTCGATTACGATTACGCAACCGGATGGTCGTTCAGTCCTCAGGAGATCACGACATTTTTTGTACCATCATTTTACGGTTTCGGGAATCATTGGTATGAAGGTCCGCTGACGAATTATGAAAGGGTGCGTGTCAACACTTACTTTGGACAAATGCCGTTCACCGAGCAGCCCATGTATATGGGGATCGTCCTGCTGTCACTGGCATTTGTCGGCGCGATAATGTACCGTAAAGATCCGTTTATTCAATATCTGCTTATTCTCTCGGCTATATCGTTATTAATATCGTTCGGAAGGAATTTCCCGGTTCTCTACGACTTGTTTTATCATTACATGCCGTTGTTCAATTCATTCCGTGTCCCGAGCATGATTTTGATTTTATTTCACACAAGCGTTGCGATCTGTGCCGCATATGGATTAGCCGGAATGTATGAAAAAATAAAACAAAGCGGGTCCCGATCCTTACCGGTCTGGCTGCGCCGGACGCTTGTCTCGGTAGGAGTAATATTTGTTCTCTCAATTATCGCGCGCGGGACTTTTGAACAGTCATATATCGGTCTGATCGAATCGTCGGGCCGTCCCGTTCCGCCTCAATTATTTTCATGGATCTATGAACGGATGATTAACGATCTGAGTTTTAATTTCGGTCTCCTCGTTGTTCTTTTCGGATTGATAACGTATGCTTATCGCTCATCACCGCAGTTTGTCGTTATCGTCGGCGCCGTGACGATACTCAGCATTACCGACCTGTGGAGAATCTCCTACCGGCCGATGCATTATCAACCGGCCGAAGCGTGGGAACAGGTATACCGTGCAACCGATGCGGTACAATATGTAAAGAACGACGATTCTGTTTTCCGCATAGCGCGCCTCCAGCAAGGACGGCCTGTCGGCGATAATCAAATGGCATATTATTTACTTCAGGATATCCATGGATATCATCCGGCAAAAATACGTGTCTATCAGGATATGCTCGATGAAGTCGGTATCCATAATGCATTCGTGTGGAATCTGTTGAACGTAAAATACGTTATCACCGATCAACCGCGTAGTGAGCCGTATTTTGAAGAAGTATTCCGCGGAGAGCAAATCGTTTACGAGAACACAGAACGCCAGCCGCGCGCCTGGTTTGTGGATACTACCGAAGTCCGGCGGGGTATTGATATCCTGAGAACAATGAGAGAAGGTGCGTTTGATCCGTCTGTCACAGCATATATTAACGAACCGCTGTCGGCAACGATTTCAGCTCCGGATGAAAATTCTCAGGTACAGATCACCGATTACGGAATACATACTATCACAGCGGATGTTTCGGCGTCCGGTACACATTTTCTGGTATTCAGCGAAGTATATTATCCTCCGGGCTGGAGAGCATTTTTAAATGGCGAGGAGATCGATATTATTCAAACAAACCATTTTCAGCGTGGTATGGTGATACCTGAGGGTGAACATGAGTTGCAAATGTTGTTTGAGTCGCGGATGTACGAAAGAGGGAAGATAATCACGTTGTTCGCAAATATAATTATATTAGGATTAGGATTCGGATTAGTACTTGTGGTCCTTTACTATAGGAATAAACCGAAACGATCAGATGGCTGAATTTATTTCAAAAAAATTTCTTATCGGACCGGAATTACGTTACAAGAGAACCATTAACTTTATGAAGGAGTCTCTCCCCCCTCCGGCTCATTTACTCGATCTTGGTGAAGAAAACCGGCTCAGCACTCTATTATCGGACATGGGTTACATTGTACAAAATACCCAAGGTGATCTTGATTTACATCCCGAAATTGTGAAAAATAATAATGTTGACGCTGTAACGGCATTCGAGATCCTTGAACATCTCATCGCTCCATTTAATGTGATACGGTCTATTAACGCTCCCCGTCTTTTCGCTACGGTACCATTAAATTTATGGTTCTCAAAGGCACACTATAACAAAGATGATCCTTGGGATCGTCATTTCCATGAATTCGAAGAATGGCAATTTGATGCATTGCTTGAGAAAGCCGGTTGGATAATAATCCGTCGTGATAAATGGAATAATCCGGTTATCAAACCCGGATTTCGTCCGATACTTCGCTTATTTACTCCGCATTATTATGCTGTAGAGGCAGTGAGAGAAGAAGCATGAGTGATTTCATTTACTCATCAAAGAACATAGCACCATCTACTCTTACCTTGACGTTGACCCGTATATACGCCAACGAACCAATCGATTGTTATGAATTTCGGGGAAAATGGGGAACTATTGCCGTTAGTAAGAACCACTACCGGGGTTACACCCCGTACGAAACCGAACGCCATCTTATGATTGTAATAGGGGGGCCGCTTCTCAGGTTTACCGCAAATTATATCCGTTCCGGTAATAATTCAGCTACGCACATGATTTATGATAGGTGGGTAAATCAAGGAAACATCCGGTGGGATAACGACCTTAGCGGCTCGTTCGCAATCATATTAATAGACAAACAAACGAGTGCAATAACAATCGTCACTGATTTGCTATCGAGTATCCCGGTTTACCATCATCAAACATATGAAGCATCCGAACGTATCGATACAATCGGAACTCACGCAGATATGGTTGCATCAATCTCCGATGCTTATACCCAACTTGATCAATCCTCGCTTGCCGATTTGTTGTTGAACCGTACAATTGTGTACCCCTTTACGCCGTATGAACATGTACGTCAATTACCTCCGGCACACTATAATAATATTGACAAAAGAGAAAATGAACCATTCAGTAAACGGGCTTATTGGGAACCGGTTGAATCTTTCCCATTTTCATCGATCAACGAAGCAGCGGAAGAGGTACGCTTTAACATCAAAGAAGATATAGACTTGATTTGTAATGCATCGGATCAGGTAGCAGTTCTGCTAAGCGGAGGTGAAGACTCCCGTACTGTACTCGGAGCAATCCCTAAAGACACCGATGTAACCGCCATGACGATAGCAGAAAGAAATAATCTTGAGACAAAAATCGTTTCCTTAACCGCACAAGCATATAACATAGATTCAGAGATTGCATACCGCCATGCGGAGCATTTCGTAGATTATCTTGAGCGTCGTGCTCATCTCATCGGCACACAACACGAGTGCATACATACACATACCTACGGTATTGTTAATCAATACCATCTGAATTCTTACGATGCAGTTCTCGGCGGATACTCGGCAGATGCTCTTCTCAAAGGAGACACTATTACTCCTTCTTTTAAGATCGCCGGGATGAAAGCATATTTTGGTAAAAAAGAAGTACGGCCGGATCATGTCGTTAAGAATCGAAATCTTGCCCCTAAAATCGAAAAATCGATTCTCCAGGATATCATACAGCGATACGAGAAACATCTGCGGAGACTTGCCGATATAAGAGAACACTCTTACGCGGAATGGATGTGGATATACCCGATGACAATGAGAAAAAGTGCAGGACATTTCCTGAGCAACAGAAGATTATTCCGCACATATGAACCTTTCATGGGATCAGATATAATAAAATTGTCGTCTGCAATTCCACAACGGTGGAAGATAAATCGAAAGCTATTTCAACGGGCAGTATATCCCTTTCTTTCTCCTTCGTGGTACATACCGCATGTTATGGGTCATTTACCATATTTTACAACTTTACCAAACATAGTGACACGTTCTTTATTTCGAATTCCTATCGAAATTCAACACCTAATAGGTATTCGATCAAGGAGCGATCATTTACTTACACCTGATTGGGAATCACTACGTGAATATTCGGGCTTACGTTACAAATGGGATCAACATAAAGATGTTGCAGAGTACTGCGCTTCAGGCATATTTAATCGCCCAGATATATTCGAAAACGAAAACTTTCCTGTCATCACGAAACTCTCGCTTATACAAATTGCGGCAAACATAGCTCACTTCCACAATTCTTTCGAGTAATATGAAGAGCCCTCTCGGTCAACTTGCAAAACAAACCGGGTTTTACGCAGTGGGCAATATCGCTATTAAAGCTGCCGGTTTACTATTAGCTCCATTTTATCTGAACACAGCCCTCCTTCCACAGGAATCATTCGGTCAACTTATTCTCCTCGAAGCTACCGCACAGTTATGCATCGTAATCGCCGGTTTCGGATTACGGTCCGGATTGATGAAATATATGACCGACCCTGCGTATAAAGAAAAAAGCGATTCACTATCATTTACTGCTTTTATAAGTGTTTTACTCACTGCAGGTGTGCTGGCGCTTTTCTTTTGGCTTACTGCATCACATATCGCCTCAATTCTTTTAGAAGATCGGAACCTTGCTACCGTTATTCGCTTGATTGCCGTGTATATTTTATTTAAAACCATCGCCAGCATACCTCTCATCTTAATGAGAATACAAGAGCGGGCGGGTTTGTTTGTGCTTGCCACAATCGGCGAACTGCTTGCTTTAATCGGCGGGGTCTATTACTTTCTCGTGGTAATGGAAATGGGTTTGGAAGGTGTGCTTTGGGCATTTGTTCTTTCATCATTCTTAAGTGCGTTTATCCTTTCTTCGGTTTTACTTCTTTCGGTTCGCTGGAGATTTGAGATTCCGATAATCCCCAAACTTATAGCATTCGGTCTGCCGATTGTTTTTGCGGGATTAGCATCGCAGGTATTGAATGTAGGCGACCGTTATATACTTCAATGGTTAACGGATGCGGAAACTGTTGCAGTATACGGCTGGGGTGCACGGATCGGTGGAGTCATCAATATGTTATTCGTACAGAGTTTTCATTTTGCATTTATCGTTATAGGTTTAAAAACGATCAGCGCCGATCCGGAGAATGTTCATCTATACCGACGAACATTTCGTCATTTTGTGATATGGACGGGATGGGCAGTGCTCATACTTACTCTCATCACGTATGATATTACCAATCTTATAACCGATGAGCGCAATTACTTGATGGCAGAACCGCTTGTTTTTCTCATCTCGATGGGTTTTATGTCGTACGGAATTTATTATATAATGATGAACATTTTGTACGCCAGGGGAAAATCCGTCCTGATTGCTCTATCGGTGACAGGAGCGGCAGTATTTAATATTGGTTTGAATATTGCTCTTATACCATATATGGGTGCAATTGGCGCCGCTCTGGCAACATTCATATCCTACCTCGGACTTGCTCTATTTACAGCTTACAATTCAAAGCATCAGATTGAAATTCGGTATCCGTGGAGAATATTTATACTTGTAACCGTAATGCTGTTCACTATGTATGGACTTTCTCTCCTTTCGCTTGAATGGGAGTTTGTAGAACGATTGTTTTTACGCGGAGGGTTGATTATTCTGTATCCCATTCTTATTGTGCTTTTTAGAGCATATAATATCCGGGAGATAAAAGATGGATATGCACTTATAAAAAAACAGGTATTGGGACCGAAAGACGATGTTGTGGAAAGTTAGTTCGGACAATTCATTGCAATGAAACCTTCAGTATCTATCATCATACCGACCTATAATGCTGAGAAGCATATCAAAAAATGCCTACGTTCTGTTCTATCACAGGATTATGCTTTTGATTTAGTCGAGATAATAATTGCAGACAATTGTTCCACCGACAACACACTTTCTGTCATTAAAAACATGCAAGCTAATATAAAAGTTGTGAAGGAGTTTAATTATCCTGGAAGCCCGTACTCAACTCGAAATCGCGGTATCGAACAATCGTCGGGTGAAATCATCTTTTTGCTGGATTCTGATTGCATTCCTGCAAACGACTGGTTGACTCATGGAGTCAACGCACTGCTTAACACACCTGCCGATCTCGCAGGCGGGAAAGTGATTTTTTCGTTCAACAATGAACTATCCATAGCAGAGATGTACGACTCACTAATGAATATAAAGATGAAGGAATCCATCGAAAAATATCGATGTGCGAAAACTGCAAATTTATTCATAAGGCGGAAGGTGTTCGATACTATCGGTTTATTTCCCGAGGGATTTCGCTCGGGTTTTGACGTTATATGGACACGGAGGGCAACCGATCGTGGATTCAAATTGATATATTGCGATGATGCAATAGTTCACAAGCCGGCTCGGGGATTTACGTCCCTCCTTAAAAAGCAGTGGCGCGTAGCCAGGGCACAACCGGTGATCTGGACAGAGACAAAAGATATTAAAAGTATGTTAATTGCATTGATAAAAATCGCAATTCCTCCCGCAACTATCAGAAAAAGTATTAAAGAATACGGGCAGCCGTATATGCAAGATTACATTATGAGACTCTTTTTTTTCTCGATTATGGTAAGAATAATAATGATTGGAGGAAATATCTACGGATTAGCAACAATAGGTTTTCAAATGGTTAAAAGCGCTTTTCGGATATCAAGATGAATTTATACGATCTTATAATTCGTTCCGCCGATGCGGCGCTTGACTTGCAAAAAGCCGACGGTTCAATGCCTCCGGGACACAACGGTCCGTATCACGATCCAGAAACACCTGTACGTAATACAAGCCACTGGTTAATAACGTTTTTGAAAGTATATGAAATATCCGGTGAACAAAAGTACCGGATTGCCGCCGAACGTGCGGTACATTATCTCTTGTCTGATAAGATACGTCCGCACAATGCCACATTCTGGTGTCTCAAAAGTCCAAAAAATCATCCAAGCAACGGATTGATCGGGCAAGCATGGGTTATAGAAGCGTTGGTGTATGCGGCAAATCTGCTGGATATTCAGGAATGCTATTCACTTGCCGAATCTCTATTTTTATTGCATCCCTGGGATGAGAATAAGAAAGCGTGGCGAAAAGTACATATTAACGGTACAATAGATGAATTCGATTATACGTTCAATCATCAAATATGGTTCGCAGCGGCGTCAGGTTTGCTGAAGAATACACCCGAAGCACTCGAGCGGGCAAAATTATTTATTAATAATCTTAAAAAGCACATGATTATTTATCGCAATGGCGTAATAAAACATATAAATCCTTTTTTTATCGGGAGACCAATCGACATCGTCAAATTACCGATTAAAGTGATTTACTTTTACGGCCTGTACAGAAAATATTATTATCTCAAGGCGGTCGGTTATCATGCTTTTAATCTCTATGCTCTAAGCATATTAAAGAATTCATTTAATTCTTTCCGATTACCGGAGCCCATCTCATTCGAAAGATTGTTTTCTCCTATACAAAATGATACCTTTATACGAGAACTTGATCAAAGTAAATATGCATATCCATACAATCCGGCAGGTATTGAAATTGCCTATTCGCTTCAAACCTTTTATCCGGAGCGTTCTGCTCAAATCAAAGAGTGGCTTCATCGGCAGTTTTTAAGAACTTGGAATGATAAAATACATATGATGTCGAAGAATGCAGCGGATCCCACAACAAACGCAGCGCGTATATACCAAGCCGCAAGACTTCGTGATTATGCAATCGAAATCAGATAAATGATAATAATCCTCCGGCCCCGACTGCGAAAAAGGCTTCTTCCACCTCCTCCCGGCAAACTTCCTCCATCAGTTTCTCGGTTTCGGGATTTTACTGGTCGTTGCAAAATTTCTGACCCCGGCTGAGCTGGGTGAAATTCGTATTCTTCCGATATTGAATGGTTCACGGAAAAAATCAGGTCCACTCAGCTGCGTGTTGGTTTATTGAGTATCGGCGTTTCTGCAGGTATCATCGGAATTGCGTATCTTCTCATCATACGATTTTACGGCTATGCATATCAGGCGACTTTAAACCATTTGCCGGTATTACTGCTCAAGTATATTTTTTGGTCACGGTATGCAGTGATGGCGGTTGCTCTACTCGGATTGGGGAATATGAAATATAATTTCATTGTTGTATCGGTGATGACGCCGTTAAGCATTATTTCTTCGTATGTACCGTTCCAGGTGTACGGTATTGTCGGTGTTGCGATCGGACAGGTCGTCGGAGGTGTTGCGGGATTGGTTCTAACGAACATACTGTACCGGCGAGCTATACGAATGCGGAAAGCTGAGCTATGAGACAACGGTTATTCTGGAAATATTATACATATATATTCAAAAGCCAAACAAAAAACATTAAACCCTATCTGCACGGCGACGGATACGGTTTCTACTTTGGCACACGGAATAAAAAAGATTTTTTCCTCTCTTTGCTCTCATCTTATCAATCGGACGTTGCAATTACACTCATCTCGGATGAGATACGATCACAAATAGACCGCCGCGAGATTGATCATTCATTCCGGTTTCTGTTCCCTCTCGGTAAGGAATACTGGCTCCGTCCGGTTTCCGCTGCGCCGGAATACTTTGTCAGATCAATAACCGAATGGACCGACGCACACCCGCCGGGATCAAAGGTATGGAATGATGTTGAAACGACCGCTATACGGACAATCAACTGGATCGCGGGATATCATCTCTTTTCGGATCATCCTTCACTTAAAAATAATTTCCTTAACCGCTTCTTCAACATACTCTATCTCCATGCAAGCTGGTTGGATCTTTTTAACAAACGCAGGATACCTTCGGCCGTAGAGGAATTAACGGTTTTAACGGCACGTCAAATTGCGGGAATAATGTTCCTGAACTATCGGACCGGCAAACGGTGGTATGATCGAAGTGTTCAACAGATAGATGATATGATCATCCGGGACGATGCTGATCCCGGACAAGAATCATTCTACCCACGAATAGAATGTTATACAATCAGCTATATTGAATCAAAAAAGTTAAAAATATCACGCCGGCCGGAAGCATGGAGCAAACTTCACAAAATGTTTAAAGCTGCAGCCGCAGCGAAACATACCCCGGCTATACACAGAAGAATTTTCCGCTACCGGATTGAAGATGAGGTACATCTGCCGGAAGGGTTGTTACCGGTGGGAGCGATATTATTCAACGATCCGGGGATCAAACAACGATACCCGCATCTTAGCGAGGATGCGTTATGGCTATTGGGGGCAGAAGGGTTTGAATTATTTAGAAATATTTAAAGATATCCTTCATCCTTCAGAAACTTATGGATCTGTTCATAAAGTCC
>PWTU01000158.1 GCA_003562775.1 Ignavibacteriales bacterium
CGCCTGTAATGTGCTGTCCCGCCCGGTTGAGCGCCTCCACTTCGTTGATGAATGCCTGAAGGATATTGCCTGCGGGAGTGATGTTCCCCACCTCAAGCTCTCCCCGTGCATCATACAGCTTCTGATTGAGACTATTCTTGATTCCCTCGTGAGTGATCCAGCCAAGCTCGAAAGCTTCGTCTTTGTAAGTGATGAGCATATCGAGAAAATCCAGTGGAAGAAACGGATCTGGAGGATTTTTGGGACCGATGGTTTTTATCTGCACAGTAGCGTTAGGCCAATCGCTTATCGGTCGTAATAATTCATCAAGTTCCATGGGCGGTTCATAGGGCAATCCAAGTGTTCTTACATTGCCCTCGCTATAACTAATAACGATAGACGGAAGTCCTGATGAAATAAATGAAAATCCATCAGCAGAAGAATCGGGTGGAATGCCCGTCCAAGGTGTTCTAACTCCATACGGACTGGCTAAAGTGTGTGCCCAGGTAAGATACGGTGTTCTCCCTGGAAAATATCGCCATTCGACATTTGGGGTTGTTATTTCATCTATATTTGAATAATATTCAATTGTAAACGCTTCAATTCTTTGTTCCGCATCCTGATTATTTCCTACTACGTATGAATATAGAAATTCAAATTCGTTTAATAATTCAAGATTCGCTTGAATAATCGGTTTTACTTTTGTCGGCGGTTCATAAATTACCTCTACAATCTCATCTTCTACTTGATAACGAATTATGTAATTTCAGGTCTCAGGATCAAATGTAACACTCGGTTCTATTTGTGCAAAGGAAATATTACACAATAGAAAACTAAGTTTAAATAATATGGTTACTATTTTCATACATTGCTCCTAAAAATATATATGATAATGCTCGTCTCTTGTATTATAAACTCCATGTATTCTTATATTCCTTGCTCCTTTTTCCTTCACGAGTCGCTCAAAATCTAGATTTCCAACCACGTGCTCTATTTCCGTTCCATTTCTCGGTGAGCGTATAGGCACACCCGGTCTCAGTGGATCATCATCTATTCCTTCCGGGAATTCAGTTCTCAAATCAATATCTCTTCCAGTTCTGTGAAGAGAATGAGGAGGTGTCCAATTCCCCCAAATATCAAATATCCCTCCATACTCTACACTTATATCATTTATCATCAATTTGGCTTCATTGGGAAACAATTCCCTCCAATCACTTGCAATTGATTGTAAAGAATCTATTACATCAGCCGCTCCCCAATGATTGCTTAAATGTCGTTCTGTTTGTCCGATCAATATATAATCCTCACCCTCGGGAAGTTCCACAAGTCCCGGCACTCGTACAAAAATACTATCATTTGCCTCAATGCCAAAATCCTGCGATTCTGCTGTGATATCCAATATCCCCCCGTACGGCATCGCAGTATATTGGATTTCTATCATGCCATCTTCACCTGTGCTTGTGACAAGATTGTCCTGGTCTGATTCTCCTGTCCTTGTATTTCTAAATGGTCCAAGTCTATTCTCAGGCGGTGCATTTGTATGATCATGGCCGCCCGAACCTTCTCTCATTTGACCTCGAATTTCGACGCTATGATTCTGCACGGGTTCGTCATTTCCATCGAATACCGAAACAACAAAATTTATTGTATTACTTATATCGGGTTTATAATCGGTTGACCCTTGCTGCGCTTCGGGCAGCGTCGGCCAAACTTCTCTACCCGCAATCATTGTAATTTCTATTGTTACGCTTGATGAAGGTACCACCCGCAGCGTATCAAACCCCCTCAATAATCCACCCTCATAGAATGCAGCCATTCCGAAAACCACATACGAGGTATCGTCCGGTTCTTCACCGTTTGCCTTATAATAAAACGATGCCGATCTGCCGTCTTCCTTCTGGATATTATGATAATCTCTCTCAATACCACCGTAGAATAACACTCCGTATTGCGTTCCTCCCGGCATTGTTATTATCTGGAATATATTCGGCAAGGGCGGATCAACCTCCGGTACCGGTACGAATTCACCGTACAAGTCGACCGCTTCTATGTGCATCAAAGATGAATCGCCGTGTGCTACGGGATCACGCTCCGAACGCAGCGTCAGCTCAATATAGATAATGGCGATCTTGACGCTGTCACGGATTTCCGTGTTGGGTGACGATACAATGATCCAGTTCTCGCCTAAGCCGTGGGGCGGTATGAACGTCGTTGTAAACGAACCCGTCTGATCGGTCGTCCCGGAATACTGAAGCAGCGTTCCGGTTGAATCCCCGTCATTCACCGGAACAACCTCCAGTATAACGGGAAACGACGGACTCGGAGCGTTTTCCTGCCATGCTTTAACTGAAATCGTAGCCGTCTTATCGATGCCCGCCATTATCCCCGGGGTAACGACCTCCGTATCGGCCGTTATTATCAAATCCTCCGTCGATTCTATGATAAACTCAACCACTCTGCTTATTTGAGATGTAGATATATTAATCGATACTATTACAGGATCAGCGTGAAATAGATTTTCGGGTTTATAACTGATATTCGGCAAGTCACCAAGATATACCGATACATCAGTTCCGAGGGCGTTTCCCATCTCATCAATAAAATACCCAAATTCTGCACCATCTACAACGGTAAGATTGAGGGGTTCTTGATCAACGTCCCAGGATGCTGGATTGCAATCCTGCCTAGTCTCGATTGATATGGAATTTGTTTCGCTTGCAAATATCTTTTCATGAAGTACACTTGCCGTAAAATTGGAAACACGCGATATAGTAAAATGAATATAATAGCCAAAAGTATAAAACTGGGTCCTTCCCGCAATCAAGTCATTAACTTCTTTCATTAATTCACCGTTTAGGTAAATTTTGAAGTTGAAATCTACAGAGATAAACTGTCCGAATGAAGCAAACTGCGGTTGGAAACTATAGTTTCCTGCCGGAGCATTCTCGATCGTATGCGTAATTATATTATTTCCAGACTCGGAATATGAACCAATACAATCACC
>PWTU01000486.1 GCA_003562775.1 Ignavibacteriales bacterium
CCCGGGTATTTTTGTTAAAGACCGATACTGTATCGTCCTGATTAAAATAAACTCGAATATTCTCAAGTGCCAGCCAATATCCAACAATTTGATCAATAGTTGTAAGCAATAACTTTCCTTCATCCCGGTACCGTGCAAGCAGTTGCAAACATCGATCAAAATCTTTACTGACGACTATTTTCTTGTTTTTATTATAATCCCAGCCCCCCGAGCTCCGCCTGAGATATCTGTCAGTTAAAGCCGGATAGGTATGGGTAATACATACTCCCCAACGGTCTATCAATTGCTCGATATGTTTTTCTTTATGAAATGAACTCCACGTACCGTTAAACCGACGTGGGGTAATTGGAATCGCAGCCCAGGAAACTATATCATTTGATAATCGTGGATGTCTCCAATACCTGGGTGTATGAAAGTGATCGCCTCTTCCGGTTTGCAAAATATCGAGGTTATCGCTACCCACATCTTCAGATGCATAGTGCCAGAAAAATTTCGTTCCATACCTGTACCAGAGATCGGCTGTAAAATGCTCTGAAGATTCATCAAGACCATCGGAGGAAAGATCCTCCCTGCTCCGGGGAGCATCATGATCAATCCAGCTTATTGAATCGAATTTATTTTTCATATACGGAATCGCTTCATCTATGAGACTACGCGATGCTGAATCCGGTGTTACCGAATGAAGACAGATATCATACAAACCGGTACCATAAAGCTCTTCAAGAAATGTTTCAAATTCAGGTGACTCTTTTATTGCTACGCTTGATTCTCCGGAATGACATTTTTCTGATTTATTGGGATTTGAATAGTAAACGCTCTTTGTAACCGGTATTTTATATTTCACAAATCCGCCAACAGCATCAGATGAAGTGGTTACTTCTTCATCACCAAAATATACTGCCCTGTGTGTTTTCAACGTAGCTCTATCTGCGTGCTCAGTCCATACATACACTGCCTGATATCCAAACGGTGCATTGAGTAATCTTGGTACAACCGGAGGTGAGTATCCGGCAATTAATTTTAAGGAGTTTTTTCTTATCTCTCCTTTTTTATAACAGGATGTATGAAGTTCTTTATAGAGAGAATTTCTTTTTGGTGTGTCCGGTTTAACATGCCGGAACCGGTGGTCATACATAGTATCAAGATGAATGGTCAATCTTTTTTTATCCGGTTCCAGAGACAGTGAGGAAACATCGGGAACATGGTACACCAAGGCTGATTTACCTCTCCGGCCAAATCGTACCCCCTGCTTATCAAGCCAATATTTTTTCTGAAAATTATCATCAGCTAATTTACCATTTTTTCGATAAATCTCGGTAACATCATTCGAGAAATTGAACTCCAACCCTTCGGATAGGATATTGACATCATTTACGTACTCGGTTTCTACATAGATCTCAATTTCCGGAGACTTGATGGAACAGGAGAAAATAAGCCGTACAATTGAGACCGGTGTCGATCCGGTGATTGTATAACGGTTTTTTTTTTCATCATTATCAGTTCTCAATGAAATTTCGCGTAAACGGTCAATCTTCATTAATTTTTTCTCTACAAAGACACCTTTAAGCGACCGGAAATTTCTGTACGAATCAACAAGCTGTTGAAAATAATTTCCGTTGCTTGATTTGGCAAACAACCTCCGGAGTGGAAATTTAAATGCTGGAGTAAAATAAATCCTTTTATTTTCTATTTTAGTTATTATTGCTGAATGAGTAACAGGATTATTCATTTTTCTTGTTTCTGACCTTATTGATATGGCATCGCCAGCTTTGAATGCCTTGGTATCATCAACAAGAATATTATTCCGGCCCGAACTAAGCGGTTCGCATGCATTTGCAAATTTCCCATATTCGGCATGATAGCCGATATTTTCAAGTATCACATCTTCATTACATGAAGTTATTGTTATACCTTCCTGACTATCAAGTTTGAACTGGTACCATTTATTTTTGAATATCATAGCAAACGATTTATGCAGTTAACTTGGAAAGTCGTTTCATCCAGATTGCACGCAATCGACAGGAAATGTCATTTTGATAATATTTGAACTTCTTTGAATGCTCATTAAAAATGCCATTTCCGGTTATTGCAGCCGATACCTGGAATAAGCCGATATGTACTTCGTGATAATGCGGGCTCGCAATATCTTTTATCACGTTTTTATTATTACTCAGACTGTAACAGGACCAGTAGCCGAGATCATACCGATCGATATTATTGAGTACAAACTGCCATCCCTTCTCGGCTAAATTCAGATATTGATCGTTATCGAAAAACCGGCCGGCTTCCCACGCTGCAATAACAGAAAACAGGTGGCCATTTAACACTGTCGATGGAGGGTATTTGACGGATTCCTCGATGGTAATTGTACCGTCGGGCCAGTGAAACAATGTTCCCCCTTTATCCATCGGTGACAACATTTCATCGACCGCTTTCTTGCCGATATCTGCATATTCTGCATCGCTAAAAATACTTGCAGCCCTGAGAAGCGTTGATATACCGTGTGCCTGACTTAACCCCGACCGCCATGGTTTATCATGCCCGAACCAGTCGAAATGATACAACCACGTAAAACCGTTTGGCGAGGCGGTTGCATTCTTAACAAACCAGTCTGCCAATATACGAAAGCGATCGAGATGACTATCGTTCTTGGTCTTCTTCCATTTTGTATACCTCCCGAGTGCTATATGCCCTACGAACCAGGGATTGTAATGAATACCGAGACTTGCATAATCGATCATCGGTACACCATTCTCATCGGTAAGCAAACCGGGTACATCATCCTGTGAAAAGTCGATTGGATATGAGCCCGTAACCGGCTCCTCATCGATACCACTCAGATCAACAACGGTGGGATCATGCCAGCTTTTGGTGATGGTACCTCTTCGTAAACCGTATACGTTGAATAAATACTTAAAATAGTCGGTACGGCTTAAATTCATGACAAAATAATTTTTTGAAACTATGGTAATTAATAA
>PWTU01000519.1 GCA_003562775.1 Ignavibacteriales bacterium
ATCAACTCCCATGTTTCATCGATGTGCCGCGGTTCGACTTCCGTTTGACCGATTACCAGTCGAATAACGTACGAACCGTTCAGACGCGTGTGTGTTACAAATATTTTTCCCGAGACATTAAGATGTTCGATCAAATCTTCGTTCATTTCGTTGAGCAGGTCGTTGTCGTCAACGTGCGGCGGATGATAGCGGAAACAAATTGTATTAAGCGGCACCGGCGCCATAAGTTCAAAATCGCCCGCATTATCTATTGTTCGTGCAAACTGCTGCGCCATTGCGATATGGCGGCGAATTTTTTCCTGTAAGCCGGCGACGCCGTAATTCCGCATCACAAACCACAGTTTCAAAGCTCTGAACCGCCGTCCGAGCTGCAACCCCCAATCGCGGTAGTTCTTTACCGGTTCCCCTTCATTTGTTTTCAGGTATTCCGGTAATATTTCAAACGTCCTCACAAGTGCATCGGGATCTTTTACAAAATACGCAGAACAATCGAAATTAGTAAACATCCATTTATGGGGATTGAACACAAACGAATCTACGTTTTTTATACCGTCGATCATCCAGCGGTATTCCGGCAACAACAAAGCCGTGCCCGCATACGCTGCATCGACGTGAAGCCATATATCGTACTTTGCCGTAATATCACCGATTTTCTTGAGCGGATCGATCGCCGTCGACCCGGTTGTTCCGAGAGCGGCAACGACGGCGAGCGGAATATACCCTTTTTCGATATCGTCGTCGATTTGATTATGCAAGCGGCCCGTTGCGATTGCATAGGTATCGTCAACGGGGATCTTTTTTAAATTATCCGAACCGAGACCGATTACCTTGACGGCTTTTTCAATGGACGAATGACCTTCAGATGAACAATAGACCGTATACTTATGATGCGTGTGTAGGCCTTTTTTATTTACCAGGAAATTTGATTTCATTTCACGTGCGGTCAATAACGCGCATATCGTTGCGGTCGATGCGGTATCCTGAATAACGCCGGTGAAATTATCCGGCAAGGAGATCGACTCCCGTAGCCATTGCATTACGCGATCCTCAAGTTCGGTTGCAGCCGGCGACGTAAGCCAGCTCATACACTGCGCACCGAGGGTTGCAGTCAGCATTTCCGCTAAAACCGAGATGCGGCTGCTGTTTGCGGGAAAGTAACCGAAAAATTTCGGATGCTGCCAATGGGTAATGCCGGGTAATATGATATTTCGGAAATCATTGAATATAATTTCGAACGGTTCACCGTTTTTCGGAGGATGTTCCGGAAGTTGTTCGAGAATTTCTCCCGGCCTGGTTTGTGCCTTTACGGGGTATGATTCGATTGTATCCAGGTAGTCCGCCATCCAATCAACAAGTTCATGTGCAAAAGTACGAAATTCTTCTGAGTTCACGGCCGACTCCTATGAGTAAGTAAAACATTCGGGACGAAATCCTTGCTGTCCGTTAATACAAATATAACAAATTTAAATGTGAAATGGAATTTATAATAAATTATTAGCAAAATACAAAGATTTTTTTACCACAGAGGCATAGAGATCATTGAGAAACACGGAGTTTTTAAATTTTTTATATTCAATGTTTCTCTGTGTCCTCCGTGTCTCCGTGGTTAACCCTGACTTTTGACATTTAGTATGACAATTTCCATTGTTTGAGAAGTTGTTTAAGTAATGCAAACCTAATAGGACGTAAGCTTTGATGGCATCATTCTTATGATGAAACATTGGACGAGTAGCAAGATCACTCTTACTCATGCGAAAAGCGTGCTCTACGTGCCACAATATGATCTAAAGATAGTAGTTTATAAAGATTTTTTTACCACAGAGGCATAGAGTTCATTGAGAAACACGGAGTTTTTAAATTTTTTATATTCAATGTTTCTCTGTGTCCTCCGTGTCTCCGTGGTTGATGTACTTTTGTTTGTGGATTGATCGTGATTGGTCTACCGGATAGATATATTTATATCAAGTCCTGCTTCATTGATAGTGCTGCCGGGTGTACGGGAACCGTCGTCATTCGGAGACGTTTTCATATGCCGGTAGAAAATGGTGGCGGTTACCCGTTGACTGAGCACATAACGAATACGCGGTTCAAAACTTGTGCGGGTTGCACCGTCATCCGTTTGGCCGATGCCGTCGGTTCGTAATGTTTCGGTTGTGAATCTGAGGCGTTCGTTCCGGGAGAGTGAGTATGATAAACTAATGTCGATATCGTTGCTCAAAGCAAGACCGAACATCGGCACTGAAAAACCCCGTCGACCGTACGATGCGGTAAACGATACCTCCTGCGAAATACTTTGCACGATTATTCGCGAAGAGTAATTTAAATCATAATGAGTCGATGTGTTATACCGGACGTTCGCCGACAGGTTACCTTTCAATAAATCTTTAAAGGTCACATTGAGACCAACCAGCGGACTGAATGCCATACTGATACGCTGCATCTCGGTCTGTTTACCCGATCCGTCTGCCCGTTCTCTCCAGCGATTTGAATAATTTGAAGAGTACGCATGATCGAGCGACACCCTGCGCGCCCAGCTTTCGAATATACCGAGCCGCTCCAAACCTTCCCATCTGAAATTCCAGTTCATACGGGGCAGCGCCTCGCCGAATAATCTGCTTAATAGTGAAAAGGATTCCATACCCTGTTCAAATGCATCGGATAATTTTTCTCCTTCACTGCGGGTATCATTCGGATCGTTGAGTGAATGCTGAAATATTTCAATCACTTCTTCAATATTACCACCGAGCATTCCCACACCCGGAATCGCCGGTAACGTGAGAAAAGAACGATCCCGGTCGCCTGCTTTATTCGTGCTCTGAATCTCCGGTATGCCGAGTGAATCGGTTATCAAACTATGATTCCGGTTGTAATTCCACGATAGATTCCAGTTGAGATCGATACGCGCTCCCTGCCATAATTGTCGCTGCGTACGCATCGTCACCCGGTTCGACTCCGAAAAACTATCGAGCAAGCTGCCGTTCGGTGCACGTATATGTGCCGGCGTCGACGATAACCCGAGCTGATATCTTCGCGAAGGTCCGTCTTCGATGGCAGGATCGCCCATAAACGGCATTTTCCCCCAGAAATTGTTTAAGCCGGTTCCTCCGACAAGACCGCTATTCTGTATATTACGATTCTGGTTGAAACTAATCGATATCCTGTCATAATCAAGCAACGGAATCTTAATTAAATAGGTGAGGGCATTTTTAATTGCTTCGAATCCCGAGCTTGAATCGTCCTTTTCTGTTTCTTCTTCTTCCGGTTTTTCATCCTGCCGCGGCTGAGTTTGCTGTTGTTCACGCACTCTTCCACGCTGCGGTTGTTGTGCCCCCCGCCCTGTTTGCTGTTCTACACCGAAAATCCTGTTGCCCAAATCCTTCAGGTTTAAGCTCATCGTGGCATCAAACCGGGCATTGACGCCGGCGCTTCGACCTAACGTTTCCTGAGCAAGATTTCGCGTCCATCGATAGCTTGCGCTATAGCCGGTGGTAAATTCAAAATACCGGTTGATGCCCCACAACGTGGGTAATCTTGGTCTGGTATCGAGACGAACATCCTGGTTATAATTATGATCTATACCGAAATTGATTAACCGCGAACCGCCGAACATCTCGCCAAGTATGGCAGAGAACGGGCGCTGCTGTCCCATTTCATCAACCTCCAGATGCATAAGAGAGCTTGCAACATTTAACCGGTAATCGAACGCCGGATTTAAAAATGCATTTTCAACCAAACGCCAGTTGAACGCTACGTTACGATTTGCAGTAAAGTTTCTCACCGGTGCGCGTTGCTGAGTTTCTTCGCCGGGACGCCGCGGTCTCAGACGTTCGTTTGTACGAGTTCGCTGAAGGTTCATCCCTGTATTGAAATTTGCCGGAGAGTAGAAAAACCGGACTTCTTTGTAATGATCGAGCAACGGAACACCGTCGAATAAATTTTTGAACGGCTGCCAGTAATTATTCCGGCTGAAGGTCAACTGATAAGTCGATCTTGCCTGCCACGACCAGCTCTCACGGTTTTCGATAGTCGGACTCCGGTCGCGCGTTTTGTTATAGTTGAAACCGAACCGAAGGTTGTTAATCGTTTCATTCAAATACCACCGTTCGGTCGGAATCTGGATACGGATATTCGGAGCGGTGTATGAATCGGTGATGCGCACCGTCTGCGATTCGATGCGTATATCTTCAACCATTCGTTGCGCTTCCTCAGGATCGATTCCCGCCTCCTCAAGCTGTTCCCGCTGACGTTCCATGGCGCTTGTAATAAGTATATCGCTTCCGGGGATATACTGCGGCATAACGATTCTCTCGCTTCGCGTATAATTGAGCGGAAGTTCCGTCCCGCGCTGCCATTCCTGCGGCAGGAATTTTTGCAGCGATAAGTTTGCACCGACTTCCCAGTTTCGGCTCGTCTCCCGGCTGCCGAACCGGCGATCGAGTCGATGAAAATTCGGATCGGTTTGCGAGACATTAAAACGGATAGTTCCGAAATCCGCAAGGTTGAAAGACGAGCTGATGCGATACGCCCATCCCGGCGTATCGTCAACATCGATCAACCGCATTTCATTTACCCATACCTCTCCGTTCAGAGGCCTTTTCACCTCGTTATCTCCACCCGGATTAGCAATACCGATAGAAATATATCTAATTTGTCTTAACGAAGGATCCCGCACCACACGATAGGTTGCGCCGGGAGGTCCACCCTGTACGGGTATCGCTTCACTGGTATTCGTCGCTGTATCCCGTACGGCTTTGGTAGCGGTCATCTGCGCAAAATCTATATGCACGAAATTATTCTCATGCCAGCCGGGCCATATCGGTTGGCGGTATTCATAATAGTTGGAGGTGTCGGCGCCAAAGCGGACAAAGAATTCGGCGTCAGTTTGGTTTGTCCCCTCATCAACAAACCATGACAGATCGCCGTGTACGAACATCCGCAAGGAACGATAATGGAAGACATCGAGTTGTCGCACCGGGAAGTAACGAAAGACCTGACGGCTGTCATCCGGCTGCATATCGTTAACGGTAAGTACGAGCGATTGCTCATTTCCTTCGATAACGTCGCCGTCGGGCAATCGTTCGCGCGGCGGTCGTACGCCGGGAGGCGAATAATATTCGGGATTTTCCTGCTTGTTCAATACCGATACGACAAGCGTTTCGTCGTCGCGTTCCTCTTCCTCCCACTGGTTACCGGTAAATGAAAATTCGGCAAACCGCAAATGTATGTTGTCTTCGTAACCGGTGAACCACACTCTGAAGAATTCAACATTGTCAAACGACGGATTACCGATCTTTCTTTCATACGACCTAATCGGAATCCGGAATTGATACCATCCGTTATGCCCGCCGCCGACGATGTACGGATTATCCCTGAAGGCATTCGTGGTATCCAGACTGATCTCATATTCATAATAGCTGTTGGTAAGATCGACGATACCGTTCCGGTTTAAATCTTCACTGTCGGGAATTCTTGAAAATTCTTCAAGCACGGCATTTCCCTCAACTCCCGTGACGCCCGAGTAATCTCCACCGCGCTGCATGCGGAAATTATCGCCTGAAGGGTCATCAAAGAGTTCATCATAAAGAGGGGTATTTGCATAATGTTCGAGCCAATCCGAAAAAACTTCTCTTTCCTCTTCGGTCGGTATGCCGTCAAGACCGACGTCCTCTCCCTCATTAAGAGTACCGGTCGGCTGCCGCCCGCGGCTGCCGTCCTCCTGGTGTATTCCGTTTACCCTGTTGCCCCGCAGTCGTTCTTCATAGATAACCCGCTCACTTATCTGTCCCATATTAATATACATTTTACCGCTTTCGATATCGCCCTCTACCCGCGCCCAGAACTCTATAAAATTTAGATTTTCATTGATAAGGTTCGTAGTAGAGCCGGTCAACGCCCGCATCATACCTCCCCACGAGTTATGCGGGGTATTCACCACCTTCTCCATTAAATCCCATGAATAATTATATTCGGCTCTTTGCGTCGGGCGGTATTCAAGCTGCAGCACGCGAACGCGTTCTTCACCCCGCTGTACCTGACGCTCGGGCCATATATCACTTACTAAAGTAACCTCATCCTGATAGTGAGCGTTGTACCAGAATGCTTTCGCTTTATATTCAACCATCTCCTCGGGAGACAACTCACCAAGCACCGGAGTACGAAACGGCGGACTTGCATATTTCCAGCTTCCGAATGCAATCCCGATCGGAACACTCCTTCGTGCTCCCTCGAAGTCATCGATGTACGCAACACCCTTGCCCTGATCTATATCGACGGTCGATCGCTTCGTGTTACGATTCGGGCGTATATACGCCGCTTCACCGCTAAGCTGGAAATTCGACTCGGTCATTGAACTAAAGAACGGAAGGCGATTCATTGCATCGGTTACAAAATTTACCGGTATGCGCGTTCGCCCGTCGATGCCGAAAATCATATTGTTGATCGGTTCTTCGCCGACCCGTACTTTTTCGGCGAGCGTTTCCTCGCGCATAGTCATTACCGTAAAGTTCAAATCGGAGAACCGTCCGATCGGCATCTCTCCCCGCATACCGAGCAGAGTTTTTGATGCGATCTGAAACAATTCATTCTGTTCATAGGTAATGCGTAAATCTGCACCCGGCTGTAATGCATCTTCACGACGAATAGTGATCTGCCCGAGCATATAATCGACACTGTAATCGGTTCCCTCCTGCAATCGTGTGGGTCCGAGATAAACTGCAACGCTTCCCTCGACAACGTTGAAACCGAGATTATACGAAGAGGCAACCGATGATGAATACTGGCCGCGAATACGAAAGCGATCTTTTTCGTTCCGGTTACGCGCTGCCGATACGGTCGTATCATAGACCTCCGGATATCGGTACTCATCCAGACCGGCGCGTGCTAACAAATCGTCAAACGGACGTAATGTCGGGAAGATTAATTCCCCCCGGCCCGGATCGATGGTCACACCAGGGCGCCAATCGAATCTGTTATTGGGTATCGGGGCACCCGATTCGTCGGTCTGATCCAAACCAAAGACTTGCAATAACGGTTGCCCCTCAAGCTCATCGGTCGCCTGCTGCCCTGGAATGTCGTACTCAACACGCAGCTCAAACCCCTCACTTTGTAAGTTCCTGCCGCCGATGTTATATATATTCCTGAGCTGCAGTTTCCAGGCATCCGTGTATTGCGGGATAAGATTACGCGGTCTCACCAGTTTCAACACCAAACGGCTTGAATCGTCGTCGACGGTTGCAACAAAATCACCAAATACACTACCGTCCGTCCGACGATACGCAACGGCGATCGCCTGATCGTTGGAAATCTGCGTTCGCATCGTAAGCCGTCCGGTCCGTGTGCTTATATTATAATCTTCTCCTTCGCGCAACATTACAAACTGACCGATCTCTATCTCCCCGGAAATACCGGTGGAGATATTACGCCACTGCGCATCGTCATACCCTGCTTCACCGCGCGGCGGCAGGTTTATGTGGGCGGTAACGGGACGTTCATCGACATCAGTGATAATACCCGACCTGGTCACCCATACTTCGATATCGGTAATTTCAAGAAGCGGATCATACCGCGGCTCAATAGCCATTGCCGGTTCATACGTGTCGATGTAATCTTCATCGATAAAATAATGACTTTGAGAATACTCATATGGTCGTATCGTAAACGTTTGTTCCTGTGCACCGCCGGATAACGTGAGTTCTTCCGATCTCCCTTTTTGTTGTGACGCTACTGCGGTCAGACGCAACGGTCCGAATTGTAAATGGGATTTAATACCGAACAGCGCCTGACTGCTTCCGATAAACTGTGTCGGTGTCTGAAGGGAAACATTGCCTGCTTCAATGCTTTGAATTATCTCATCGTCATATCCTTCGTATCGAATCTTGAGCTGGTTTTCGTATTCAAACGTTCGTTGTGTATTCCAGTCGGCGAGTATATTGAGTTTATCGCCGACAAGTCCGCTTACGTTGATTTGCACATCCTGTTTAAAGTCGGGTTCATTACGTGTCTGATCGAGACGCGACAACGAGGTCTGATCGGCAGATTGTCTGCGGAATCCCGCTCTAATATCGACGGCGCCGGAAATACTCAATTGTATATTCGGTCTCCCGAATATACTTAAAAGCGGATTTGGCGGAACAGGAATGTCTATTGTTGTAATATCGCTCAGGAAATCCCCGAGATCACCGGCTTTTTGTTCTTCATAATCCATTTCGTATTCGTATGCAAGCCGTTGCCAACCCTGTCTTCGTATAGTTTGCGATCTCTCCTGAATATAATTATCTACCGACATCGTAACGGGTATTTTGACATCTTTCCCGTCGACGGTTTCCCGGATAGTAACAGTTTGTCCCAGTGAATCAAGTTCGACCGATCTGTTATAAACCCGGTTCCTGTTTGCAAGAAATAATGGATGCCTGCGCGGGGACGATGAATATGATGCATACGGCACGTCTTTTCGGCGATAGCGGAAATGCTCGAGACGCGCCGTCGAATCGGTCGGTGCAAGAAGGCGTTGTTGAATTTCTTCGCGTGTCAGCGTGGTATCGGTATCCGGAGAAACTGCCTCGCCTTCCCGGGTACGACGGTCAATAAACCGGCGGTCGCGAAAACGCGCCGGGCGCCGATCGATATCTTCATAAATAACGTCTATCGTATCCTGTGATACCGTATCGCTTTGGGAAACCTTATTAAACGGTAGATTGTTCGCTTTAATGGTGAGGTTGCTGCATAACAGGAAAAGACATGCGACGATGAGAACGGGTGCGGCCGCCGGACTCATCATGCTGCGTACATTTTTGAAGAGTGATACTTTGGTATTTTCCACTGCTCGAAAACAGATCAATCGTATGGTAGATTATTCCAATAATATCCGCTGTACGGATATTATTGTGTGTTATTTATGCAATACCAATATGCCGTGGTGTCACCCTTCAAAAAAATTCCTAAAGTCCGGTATTCCTTAACTACAAAATTAGAAAAAACAAGTATTAATTGCAATAGGCGGCGTCACATTTTCGCAAGCGGTTCTTGCATTGTGAGATAATAAGAATATTGGTATATTATTAGCAGACATGAATCTTGATAGATACATACTGAAATCGCACGTAGCGCCGTTTTTTATGTCGCTATGCGTACTGGTGGGCATCTTTATTTTGCAGTTTATGATGAAATTTATCGACCATCTTATCGGTAAAGGGTTAGGGGTGAGTATTATAATCGAAGTTATACTTACAAACCTTGCCTGGATGCTCGTTTTGGCGATTCCTATGTCGGTTTTAATAGCGACATTAATGGCGTACGGCACTATGTCTGCCAATAACGAAATTACCGCGATGAAATCCAGCGGTGTTTCTGTTTACAGGATGATTACTGCTCCGCTTGTTGTTTCGGTGCTTCTTGCATTCGGATTGATGGAATTCAACAATAAAGTTCTCCCCGATGCAAACCATCGTGCAAAAACACTCGGTATCGATATCCGGCGTGCACGGCCTACATTATCGCTGCAACCGGGAATTTTCTCACAGGACATAAAGGGCTATACTCTTCACGCACGGAAGAATTACGAAGAAACGAACGAACTTGAGGGATTAACTATCTACGACCACAGCGACCCGAATACAAACGTTCTTATCTCGGCCGAACGCGGTTTTATCGCATACGGACCCGATTTTCAAAATCTTATTCTCGACCTTTTTGACGGGGAAATACACGAAATTTCAACACAAAGAGATAATCAGGAATATCGCCGGGTACAATTTACACGCCATCGTATTTTAATTCCTTATGAAGGATACGACTTTGAGCGCACCGCCGACAATGTCTTCCAACGCGGCGATCGTGAGTTAAGTGCACAGGTGATGCGTGAACGGGTCGATAGTTTGCGTGCTATGAATAGCAGAATCGAACGGGTGACTACAGAGCTGATCGAAAATTATAATAAAGGGATGCTGTATGGAGAATTTGAGCACCTCCCTCCGACATTACCGGCATTTGAACACGATCCTTATTTGTCGAAAATTCAAATGGCGCTTGCACGCGCCAGAGCGCTTTCATCTTCGATAGATTCCGACATTAGAAGACTGCAAAGCAACGAGCGGAGAATAGATCAGTATATGGTTGAAGTACATAAAAAATATGCAATCCCGATCGCCTGCATTGTTTTCATTTTAATCGGCGCTCCGCTTGGAATAATGACCCGCAAGGGAGGGTTCGGCGTCGCCACCGGCATCAGTATGGGATTTTTCCTGATGTACTGGTCGTTTCTTATCGGAGGCGAAAAGCTCGCCGACCGGGGTTTCATATCGCCGTTTATCGGAATGTGGGGAGCGAATATTTTGTTGCTTCCCGTCGGCATTTATCTTACTGTGAGGACGCAAAAAGAACGCCTGCTCATCAACTGGAACAAACTCAAGAAGATCGTACCGAAAAGATTTCGCATTGAAACTCTCGATGAACAGGAAAATGGTGATCAGCAATGAAGTCGATTGATCTTTACATCATAAAACAATTTCTATTTTATTTTGTATTTGCGCTCATTGTGATCATCAAGTTATTTATAATTATCGACTTGATGGAAAACGTCGATGACTTTATAGATCGCGGTGCACCGGTCAGCGTTGTCGTCGTATACTACATATATTTCATTCCGGAAATGATCAAATCGATGATACCGGTTGCTATGCTGCTATCGAGTTTATTTACAACCGGCAAACTTTCCACACAAAACGAACTTGTTGCAATGAAAGCAGGCGGTGTGAGCTTGTACCGGTTTATGCTTCCATTTCTTGCTATCGGTATAATCGTCACCGGCGTTTCACTGTATTTTAACGGATGGATTGTTCCGTTAGCGAATAAAGAAAAATATCAGATCGAGAGAGAACATCTTGCAAAGGGCGCACGGGGCGACATCGCACGATACAACATCTTTATTCAGGACAGTCCTTTTCGTTTTCTTTCCCTCGGTTTCTACGATGAAACCACCAATGCAGTCACACGAGTCAGTATACAGGAATTTTCCGACACCAACCTATCCGTACTCGAACGACGATACGACGCATCACGCATGGAGTGGGAAACCGAAGGTTCGTACTGGAGATTACACGGGGGTACTTTGCGCGAGTTTGCAGGCAAAAAGGAAGTGCTCACTCCCTTCGATACATTGAGCATGAAAGATATCTATTTCAATCCCGAAGATATTGCGAAGAAGCAGCTCCTTCCGGATGAGATGAGTTACTTTGAACTCGGCGAGTTTATCGAAGCACAACGCAGGGCAGGGCAACAAACCGCCCGCTGGGAGGTAGATTATTATGCAAAAATAGCGTTTCCCTTCGCAAGTCTGGTTGTGATATTATTCGGGGTGCCATTCTCCGCACAAAAACGCCGCGGCGG
>PWTU01000572.1 GCA_003562775.1 Ignavibacteriales bacterium
ATGATGAAGAGAATTGTATTTTTATGTTTTATTTTTTCAGGACTACTGTGCAGTTTATATTCTCAAGAAGATCTTGAATGGAGTAATTATATTGCTCTTGCCGGTCGTTCCATCGCCGTAGATCCGTTTCGTGACGGGTTGATATGGATTGCCGGAAGCGGCGGACTAAGCCGGTATGATAGCCACTCCGATTCCTGGCAATCGTATACTACGGCAGAGGGGCTTTCAAGGACCTGGGGAAGAAGTGTATTCGTGGATAAAGAGTATATCTGGGTAGGTACGGAGAGCGGCGGCGCTAATTTATTCGATATTAAGAATGAACGCTTCACTCCGTTTCTTCAATTTCCGGCTTATCAACATGATCCCGATGTTCGCCCTACCGTTAATGTCATCTACCCGGAAGAAGATATTATCTGGGTCGGAACCAATAACGGCTTTTTTGCTGTTGACGCTGCGACGCTGGATACACTGAGAACGTTTACGATGGTTGACGGACTCGGTGAAAATTATATTTATTCTATTGCTGATGATGGAGAATATCTATGGCTGGCGACTGCGTTCGGAGGATTCTATACTATGCATCCCCCACCTACAGGAGGTCTTACCCGGTTTAATAAATCAACGTATGAAATCAAGAATTTTCGTGTTGCAGATCAGCCGTATGCCAACTCATTCGTATCGGTCGTAGATGAGGGCGATTACCTTTTGGTTGCCGGAGGACGAAACCTGCTGCTCTTCTCAAAGAAACACGAGAAATTTTTCCCTGTTTTTAAAGATATTATTCGATCACCACATACCGTCATTGCAGATGACGAAGATATATGGTGTATCGGGAGATCGGAAGATGCAAACCATTATCTTTTTCGTATAGGACGAGTGACCGGAAGAATGAAAGAGTCGGTTCCCCTTCCGCAGAATTTCTCACGGGGAAGAATTGCAGTAGATGAATCGTTGGTTTATCTGATACAGGATAATCATTTATATGTATCAGCTAAGGAGACGATCGAGTTCGAGCAGGTTCACACAGGTAATCACTTCCTTCCCGGTCGATTTTGCTATGCTGTGAACGGAGATAATAATCGCCTCTTTGCCGGATCCGATGATTCGATTGTATTGATTGATAAGTTGGAGGGTTCAATTATAAATGCATGGAATATCCCGGTTACAGACGGCTCTATTCGGGGTATGACGTTAGAAGGTGATAATCTATGGGTCGGAACGAACAACGGCTTGCATCAATTCGATGTCCGGGATTTTGGATTTAAAAATACCTATCTAAGCTCCCATCGGGTACACTTCACGGTTATCGATGATCAATACATATGGGCAAGTTCGCACCTGGGACTTTACAGAATCGATAAAGCAACGGGGCAGAAGATAAATAAACGACTGGCGCCCGAACTCAATACCTTCGGAGAACCGCGTATTTCGGATATTGTACTGGACGGCGATATAGTCTGGCTCAGTTATTCCGGACGGGAGAGCGGAGCATGGTTAATTACCGGAATTGTTAAGCTTGACAGGAAAACACTTGGCACACTCGCAAAATCAAAATACGATATTGCAGACTACACGAAAGCTATCGAAACAATCATCGACCGGGGTGATTATTTACTGGCAAGCGGAAAACAGATATCCAGAATATCAAAAAATAATTTTATGGTAGAGCCGTTTATCGATCAGATAGTGGGTAAAATGGTTTTGAGTGAATCGAATCTTTGGGCTATCGAACGGAATCAGGGTGTTAAACTTTTCGATATCGAAACAGGCAATGAAATACTGTCTCTCAATGAATCAAACGGACTTTTACACAATTGGGTTACGGATATTTTCGTATCGGATCAGTATGCTTCTTTCAGTACCTACGGTGGGGTTAGCTCTCTCCGTTTACCGGGTATTACCGATGTACCGGATGATAAATGGGAAAGCGATGTTCCCACAACTATTAGTTTGTATCAAAATTATCCCAACCCGTTCAATCCCTCTACCAATATTGCTTTTTCTCTGCCGTCGGCTACGCATTTAAAACTTACGGTATATGACCAACTCGGTCGCCGCGTTACTACACTTGTCGACCGATACTTGGAAGCCGGCTATTACAATGAGACATTCGATGCAGGACATCTTTCGAGCGGAGTATATTTTTACCGGCTCGATGCAGGAGGGATGAGCGAAGTGAGGAAGATGATGTATGTTAGATAAGGAATACTAAAATGAAAAAAATACTAACGGTAGTAATTATATTCATTATTTACATTCAACTGTTCATTTCATGCGATCTCGCTACATCGCCGGGATCTATTAACAATCCTCCGGGAGATATTCTCATTACGGTGGTGTTCAATATGGTTAATCCGGGTCATTGGCATCGGATAGATGAAGTAAATATTTACCGGAACGGTTATGCGGAGATACGAAGGTTGGAAGGCGAGAAAATCCCGGCATCATCCCGTTTATTAAATTCCGAAGAATTCCAATTTTTACAGAATGCTTTCGGCGATTTCGACACGCTCGGGGATTCGTATTTACGAGAATCATATATGGATCCCTATCATTATACAATCACATATCACGGCAACGAAGAAGCAAAAACAGTGGAATGCGACAATTCGATATTCGACCATCAATTATGGCATAACCCGGAATATGAAATCCTAAAAAAAATTGTTACGACTCTCCACGATGTACAAAAATCACTGATCGGCGAAGGTAAATATGCGGGGAAGTTGGAATTTAAATTCCGGCCCCAAAAAACTGAGGTAGGATTGGATGATGAAGTAGTCCTTATTTACGAGGTAACAAACAAAACAAATGAGCATGTATCTATACCATTCGCAAATCAGCAGCAGCTCGGATATAAAGTTTACCACAATGGAGTTATGCTTGCGGAAGTTCCAATGTTTTATTTACCGGCGACTTCATCATGGATAATTCCGGCGCGTACCACCCGTTCACAGAAAATATCC
>PWTU01000315.1 GCA_003562775.1 Ignavibacteriales bacterium
CTGTGATGATCGATGTAGAGTGTATCTACCATGCGGTAGGAATAATATTGCAAGGCACGGGGAGACGTCGGACCGGTAACAGTATGACCACCGATTACAACAAGATCGTCGTTAAAGTTAGGAATTCGCCCAACGGTAAAAATATTAACTTGTGGTGAGAAATTAGCCGTTTGACGCCGGGCAAGGATATTTTCCTGATATAAATCCGGAGCTTTCCAGTAGCCCTCGGTATGTGTTTCAAGAATTCCGCCGATTACCGTATCGGGTTTTTCGTCTTTTATACGTACCGCACGCAGCGTCGTTTTTGTATACGCATTGAACTTATATGAATGCAGCTTCGAGAGAATTTCTTTCTTATGTTGAATGGCCTTCCGAATGATTTCCTCGGCGGGATCGATTGGAAGGGGATATACCACCACCTCCGGTAAATCCAGGGTTACCGGTTCAAGGTACACGTTCTGTGTGATTTCTTCTTTCTCCGGTACGATGTGAAGAGTATTGGAATTATACCCGATGTAGCTGAAAATTATCGTGTGCTCATCAAAAGGAAGGCGTAACCGGTACACACCATCCCTGTTTGTGGTCGTTCCTAAGGTAGTTCCTTCTACACGGATGTTTGCATTCGGCAGGATATCACCGGTATCGGCGTCTTTTACATAACCGGTGACGATTACGTAATCTTGTTGGGCGGTTAGTAAACTGAGGGGATATAAAAAACAGATAGTATATAATGAAATTATTAGAAGTCTTCTCATCTTTTCCCGATCTCTGATGGCATGCCTATTACTATTGTATACGAATATATCGCAAAACTGTTACAATCCCGAAAAATATACATTAACAAAAAATATCGGTGTTATAAATTAACCAAGGGGTCAAAGTTTCTATAGGAATTATTTGTAAATTTAAAATTGAACTATTCCTTGAGAATTATTACCTTGAAAATTTCAGAAAAATATCCGTAATATCACAAATGAACACCAACATCTCCTACAAAGAGACACCCACCAAAAAAGAATTGTATGATTTTGAACGGCTTGAAAACAAACTGAAAGATTCCGGCCATATAAAATCCAGTGAGGATATAATAGAGAATATTTTAGAGGATTTAAAAGCATACAAAAAGGATAAACCACAAAACGACGACCTAACAATAGTTTCGGTGCATGTATTGCAGTAATTGGGGCACAGCGTTTGCTCCTATCTACTTGAAACTCTTTCGTAGATTTTACGTATATACGAGTATTACATTAACAGACATCCGAAAAATATCTTAATGAGAAACTATGGTAAATGCAGATGATCCCGATTCAAAAGTAACCCTCTCACCAACAGCTTTAACCGGCCGAATCGACCATCTGGATGTCCTTCGAGGATTGGCTATATTCGGAATTCTTCTTGTAAATATGATGTACTATGCTCATCCGATTATTTATTATCAGATAATCGGTGAGCTGCCGTGGGATAGTCTTCTGGATCGGGTAACCGGATATGCAATCTTTTTTCTTGCCGAAGGTAAATTTATCACCATGCTGGCAATGTTGTTCGGAATCGGGATGGTCATACAAATGGATAGAGCAGAAACAAAGGGAACTCGATTCTTTCCCCTCTATTTTCGGAGGATGACTATACTACTCTTATTCGGCGCCGTCCATGCTTTTCTCATCTGGATGGCAGATATTCTGCTTGCATATGCTCTAATGGGATTTGCCATTTTATTCCTCTTCCGGAAATGTAAACCGAAAACCCTTATTATATGGGCGATCATCTTCCTTCTGATACCGGTTTCATTGGGCGTGCTTATGTACGGACTTGCACTGCTTGCAGGTACCGATCCTGCAATTGCACAGGAAATGGAACAAGATGCAGAACAATTCATAGAATTTTTCAGGGGTCTTGCAGACCGGTCGGCTGAGATATACAGCACAGGCAGCTTTGCCGAGATCATGAAAATCAGGACTATCGATGTGGGATTGATGTTTGCCTTCGGTATTTTCTGGATGCCCCTTGCATTTGCCCTTATGCTGTTCGGTGTAGCTGTGGGAAAAACAGGGATACCGCAAAAAATCGAAGAGCATAAAACTTTGTTAATAAAAGTAATCCGCTGGGGATTTGTCCTGGGAATCATAGGATCCACAGCGGCACTCATCGGATATATAAATGCCGACCAGGTTGAAAGCGATTACTGGGGAATCATAATGTATTTTGGGGTAGCAGTCGGTGCGCCGGCTCTCTCATTATTTTATGCTGCCGGAACGATTCAACTTTATCGCAGCGGAAAGCTGCAGAAATTTTTCACGCGGTTATCGGCAGTAGGAAAAATGGCGCTTTCGAATTATATATTGCAATCGATTATAGCTACGACAATTTTTTACAGTTACGGATTCGGGCTTTATGGCAGCATCGGTCCTGCGGTAGGAATTCTAATAACGCTTGCAATTTTCACGCTCCAGCTTTTCATCAGTCCGCTGTGGTTGAAATATTTCCACTATGGTCTGTTGGAATGGTTATGGAGAACGTGTACGTATATGAAAATACAACCTTTCAGGAAAACTAATCATGCATAAAACCATTTTAACCATTAATTCAGTCGAAAAGCAATTTGCAAAGGTTAAAGCTGTCGACAAATTATCGTTCGACATACGCGAGCGTGAGATATTCGCCCTTCTCGGTCCGAACGGCGCCGGTAAAACAACAATGGTGAGGATGTTGTTGAATATCATCAAACCCGACAGCGGTACGATTCAATTCCACTTTGGAAACGGACAACAACCGAAAGCATCCCACGTCGGCTACCTACCCGAAGAAAGGGGGTTGTATCAGGATATCCCGGTACTCAAGACGCTCACCTACTTCGGCGTCATCAGGGGTCTGGAACGAAACCGAGCCGGGCATAAGGCAATCCAATGGCTTGAACGTCTGGATCTCAAAGATCGCATGCATGAAAAAATTCAATCACTCTCGAA
>PWTU01000074.1 GCA_003562775.1 Ignavibacteriales bacterium
AATACTCGACCCCGATATCGCGGGCGACTTCGGTGCCAAATCCGATAAAGCCGAGACCGAGCAACGGATTGGTCTCGTTCACTGCATTAACGACCGACATCAGCAGAGACATCCGGACAAGGAGATTACCATCACCGAAAAAAATATCGCTGACCGTTTCCCGGGTCATATCGAACCGGGCAAAAAGGATATTGTCGATTCCCAGCAAGGTGCTGGCCGCAGCTATACCGAATATGAATACGACGCCTGCAACAACGCTAATTGCAACAACCCGCAACGAGTGTGCGAAACTAACCTGCATATATAACACTATCCCTATGATAATGGATACCGGGATGACCATCATAAGCGTTCTATTGTGCGTCAGAAAGGTGCATAAAATCAAAATTAAGAAGCCGGCGATGTACCATGCATAATACCGTTGCTTTATAAATATCGTAATGAACAAGAAAAATAAAACCGGCAGCAGCAAATCGGGAATGCCCTGCGAAACCCTCCATCCGGTACCGCCGTCCATCGTTATGATTGTGTGACTTATTATATAGCCGAGATCTATACTAAACAGAACCTGCGGAATATATACAATTGCATTGACAACGGTGCCGACAACAATGACCGTTAAAAAGTGTACGACTTCACCGGTTTCTTTAAACACATAGAACGGCAGAAAAAACCATATATAATGGACGTACGCCCGCATTTCACGAAGCGCCATCCAGAGGTCTTCGCCGATAAAAAAGACGGTATATAGAAATTGAAATCCAACAAAACCTAAAATAACATATATGAACGCGGCAAATTTCTCGGGGCGAATAGTCGTTTCACGAGCTTTGATCAACAACGCAAAAATAGTTATCAGCAATGCGAGGTCGTCGATTCTGAGCACCCCTTCGATCCTGTACACCCACGTCGGGACGATAGAGAAAAAGTTTGCCATTGCGATCATCGATGCAAAATAAAATCCCCACAGCACGTTCTCGGCATACAGGATAATAAGGACAACCAAAATAAAATACATAAACAGCGACGACGCATCGCTGCTCAGGTACCCTTCGGTAAAAAGAGTGCCCGCTATGAGTTCATGCACCGGGACTACCAGAACGGCAAGAACCAGAAGATTTATTCCTATTCGTAACACCGATTTCGGCAACATAATAATTCAATAATTGCTATTCAAATCAACACACACCCCTACCCCCTCTTTTTAGAGGGGAACAGCCGCACACGCCATCCATTTTTCACCCGCAGCATTGAGCCGACGACCGAGAAGTCGATCAGATTGATTCCGCTTCTATACAGTGCATAGAACGATGCAGTTGTAATGAATAATTCAGCCAAAAACCACGCGAGCGAGGTCCCTATCTCATAAAAAGATGGAATAAGAAGCACATTCAGCATAATACTCATTACCGCACCCATACCGGTAATGACAAAAAACGCCCTGTCCATTTTCAGATTCAACAAACCCTGCACCGAAAAAACATTTCCCACCCCTTTTATAAAGGTGATAAAAACAAGAATTTTAAGAACGGCTACCGTTTCTTCGAATCCGTCTCCGAAAATCGTCAAGACCACAACATTTGCCAGCAAAAATACTGCAATCGACGCCAGTAACGTAACCCCGCCCACAATAAACGTCAACCGCTTTAACAAGTGAATTCCTTTTTCGTACGCCGTGTGCAAAGTTTTTCCGATATGCGGATAGAGGGTTTGACTTAACGGCATCAACAGCAAACTTTGCATTGCCCTTACCACTTTTTCTGCTGCGGCAAAATACCCGACATAAATATTTCCCGCAAGTAGACCGAGAAGCAACGCATTACTGGTCGTATAAAGATTGATGACCAGCATCGAGGCAAAGACCGTCCATCCCTGCTTAATCGTTGTAACAATTTCGTTCCACGACGGAAGGATCAAACGAATTCGAAATATTTTCAGCGCATATATAAGCGCACCTAACCCGACGACTGTCTGTCCCAGCCCGTTGATGAGCGGGATATACAGATAATGGGCTTCCTCCCGTATGAAAATAAAAATCGATGCCGTAAACCCGACTTTAATTACAAAATTAAATAGCGCGCTGCTGGTCAGTTTTTCCATTCCCTGAAACAGCCACGTCGGGAACATCGCGGTTCCGACGACCAACAGGTACGTATACAGGTACAATAAAACATCGCCGCTAAATCGCGGGACCGAAAAGACAATTATTAAAAAGACGGCAGTACTGATTATAAGAAAAATGAGTTTCGCGCCGAACACCAGGGAGACGATCCGGGATAGCTCATCCTGCCGTTCTCTCTTTACCGAAATCTCGCGCGTTGCGCTGTAATCGAAACCATACTTAACAAACACATTAAAAAATATGACAAACGCTTGCGCAAAACTAACCAACCCGAAATATTCCGCGCCGATAACCCGGACGATATAGGGTATAGTTATAAGCGGTAAAAAATTGTTCGCAACCTCAAGACCGCTCAGTGAAAAGAAATTTGCAAAGAGCGTTTTGCGTTTCGACACGCCCCGGTTATCGATGTCCTCCTCCAAACACGCCTGCTATATCGCTTTTTACGTCTTCGGATATTTTCTTCACAAGCGATCTATTATCTTCCTCCGAAACATTGAGCAACCGGTTACCGTAAACAGAGAGCACACCGGTAAATAACCCGAGCAATGCTCCGATAATCAGCATTCTCCGTTTTCCCGGACCGCTTGAATTAACCGGCGGCGCGGCGTAATCAAGCACCTGCACAACCGGCATATCGCGAATTTCCTGCACCTTGATCATCTCGTGCTGTTTTGTCAACTCAAGGAAAACACCTGCGTGCATCTCAACCTCACGCAAAAGCCGCTCCTGATCCATCAACAATTCGGGAGAGTCGCCGATACGGCGATTTTTCAACCGGAAATCTTTAAGCGCTTCTTCCGCACGAACGAGATCCGAATGAACCTCCGCCAATCGCAGA
>PWTU01000402.1 GCA_003562775.1 Ignavibacteriales bacterium
AGGCGTTAAGAGTAATCTCGTGATACCCTGCTTCTTTCTGCTGATCAAGAAGTTGAGCAACTTTTTGTCCTAATAGATTGTAGACCGTGAGTGTAACATCACTCCGTTTTGGAACATCATACCTTATTATTGTTCCCGGGTTAAACGGATTTGGACTGTTTTGGTATAATCTGAAATCAGATGGTACATTGCCCAAATATCGCTCGATATACGTGGTCGTCTTCGTTGTAAATGACCATATTTCAGACCACTCACCTAACCATCCATTATTTGAAGCCCTCACCCTCCAGGTGTACTCGGTATCGATATCTAAATCGGTCAATTCAAATGAAGGTGCAGTTAATTGCGTGTTTTCAAATAACAGCTCTTTAAAATCCATTGTATCCGTTACCTGTAAATGGTATACAGTAGCATTTTCTTCAGCTTCCCATTTCAGTGAAATATCGAATGGCTGATCTATAGATTGATCAGAGGGCTCTGACAAGATCACACGAGAGGGTGTTTCTTTGTGTGCGAAAACCGTAACAAAACCGGAATCCATACTCGGTGGCTGCCAAGGAGCATCCGGATCGGGGTGTTGGAACGCACCGGGAGTAGTCGGGAGAGCAGGTGAAGTACCTGCAACATATATATTTCCATCACTATCAATAACAATTGAATTTCCAACATCAAAACCGGGGCCACCAAGATAGGTGGAGAATACCAAGTCACCCCCATTTTGTTTGAAAGCCGTTAAATATGCACTTGCAGGTCCCGGAAGATACTCCTGAAATGCGCCCGGTGTAGTGTAAAAACCTGTAGATCGTGTTTCACCTGTTATGTATGCATTATGTTCATCTAATGCTATAGAAAATCCACGTTCATCTTGTTCCCCGCCAATAAATGTTGAATATAGTATTTCTGAACCATCGGCATTTATTTTCGTCAGAAAAGCATCCCGCACACCCTCACCGTGCTGGCTTTGGAAGGCATTTACCGTTGCAGGAAAATCCAGTGATTGGGTGATGCCGGTTACATACGCATTCCCTTCATGGTCAACAGCAATCGACTGTGCACGATCGATAGCAGATCCCCCCAGGTAGGTTGAATAAAACAGATCAGAACCATCATAATTCAGTTTGGATATGTATGCGCTTATGCGTGTACCATCAGTTTGAAAAGCATTTGATGTAATTATAAAATCAGATGACCATGTCTCACCTGTAATATATGCGTTACCCTGAGAGTCCAATGCAATAGCATTACCCAAATCTGAACCGCTCCCACCCATGTATGTTGAATAAATCAAACCTGAACCTTCAGGGTTAAGTTTTGTAACAACGATATTAGAATGAACACTACCTATAAAATCGGATTTGAATGCACCGGGGGTAACCGGATAGTTGTGAGATTGTGAGTTACCAACAATGTATGCATTCCCTTCCTCATCAACAGCGATATCAAACAGGGCATCCGGCAAAGAACCACCCAGATATGTAGAGTATACAAGTTCCGATCCATTGTTGTTAAGTTTCAGGACAAAACCGGTATGCCACGGCCAATCCGGGTCAGTATACTCCGGGTAATCAGGCTGCAAAGCGTTTTGAGTCGTAGGAAAATCTTCAGAAGGTGTAAAACCCACTATGTAAGCATTCCCATCATTATCGATTGCGATGGACTGGCTCCGATCAATATCGCTTCCGCCAATAAACGTGGAATACACTACATCCGAACCATCCGGGGTAAGTTTTGTTACGTATGCATCTAAATTGTTATCGGTTTGATATGCCCCCGGGGTGGTGGGAAAATCGGCCGATTGTGTATTACCGGTTATAAAAGCACTACCGTTAGCATCGACTGCAATTGACATACCACTATCATATGAAGATCCACCAAGTAACGTTGAATAGACAAGAGGATCGATTATAAGTTTAATATTCGGATTAAAGCCGGCGATATCAAATCCAATTGTCCCGTTATCAAATTTTTTAAATGTGCATTGCACTTCACGTTCTATCCCGTTTTCAATCTGGTACGCGTACAAATCTCCATGTCGAATATCTCCAATACTTGTGCTAATCTTAAGCTCCCCGTCATCGGTTATTGTAACGCCTTCAGCACCTTCTATACGTAAGCGGATCTGTTCTCCCTCTGCACCGGGTCTGACATGAAAATCATATCGCATGAAACCGGCATCGAAGTAGTACTTGATGTCAATACCATCATAAATGTCCTTAATAATAAGATTTTCGTAGATGATAACATGACGTTTCCACCGGTCGGGATTATTTCCAATAAAATAATTATAATACCCACGCCGTGTATCACCACCAATATTGACACCGTCTTTGTTAGCGGATTGTAAAGTCATTTTCACCACATGACCGATCAGCGTGTTGTTGGTAAATTCATCACTCTGGTGATCTTTTGAAATATGGTAATAATCATACACCACACCTTCCCTGGTTATCCATGCATGTAGCCCGCCGATACGTGCAAGATAAAGAACTTCATCATCCCATTGACCGGAATTTTCAATGAAATAAGTACCCTGTGAAAATAACGGGATATAGATAACTACGATCAAGGTGCTAAGGAAAGGTATTCTTTTCATAGTAGATATCCCCGCAGATAGATTCTATGTGAATAGCCCAAAATATATCGTAAATATTTCAGAAAATTGATACCAATGAATATAATCAAAAATAGCTTTATAAAGTATTCGAGTGCGATTTCCTGTAATCTTTCAAACATTCATCGAGCCTCTGTAATGCCCCGCGATTTTTCAAGGCGCCATATATTGCCACATCTGATACTCTGTTCGGTATATATCCGGACCCGGATGATTATCGGCCGATCAGGATTAGCACACTTTGCTAAAGCATCATGTCTTTTCCTTTCCGGTAAACGCAATCAACTCACTTCCCCCGCAGAAGTTCGATATATTTAAGCCCGCTGCCGGTATTATATACCAG
>PWTU01000070.1 GCA_003562775.1 Ignavibacteriales bacterium
ACTCGCAGTCGCGACGGAACAGTGCGCGACGGGCCCGCAAGGTGGCCGTCCGCCATGCCCAAGCGGGCCGCTGGTCGGCGCAGCCCAGGCCGATGATGACTGCGGGCAAGATCGGCTACGAGGTCGGGGCGAACATCGACGCGACCAGCTTCGGGGGCATCGGTGCGGTGCATCGGATGGCGGTCAAGCTCGGGCTGGTTGACGAGATCAACGAGCACCTCGAGCTGTTGAAGGTCCATCTGCCGTATCACGAGTCCGATCATGTGTTGAACCTGGCCTACAACGTGCTGTGTGGCGGCACCCGGCTGCAGGACATCGAACGGTTGCGTCACGACGTCGCCTACATGGACGCACTGGGTGCGGATCTGATCCCCGATCCGACCACCGCCGGGGACTTCTGCCGCCGGTTCGATGAGCAGGATGTCATCGCGTTGATGGACGCGATCAACACGGTACGACCGAAGCTGTGGGCCGGTCGCGGCAAGCATCTGTTGGACGGCATCGCCTACATCGATGTGGACGGCACGCTGGCGCCGACCACCGGCAGCCACAAGGCCGGGATCGGGATCTCCTACAAGGGCATCTGGGGCTACCACCCGCTGATCGTGTCGCTGGCCAACACCAAAGAGGTGCTGTATGCGGTCAACCGTCCCGGCAACGCCGTGTCCCATCAGGACGCGGCCGGATGGATCGACCGGTCCATCGATCTGGTGGAGCCTCATGCGCCGCGGATCTGTGTCCGGGGCGACACCGACTTCTCGTTGACCGCCAACTTCGACCGGTGGGCCGAGCGGGTCGACTTCATCTTCGGGATGGACTGCAACGACACCATGCGCCGCCACGCCGAAGCGCTGGACGAGGCCGCCTGGAGCCGTCTACAGCGTCCCGTGGCCTACGACAACATCACCGGGCAGACCCGCCAACGCGAACCGGATCACAAGGCCGCGATCGTCCACGAGCGCGGCTATCTCAACCTCGCACTCAACTTCGAGGACGTCGCCGAGTTCGACTACCAGCCCGGCAAATGCGACCGGCCCTACCGGGTCGTCGTGGTGCGCAAGAACATCTCCAAGACCCGGGGTGACCACGTCCTGTTCGATGAGATCCGCTACTTCTTCTACATCACCACCCGCCGCGATCTGACCGCCGCCGAGGTCGTGTACTGCGCCAACCAGCGCTGCGACCAGGAGAACGTCATCGAGCAGCTCAAGAACGGCGTCGGCGCGCTGCGGGTCCCGCTGTACGACCTGGTCTCGAACTGGGCCTACATGGTCATCGCCACGCTCGCATGGAACCTCAAATCGTGGTTCGCGATGATGCTGCACCGCAGACGCGACCGGCGCGAGACCATCACCATGGAGTTCCGCCGGTTCATCCACAGCTTCATCCTCCTCCCTGCCATGGTCTGTCGCCGCGCCCGGACCATCACCATCCGCCTCATCGGATGGCAACCATCGTTGGACAAGATGTTCTCTGCCTGGCGCACCATCGAACGCACCGGCTACGGCTGACCACAGCTGCGAGCCAACCGCATAGCTGCTACCCGATGCCCGGCCACACCGTCCGGCACCACCCCGTCGCGCCCTCCCACACCCGCCACACCCCGGCCGGCCCGACACCGCCGACATCGCCGCACCCGGACGCTGCGAACCCGCCGACCAGCCACCCCAGCGTCCCGGTCACAACCGCCAACACCTACGATCAGCGACCTCAACAGCCGACTCGCTTATTTGAGGACTAGTCCCCTTCGGCCTTGGCGCTGCCCATCTGGCCGGTATCCAGATGCCACGGCCCCACTGACCCAACCTCAAGAGCCGAGTCGAGCTGCCGGCTAGATTCCTCTCTACCCGAGACAGAGCACGCGACTTGTCCACGTCCCGCTACGAGTACCCCTTCGATCCCGACGCCGAGAACAACACGGCAGCGACCATCTTTCGGCTCGCCAGGGAGGGAGGCGTTCGCGTCCTCGACGTCGGTTCCGGACCAGGTGTGGTCAGTGGCGCCTTGGTCCACCTCGCCGACAAGCAGGTCACCTGTCTGGACCTCGAGAGCGACCACCTCGAAGCTGCCGCAGAGCGTGGCGTACAGCGGACCATCGTTGCGGACCTGTCCGATCCCGGATGGGCTGACACGGTCGCCGGGGAGCGTTTCGACGTGATCATCTTCGCTGATGTGCTCGAACACCTCGTCGACCCTGGCAGCGTCTTGACCACCGTGCGAGAACTCGATCTGCTCGAGGACAACGGTTCGCTGATCGTGTCGATCCCCAACGCTTCGCACATCTCGATCGTCAGCGTGCTGGCAGCTGGCGACTTCCCCTACCGTCCGACCGGACTGCTCGATGAAACCCACCTGCGCTTCTTCACCCTGCGCAGCATGCGCCGCCTCCTCGAGGCACACGGACTCGGCATCGACGAGATCCATCGGACGATCCGAACGATCGAGCAGTCCGAGTTGTACGAGGGGACGCGGGATCTGGACCCGGAACTGATCCGACACCTGCATCGCCAGCATGAGGAGACCGACACCTACCAGTTCATCCTGAAGGTGACCCCGCTGAAGCAGGCGACCACACCCGTGGAACAGGCCGAACTAGAGGAGCTGCGTCGACGCCTCCGCCAGGCTCGGAACAGTCGTGATCGAGCGCAGGGTGAGGCCGAAGAGCTCCGCGCTCGGGTCGAGGAACTCGAGCGCCGCATCGGCGAGGTCTACCGAAGTCGTACCTGGCGGACCGGTCGCACGCTGGTCGGGGGTCCCGCCGCGGCCCTTCGAGTTCTACGCAAGGGGCGATGAGCCTGGCCTGGCGTTGCCTCGATCAGCCGGTAGCCCCTGGGCGTGGCGAGGGGTTCGAGGCGCTGCTGGGTCAGGCGCGATCGGGAACGACGGTCCTCGCTCGGGCGCTCGTCAGCCACCAAGAGATCGGCTACTGGCAGGAACCGGCCCTCCTC
>PWTU01000022.1 GCA_003562775.1 Ignavibacteriales bacterium
TTAATCGTTCCGGATCGATCCTGCCGATACAACTGTTCCATTGATCGGTGTACCAGATCGTTCCGTCCGGTGCTATCGCCGGATCATGGAACGAAACATCATCACGGGGAACGATGTACCATGTTAATTGGAGTCCTTCGGTATTTGACGGTCCCTTATGTACATTTACTTCAATGGTCGAACCATCACAGTGAAATATTTCATCGGTTCCCCGGCAACCCTGAATATAGATAAATATCAAGGACACCGTAAACAGTAAAGCAGCGAGATGCAATATAGATCCTTGTGCTGTGATCTGAGTTATTCGTATCTAAGTGTCTCTACCGGATTCTTCAACGCCGCTTTCACTACCTGAAACAAAATCGTCGCAATAGCAAGGAGGAGTGAAGCGCTTCCTCCAAGAAGAACAATAAGCGGACTCATTTCGATCCGGTATGCAAAGTTTTCAAGCCAGCTTCGCATCAGCAAAAATGACGGAACAGATGCGATGATAAATGCAATAGCAACCAGCTTTGTAAAGTCGAGTGAAAGCAAAATAACAATACTAGGGACCGTTGCCCCGAGCGTTTTTCGAATTCCGATTTCTTTTGTTCTTTGAAAAACGGTAAAGGTTGCCAGACCGAAAAGACCGACGCACGCAATAATGATTGCCACGATCGAAAATAATCCGAATATCTTACTTGATGTTTGTTCGGATTTATAAAGTGCAGCAAGATTCGTATCTAAAAAAGAAAAGATGAAGGGCTGCTCAGGTGCAAAATCGTTCCAGACAGATTCGATTCGTTCGAGGGAATGTTGAATATTTCGACTTTGAAGACGTACCGCAACGTTTGCCTGAAATGCGAAAGGACCATCACTATGTAATATTACAAGAGGAGTAATTTCAGTATGCAATGATTCAAAATGATAATTCTCAATTACTCCTACAACTATCAAATTAACCTGCACCTGCCCGTCACCGGTGTTAAGGTTACTGTTTAACCGAGCGCCAATCGGGTCGTCCAGTCCAAGAACTGAAACCGCACGCTGATTCAGAATTAGTGAAAGACTGTCATTAAATTCCTCTGAAAAACCTCTTCCCTCGACGATAGTAAGCCCGATCGTGTTCAGAAAGTTGTCATCGGCAACAAGTCCATTTGCCGTTAACACATCGGATCCTTCGGGCATACGCAGCTGGATGCCGAAGTGCACTCCGCCCGGCATTGTGCTTGTTGCACCTACACTCTGTACATCAGGGACTTCGCGCACTGCGTGCTTGAAAGCTTCGGGATGTTCGACCGCGCCAAACCGTTCTATCACGAGCACATTTTCTCTATCGAATCCGAGCCGCTTATTCTGAATGTACCCAAGCTGGCTGTATACCACAAACGTACCGATGATCAGGATGATGGATATGGCAAACTGAAAGATAACCAGACCGTTTCGCAGCACTCTGCCTTTTGCCGAAGATTTGAATTTTCCTTTCAGTACCGCTGCAGGTTCAAGCGAAGAAACAAAGAACGCCGGATAGATTCCGGCAAGCATACCGACCAGTAAGGTAAAACCGGTTAAGAGTAGCAACGGTTTGATAGAGAAAAGGTTAAATAGAAGTTGTTTTTGAGTGAGGTTGTTAAACACCGGCAGTAGGTAATGAAATAATGCGATTGCAAAAACCAATGACAGGAGACTTATCATTGTCGATTCCATCAAGAACTGTCGGACTAATTGGGTACGATGCGAGCCCATCATTTTGCGTAAACCCACTTCTTTCGCCCGCTCTGTCGACCGGGCTGTGGCAAGATTCACAAAGTTGATACAGGCAATGATCAATATAAAGACTGCAATCGTCATAAATAAGTAGATGTAAAGAATGCTTCCGGTCGGTTTTATTTCCATTTCAAGATTTGAATGGAGATGAATATCGCCAACGTGTTGCAGGAAATAGCGATATCCGTTGCCGGCGGCTACGTACTCCTCGTATGAAATGCCAAGATTTCTTTCGATCTGACCGGATGCATATTTATCGACAACGTCAGGGAATTTTGCTTCAACCGTTTTCGGGTCGGCTCCTTCAACAAGTTCCAAATAGGTATATGATGAAAAACCGACATAGTTCGGTTCGTCAAAAAACTGTTGTCCGATGATCGAAGCGAGAAAATCGAATTTGATATGCGAGTTTTCGGGGATATTCTGCATCACCGCAGATACTTCGAGGGAATCATTATTGATTCTGATAGTTTGCCCGATCGGATTTTCCGTTCCGAAATATTTTCGCGCTGTGGATTCGGTCAGAACGACTGTTCCCGGATTCGATAGCGCTGTCTTCGGGTCGCCTTGCAGGAGTTCAAATTTGAAGACGTCGAAAAAATTTGAGTCGGCGAAAAAAATGTAGTTTTCTTCAAATACTTTATCTTCATATGCTACAATCGATGATAAATGCGGAAAGCCAGCGAGACGCGTTGTTTTTTGTATTTCCGGAATCTCAATAAGTACTGCCTGCGCGAAACCGTGGGGTATAACGGCGTAGAACGTCGTGTAATCGGGATAAATACGTTCCAGCACCATCCTGTAAAGCCGGTCTCCATTCGGGTGAAACTTGTCGTACGAAGTTTCATCTTGAATATGTAGCACTATAAGAATACAACAAGCCAATCCTACTCCCAGTCCTATAATGTTAATAGAAGTATATACCTTATTTTTCAGGAGACTCCTGACCGCAATTTTGAGATGGTTTTTGAACATAGTATTGTTCCTCCTTCTTGTGAAACGCCAAGCACCCTGCGAGATTGATTCATAGAGAGTAAAGGCCACCCGATTTTGGCATCGCCACAAAAAGTTTATATATATTTTCTATCAGACTTGTCCAAAATAAATTTACGAAAAAATAGAAAAGACCCCTGGAAAGTAGTATCTTTGATTTGCAATAAACAGAAACACTAACATAACCAGAGGTCTTTATGCAA
>PWTU01000244.1 GCA_003562775.1 Ignavibacteriales bacterium
TCCTGGGCCCTTAGCTCAGTTGGTCAGAGCAGCGGACTCATAATCCGTTGGTCGGAGGTTCAAGTCCTCCAGGGCCCACACTTAAAACAACTCAATAAATAATAGTATCGTCATTCTATTATAGTGCTTCCAGACCCACCCGGGCAATGATCTCATCTTGCTCGGCGGTTACACCGCTTACACCAATTCCACCGACAATAAGATCATCATCCCATATCGGAAGTCCGCCGCCAAACGGCATCATATCGGGAAGACTGAGGATGGCATTTTCCCCTTCACTCACTCTATCCTGAAATACTTTTGTCGATCGCTTGTAAAATACGGCAGTACGTGCTTTCTCTATGGCTATATCTATACTTGCTGTTTGCACACCGTCGATACGCCGCAGGACAACCAGGTGCCCGCCCTGATCGACAATCGCGATGACAACATTCCAGTTATCTTCGCGGGCGCGTTGTTCCGCTGCATCTGCGATCAGTTGTGCTTTCTCGAGCGCAAGTGTTTTCGTCGCCTGCGATTGACCGAACACACCAGATGAGTAGAACACTATTGCAATGATAATAATAAACGATAATCGTTTAATCATTACGGATCCTTTCATTTTATTCAAAACCGTTAACATAATTCATGGGGCGATGCCACATCCATATCGGTGTAATCAAGGTTCTCACCCGCCATGCCCCAGATAAAGATATAATTTGACGTACCGGCGCCGGAATGAATCGACCATGGCGGCGATAATATCGCCTGTTTGTTCTTCAGCCACATATGTCGCGTATTATCCGGCTCTCCCATAAAATGACATACGACCTGGTCCTCAGGCAGTTCAAAATAGAGATATGCTTCCATTCGCCGGGTATGAGTATGCGGCGGCATGGTGTTCCAGATACTGCCCGTCTGGAGCATAGTCATTCCCATCTGCAGCTGACATGTTTCAACAATACTGTTGACGATCATCTTGTTTATTTTCCGGTGATTGGATGATTCGAGTGCGCCGAGTTCCACTACTTCAGCGTCCGCCAGTGTTACTTTCTTCGTCGGATTCTCCTTGTGTGCCGGTGCTGAATTAATGTAAAAGTTCGCAGGCTTATTCTTATCCTGACTTGTATACGTTACATCTTTACTTCCCCGGCCGATATACAGAGCATCTTTATAATCGAGATCGAATTTCGTTCCATCAACTTCAATAGTTCCTTTACCACCGATGTTAATTACGCCCATTTCCCGTCTTTCGAGGAAGTAATCCGCTTTCAAAGGATCGATCGTATCAAGGGTAAGTTTTTCGTCAACCGGAACCGCGCCACCGACGATATACCGGTCATAATGTGAATACACCAAATTTATTTTGTCATTTTCAAAAAGATCTTCAAGCAAAAATTCTTCCCGGATCATTTCCGTATCGTAATGCTTGAAATCTTCAGGATGAACTGCAAATCGTTCTTGATATTGTATTGCCATAGTATCTTACCTTCATTTTTGTGTTACAATTTTGATATCTAATTATCGTGCCATCCAGCCGCCATCGACGGTCAGGATGTGTCCGCTCACATAATCGCTTGCAGAAGAAGCGAGAAATATTGCTGCACCGGCTAAATCGTTTGGTTCGCCCCACCGCCCTGCCGGAATCCGTGAAAGAATCTCCTTCGAACGTACCGGGTCATCACGCAACTTCTTTGTATTATCGGTACTGAAATATCCGGGAGCGATGGCATTGACCTGCACATTATGCTTCGCCCATTCGTTTGCCAACGCTTTGGTTAAACCGGCAACGGCGTGTTTGCTTGCGGCATAGGACGGAACCAGAATACCGCCCTGGAACGAAAGAAGCGATGCGATATTGATGATTTTACCGGATTGCCGTTGCACCATTTCAGCTCCTATATGCTGTGAGAGCAGAAATAACGAATGGAGATTAACCGTTATCACATCATCCCAATCTTTTTCGGGATATTCTGCCGCAGGATGACGGCGGATCGTTCCTGCATTGTTGACGAGGATATCGATCTGTGTGTGATTTTGCTTCACTTCTTCAATAAGCTTTACAACCTGTCTCCGGTCGGAGAGGTCTGCGGCATATTCCCATGCATCTCTTCCATACTCTCGTATCGCCTTCATAGTTTCATCGCAACCTCCGGCTTTGCTGCCTGTACATATTACATCAGCACCTGCAAAAGCAAGTCCCAGTGCAATTGCCTGGCCCAGGCCGCGGCTTGCACCGGTAACGAGGGCGCTTTTATTAACTAATGAGAATTTATTGATATGATTTAATATTTTCATTCATATAACCTATGTAATTAAGAATATAGACTTGAATTATAACTTTACCATATATATGTATTACTACAATTTCCACACATTGAATATATTAGTTGTATGCCAATAGTGCTAAAACTAACAACATTTTATCATTTCATATTATCAGAAAAATACTATTTTTCTTAATCAAATTCACAAAAGCATTTCATCGCAATTACTGTATATAGTATAGCCTCCGAGATGGACAGTTAATGTAAATTTGGCGGCATACTTAGACCACTTCGTCGAGAGTAGTCAATAAAAACTAATGATATGAAGAATTTTACTCGAAATAGGATATAATGAATATTCCAGATTACTTAATAATATTCCAATTTGATAAAACCTGTACGCAAGAATTAAATTCAATCCTTGAATGTCTGTAAATATCAAGCAATCCAAAATTGGTATTTTATGATCTTGAATTACAATTTATACTACAAGTTATACTTTTATGTATTGAAGCAGGCTTCTGAGAGATAAAGAAGTCTATTAAAATCCGCATCCGGTGGTGTGGTATCGGCAATACTGAGAATAAGATGATCGTATGGTTCACTATCTGAAATTATCATTTGCACATAATCTCTAAATTCATCATCAGAGTATGAGTCACGCAGCATTATCACTGATGGAATACCTCCCCAGATAGTAGTATTGTCAGCAAAAAATTCACGATATTCCTGAAATGATACCTTTGTCATTGGTGCAGGGCAAATCGAATCAGCAATATCAAATCTACAGGATTTATATGAATCTAGCAACCCCTTGTTCTCACCATCCGTATGCGTAAGCAAAAATTTCCCTGCAGATCGTACTACATCTGATGCTTTATTTAACCATGGTGCAATATACCTGTCGAAAAATGGTTTGTAAGTGATAGTCTCGTCATAATTTGCACCAAATAAAACAACTTCTGCTGAGGTATGCTGTATGCTTGCAATAATTTGATCATATATGTTGGCCAACGATTCAGCACAGATTGAGAGATATTCAGGATTGTCATATAGATCATAACAAAAATACTCATATTTACGTACATCACGCATAATGTGCTGCATCGGACTACTTGCTAAGGATAAAAAAGCAACTGCTATTCCGGACACCCCAATGCGCTCACTGTAGGACCTGTATCTCTCCGGTGTCGGATAAACCCGCAGTTGCGAAAATATTTCAACAAGTTTTTTATAATCTTGCTTTTTTAAACAGCAGGTTCTATAATATTGGGGATTGAACTACCTGTTTTAAAAAATTTCGCACCATAATTACAACGAGTTTTTATCTCTCCTTTTGTTGTATAATAAATAGTTATCATTTCATCTTCAGATATATGCACATCATACTCTAAATCACCGAAATCGACCATATATGGGAAATCCGGATTATTATAAAACCCGAGACCTCGATGATATAGATCTTCCACAGGTGCCGATCTTATGAAATCGGGAACAACTGAATGAAATACAACTCCAAGTTTAGAGGACACATCCATTAACGACAAATTCTCATATCCTCGTGGTAAGGTACCGCGCGCCTTATTTTGGTGATACCATATATCAAGCCTTGGGACAAATAGTAATCTATTCGGAATTTCACCACGAATAATCTCTAACATGCTATACTTATAACTGTTCATTTATGCAAGACTGATAATGTAATATTAATAGAATTTATTGTATTTTTTGTTATTTATTATAACATTTTCCAACACAAATTCATTAACACCGAATATATTCACTGTCTTTGCAGCATTAAGCACTTTAACATCTTTGATCAGTATGTTATGAATAGTCTCCGCTTTTTCTGTACCCCTTGCTTCAACAACTACTTCGCTTGTTTTTTTACAAGTTATGTCTTCCACAATAATATCACGAAATAAAGGGGGGTGCATATCACCACGATAGCCATGATAATCCGTACGGAATCTTACCACACTATCAGAATTTTTGATTTCAATATTTCGCACGTAGATATTTTCCACAATACCACCCCGATCGAGATTTGCTTTAAAATAAATCGCATTTCTGACCGTCATCAATTTGTTGTCTTCAATATAAACCAATCTTACTCCACCAGACATTTCACTTCCGATCGCGATCGCATTGTGTCCCTCCATTACATTTTTTCGAATAATAATATTTTGACTCGGCCGACCGACTCGCCAAGCATCCTGGTCACGCCCTGATTTAATAACAATCGAATCATCGCCGGTATTAAACGAATTGCCTTCAATTAACACATTCGCACTCGATTCTATAACAATACCATCATTATTTAACCGGTGGCTGTCAACTGTTACATTGCGCATAATTGCATTCGAAGTATAAACTAAATGGTTTACCCACATCGGTGAATCTTTAATCGTGATTCCTTCGATCAGAACGTTCTGACAACTAAAGAACTGGATCATATTCGGCCTCAGATAGTACCCCTCACCGAACACCCGGTTATAGAGCGGGACATTGTTTGCTCCCATTTCCCTAAGCAGGTTTTGTGCGTTTCCCTGTATATCTCGGAACGTAGAAAACACCTCTCCCCCGTTCCCGATAATTGTACCATTTCCACTAATTGCAACATTAATGGCATTATATGCGTAGATCAATGGTGAATAATTGAACACTTCTGTCCCTTCCCAGCGTGTCAGTACTGCGGGAAGATAATATTTCGGATCAGCGGTAAATATAAGAGTTGCCCCTTCCGATATAATTAAATTGATATTACTTTTAAGATGAACTGGTCCCTCACTGAACCACTCTCCTTGCGGAATCACAATCCGGCCACCACCTAAAACATTTGCTTCATCAATGGCGGATTGAATCGCAGGCAGGACATTCGTTTGTCCGTCACCAATTGCCCCATAATCGGTTATCACGAATTCCCTGTCCGGAAATACCGGTTCTTTAATAGCTGAAAGTATACTCTCCATATCCTCCCAGCCGGATATCATTGGCTGATAGATTACGACGAACAACAACACAAACATCATTACTTTACATTTTAACATGTTCATATTTCACCCGACTAGTGTATCATTCAATAAAAAGTATTAATTGTTATCGATTTTGTAGTGCAAATGCTCTTCATTCGAATAAAGTTGTTGCAGAGCTGCCGCTGCATATAATACTGCCCCCAATCCGCGGGGATCATGTAACCGGGGCGGATGATTATGATACTCTTCATCCGAAAACATAATCGGCGTACCCCGCACAATACCTTCAACACTCCCGTCATCTCTGACTTGTTCAGCAACCGCTTTCCATCCGTTTTCAGCAGCAGAACGGAAACCATTATCTGAAAGCCAACCATAGAGTAATCCTTTTGAAAAGGCCCGGACAAACATGGCCGTGGCGGATGTTTCGAGATAAGTATCGGGGTTATCAAGAATCTGATGCCAACGGCCGTCACTTGATTGAACCCGTTTGATTCCTTCTGCCTGTTTTTGAAATCCAGCCAATACCCGGTCGCGTTGCGGATGTGATTCCGGCATTGCTTTCAACAGCTCAGTCTTGGCCATCATAACCCATCCGTTTGCTCTTGCCCATTTGCTTGATGAGGGCGAGGATGTTCGGGAAAACCATCCGTGCCAGTATAATCCCGTTTCTTCATCCTGTAAATATGAATCGAATAATAATGTTTGCCGGATGGATTCTTTGAGGTATTCAATATTCCCCGTTAATTCCGATAAACGGGTAAGAAAAACCGTCCCCATAAACAGATCGTCTGCCCAGATCGTCATTGAATCGGGATTAATGCGGCAGAAGGTTCCGTCTTCTAAACGCAATGCATCATTCATTATATGACCGGCAATACGATCAACGATCTCCTGTTCGGTACCGGTATGGTAAGAGTCAGTTGTTCGCGCAAGTCTTTCAATAAACGGAACACCCTGCATACAAACATCATCAAGCAGAGAAAATCTAAAATAGTGACCGAACGGTGTCCTCAGCAAACCGTATGCATTTCGTTCCGCTTCCATAAATTCATAATTATCAAGGAAGAAATCCAGATGACGATCTATGTACTCATAATAGTTAAGATCGGTAAACACCTGACTCACCACATCGAGTGCATCAAGAAAAGTACCGGTAAAATAACGCCAGTCTGCATAGTCGAGCGGATCAGGCAGACGACTGACAAGATGCACTCTTGGGATGTCCCAAAATACCTTCCTCTCATCGAGTCCGTCATAATAACTTCCGATCTTAACACCCATTGTATCAGGAGGATAGAGCGTATCGATTGATTTGTTTCGTCCATTAAACGGTCCGATTGCTAAAAATGCAACCGATTCAGATAATCCGATATCAGCAAACGGCGAAAGCTGTATATCCCTGCGTTGTCTGCCATCGGGATTAATAAATCCGATATAGATCCGCGCTTCATCATCTCCGGACGGCTTCATTTTTACCATTATATCCGAGATGGAATCATCCGCTGTAAAAGAAACAATGTTCTCATATTCCAGGATATCATAATCAAGTCCGCGAATCATTGCAGGTGTCGTACTCACTCCTCTGTATATTTTTCTGCCGTTGATATTAATAATGACCGTTCCCGGAGAATGACTGATACCGAATTGTAGCGGCGCATCAGACAATCTATTATCTATATGTAATTTTGCATGTGCGTAATAAAGTCCGTCGGTATCGTTGCCAAAGCAATCGAAGAAGTCGATATAGTATGCACCTTCCTGGACAGCTGCCGAGAGAGCAGGTACGAATTCAAATGTTGTTTCTTCAATCAGACGGTTTGCAACCTTTTCCGCAATGGAGCCGGGAGATTCTGTTTCGCTGTTTTGATCACATCCACTGAGAAAAATAATTGGAAATACTAATAATAAAATATATTTGATAGATGTCATTATTCACTCCGGCTTCAAATTTACTGTGACTGTATACACATTCGGAGTTCCCGACTTGTCGGTAGAAAAAAGGATATATTTTCCGTCCGGGCTGAATTGCGGATGCGGATGTGACGGTTGTCCTTCCCAGCTTGAGCCGTGTTCGAACAAAATACAAGTATTGATTTTCTCTCGATTTTCAATTTCGAACAACACCAGGTTAAATCCATCATAGTAATCAGCAACCCAATACCTGTTCCCGGCTAATATCTGTGAATGTGCAAACCGGACCGGAGCCGAAATCATAAAATTATCGGATCCATCGAGATTACTGCTTCCAATGTACTGCTTTCCGTAATTCGGTCCGTATACATATCGTGCTGCATAACCGATTCTTGAACCATCGGGATACCAGAACTCATGCGTCCGGTGAATACCGAACTCCTGTGCGCCAACCGGTCCACCGTCGGTCCCGTCAATATTCACCCACCAAATTCTTTGTGGCGTATTGCCGACAATGCCCGAACTTCCCTCACGATATCGGTGTTGCCAGCAATACATTATTATACAGGGGTCAACCGGATTACCCTGGAGGTGGCTGATAATGAATCCGTAATCTGGTGAAATCTGTTCAACGTTGAAATCAGTTAAACTGATTTTGAATATCGCATACGGTCCGGTACTATGATTCTCATCAAACCCCGGATTTTTATTTGCAGAGAAAACAAACCACTCGGCATCTGCTGTTACCGTAAATGATAAAGGTACAAGCTCATCAAACGTATATAGTTTTTGAGAAGAAAAAGACTCTGTATTCAATACATACAATGTATTTCCATCCATATACCACAATGCGTTCATTCCGGGTAAATGCCACACGCGGTACCGAATATTTTCTTTATCGGTCATTTGCGTTAACCGGCCGGTTGCAAGATTGAGTCTGTACAGATTATCAAATCCGTTCCGGTCTGAGAAAATAATTATATTTTCCTCATCAATAAACGAGTTAATGTATACATAAAGATGCCAATTCCGGCCGTTTCCCTGTGTCCATTGGGTTATTTCATATCCCGTCTCCTCATCGATCCAGGAATGCGCCTCACGTTTCCATTCTCTCCCGACATCTGACGTTTGAACTTCGAGTGATAAATGAAAAGTAAAGATGATAATATAAATGGAATAATATAATTTCCCACCATTAATCATATAAATATCTCCATCATCTGAATAAAAAATGAATATTTCATATATTTATTTTGCTACATTGCTCAACGATATATTTGATTCTGTTAAATTCTGCATCAGGCGGAGTCGTATCTGCTATACCAAGAATGAGGCGATCATAGGGTTTGCCCTTCTCGATTATTTTATGAATGAAATCACGAAACTCCATTTCCGAGCAATGACTCTTTAGTAAAAGAAGAGAGGGAATTCCTCCCCATATTGTAGCTCTGTCACGAAAAAAATCACGATACTCCTCAAAAGGTACTTTTGTCATAGGAGCCGGACAGATTGAATCCGCAATATCGAATCTGCATTCTTTAAAAGATCCGAGTAAACCCTGATTTTCACCATCGGTATGTGTTAGTAAACTCATTCCGTATGAGTGTATTTTATCAGCGGCTCTATTCAGCCAGGGAGCTATATATTTTTCAAAAAAGGGTCGATAAGTGATTGTTTCATCATAGTTAGCCCCAAATAGTACAACCTCTGCATTCGTATCTGACACACTATTTATCATTTCCTCATATATCGCACCCAGAGGTTCAGCACACATATCAAGTTCTGAAGGATTATCATAGATATCGAAACAGAACTCATCATATTTACGTAAATCCCGCATTATGTGCTGCATAGGTCCGCATGCAAGACTCAGGAAAGCAACAGCAATACCAGCCTCACCTATCCGATCGTGATATATTCGATATTTCTCAGGTGTCGAATAAATTTTTATTTTCGAAAAAATCTCTGTAAGCCGGTAATAATCTTCCTTTGATTTAATGGCGGGTTCAAGAATTTCAGGGATAGTACTTCCTGAATCAAATAATTCAGGTCCAAAATTAATACGTGTTGTTATCTCACCTTTTGATGTGTAATATGTTACCTTTAATTCATTCTCTCTTTTTTCTACCGTAAAATCGATTGAAGAAAAATCCACTCTGTATGGGAAATCAGGATTATTATAAACCCCGAGCGCGCGGTGATAGAGATCCTCGAGAGGTACTGACCGGATAAAATCGGGAATTACTGAATGATATCCGACACCGAGCTTGGAAGAGATATCTATTAAAGACAGATTCTCATACCCTGGAGGTAAAGAACCGCGGGACTTATTTCGGTTATACCAAATATCAAGTCTCGGTACGAAGAGTAATCCATCAGGAATGTCACCCCGGATTATTTCTAACATACTCGATCGGAAGTCGGTCATAATAAAACTAATACATTGCTGTTTAAAGTTTTTTTAACTCAGAAAATAAATAGTATTATTACAAAAAATATTTTTCCTCTATTTCGACAATCCGTATTCTTCGAGAATAAACTTCTCTGCTGCCGGCGTTTTTAACACTTCCTCAAGCATTTCTATTTCATTATCCGGAAGGTCTTCACTCTGGTTTCTTAGCCGTTCGAGCCATTGTTTCTCCCTTACAGCGAGTTTTAATTCTCCGTTTGCGGCTGCTTCATGAAGTTCATCTATCGCCGACCGAACTGCTTCAACGGTTCTGTCAAAATAATTGTCTTTCGCTATTATCCGTTTGGCTATTTGTAGAACCGTCTCAGGCCGTAAAATGTTTGCCTGCGGATCTATATCCGAATCGGATGCAGATAACCAATCCCTCAGAAGATACGCCTGATCGGGTGAGCGGTGAAGTGCTGTGTTCATCAGACGACAGTCGTAGGTGAGCTGTTCCATTGATACAACGGGAGCAAATGTGCTTAGTAATCTGACATTTGCAACGGATTCATTTGACCAGCAATCGCAAACTGCCTGTGCAATGTTTCCGAGGGGACTCAAATGTGCGCAAGCTGCCGAACGGCCCTCCATAGAAATCGGAATGCCGGCAATCGCTTTCATATACGGGCCTTCATATGCACAATCTTTGCTCGGACCCACGGCACCCACTTCATATGCAACAAGACTTCGCGGTATTGTGGCGGCGCGTACGATTGCTGCGAATACTTTTGGTATCATTCGCTGATCTGCGAGGGTCATCGCCGTGTTTCCGAAGGCACATGCTGAATCTCCGGAGGGAACGACGTTGGTGCGGTTGCAACTGTCAACGATTTGTTTCCAGAGAAATTCCATATCCCTGCAGCCCAGAACACCCAGAGAAAATATAACCATCGGAAGATCCGCATTGACAAGTGCTTCGTCACATATTTCCTTGCCGCCTGTTGATTCTATAGCAAGCAAATCCGCTCCGGCAGATCCTGCATGTTCGAAAAAATAAACCATCTCATCCCAGTGTTTACCTCGTCGCATAAGCGAAGGCCGTAAAAATTCCCGTGTATCGTTTGGTGTGACCCGTAAAGCACTCTTTATTCCACTGGAATCATTGTATGTGTTTAATTCCTCTGAAAGTATCTGCATTATTTCCCGTGCCCATTCGAAGTTTTGTGTCATCGGCGGCAATGTTTCAAATTCCACCAGGAGGGATGATACCTCGAGTTCGCGAGCCCGTTTCATGACCGACCGGATCATCGCGCTGTATTGACTGCGAACCTCACTCCACGTGGATTGGTTTATATCCATTGGAGGGAGCGTAAAATTAATTTCAGGTATAACCTGTCCGGTTCCGATTTGTACGTCTCTGCCGCAGGTAACAGGCGACGGACTTATGCCGTATATAAACTGATCGAGAGAAGTGATAGCGAGGTTATTAGTTATCATTACTTTGGTAATCCCGTTCAGGAATTTCTAATTTTTTAATTTGATGAGTGACTTAATAAAATCGGGATCTGTACCGCAGCAGCCGCCTATAAAATTCACTCCTGCTTCTATCATCGTCCGGGCATGCTTTGCGAATGTCTCGGGTAAGATATCATAGTGGATTTTACCGTCAACAATTTCAGGCATGCCGGCATTTGGTTTTATCCAGACTGGTAATTCCGTAGCCTTGCAAA
>PWTU01000505.1 GCA_003562775.1 Ignavibacteriales bacterium
CCCCACGGGTGGGGTCGTTCGCCGCGACCCCACTCCGCCGGCGTCAGTCGCCGTCGAGCCCCGCCAGGTAGTCGGCCCACATCGGCGCCGGGAGCGTGCCCCCGGCGACGCGCTGGTAGTACTGGCCGCCGATCGTGATGTCTCGCATCCCCTCGGGGTGGGCGTCGGGCCGCTCGAAGCCCATCCAGGCCGCGGTGGTGTAAACGCCCTCGGAGCCGACGAACCAGGCATCACGGAAGTCGTCGGTGGTACCGGTCTTGCCGAACGCGTCGGGCAGCCGCGCGCCGACGGCCGCGGCCGTGCCATCGGAGGAGACCGGCTCGGCCAGCAGGTCGCGCATGGTGGCTGCGGTCTCCTCGTCGGTGGCGCGTTGGCAGTCGGGCTCGTGCTCGTAGAGCACCTCCCCCTCACGGTCGACGACCCGCTCGATCAGGTAGGGCTCGCAGTGCTCGCCGTCGTTGGCCCAGGCGCCGTAGCCGGCGGTCATCTCCCACGGGAAGACCTCGGCGGTGCCCAGCCCGATCGAGCAGTCCTGCTCGCCGAAGTCGGCCAGGTTGGGGGAGTGTGTGATCCCGTGTGCCTGGGCGGTCTCCACCACCGAGGCCACGCCCACGTCTCGGGCGAGCTTGGCGAAGTAGACGTTGGTGGAGTCGCGCATCGCCTCGGGCATCTCGATCTCGCCGTGGTCCTCGAGGTCGAAGTTCTCGGGCTCCCACTCCTCGTCCCAGCCGCAGTCCTCGAGTTCCTCGCCCGAGGGCGTGTCGTACTCGATGTCGACGTCCTCGCCCTGCTCGAGCGCGGCAGCCGACACGAAGGGCTTGAAGGCGGAGCCCGACTGGCGACCCGAGCCGCCGATGCCGGGCACGGAAGGGTTGACCTGGGTGGTCGTGCAGGGCTCGTCCTCCTCGTCGCAGGGCCCGAACTCCTTGGGGCCCAGTGCCAGCGCGCGCACGGCCCCGTCGCGATGGTCGATGGTGATCAGCGAGGCCAGCGGGTCGCCGACGGGGTCGTCGAGGTGGTCGGCCACCGTCTGGATCGCCCGTCCGTGCATCTCGCGGTCGAGGGTGGTCGTGATCTCCAGACCGCCCTCGAACAGGGCGTCCACGCGTGCCTCGAGGGTCGCTCCGACGGCTTCCTGAAGCCCCGGCTGGAGGTCGACGTTCGGGTCGTAGACCACACGCTTGACGAGGTCCTCCCAGAAGGGCTCGCCCTCCTCCTCGTCGCGCACGTCGAGCTCGACGTCGGTGCCCACGACCGCTTCGGCGTCCTCGTCGTCGACCATGTCCAGTCGCTGCATCTGTCGGATCACGATGTCGCGCCGGGTGCCGGCCGCCTCGGGGTTGTCGATCGGGTTGTTGGTGGTCGGCGCACGGATGGCACCGGCCAGCAGGGTGGACTGGGCCAGGTCGAGCTCGCTCGCGGACGTGGAGAAGTAATAGTCCGCGGCGGTCCCGATGCCGTAGACCCCGTGGCCCAGGTAGATTCTGTTGAGGTACTGCTCGAGGATCTCGTCCTTGCCGTAGCGCTCCTCGAACTCGATCGCCCAGACGATCTCGCGGAGCTTGCGCTCGATCGTGGGCTCCGGGTCCAGATAGGCCATCGTCACCAGCTGCTGGGTGATGGTCGATGCGCCCTCCTCGACGCCCCCGGCCCGCATGTTGCGCAGGCCGGCGCGCACGATCGAGTCGTGGTTGACCCCCTCGTGCTCGTAGAACTCGGCGTCCTCGGTGGCCACCACCGCATCGATCGCCGTCTGCGAGATGGCGTCGATCGCGACGGGCTCCCGTTCGATGGGGCCGTGCAACGCGGTGATCGGCTCCCCGTCACGGTCCAGCACGTGGGAGATCTGGGCCGCCACGGGCAGGTCGTCGGGCAGTGGTGGGTGATCGAACAGCTCGCGCTCCACGGAGTCGACCGCGGCGTCGGCGGTGAAGACGGCCGGCGCGATGGTGGCGGCGAGCAGCAGGGCGCTCGCGGCCGTGGCGAGCAGCACGAGGCCCACCCGCCCGAGAATGTCTGCTGGGCGCAGTTGGTCCTCTCGAACATCGTCATCCATGCAACCAGTGTGGGAGGGCTCGGTCGGACGTCCACCCTGGAGCACCTCCCTCCGGCCGTGGCCCCGACGCTCCTGCGCTCGACAGCGTGCTCTCGGACAGGCGGCCGAGGGCCCGGCCATACGCGACCGCTAGCGTGGCCATCCGGGCCCGTGGTCGACCGCCAAAGGACCTGTCATGAAGCTCGCCATCCTGTCGAGGGCGCCGCGCAGTTACAGCACGACCCGGCTGCGCGCTGCCGCTGCCGAGCGCGGCCACCAGGTGAAGGGGCTCAACACCCTGCGCTTCGCGATCGACCTGGCGGACAACGAGCCCGACCTGCAGTACCGCGGCAAGCCGCTGTCCCACTACGACGCGATCCTGCCGCGCATCGGGGCGTCGATCACGTTCTTCGGACTCGCGGTGGTGCGCCAGTTCGAGCAGATGGACGTCTTCACCCCCAACACCGCGGCAGGGATCGCCAACTCCCGCGACAAGCTGCGCTCGGTACAGATCCTGTCCCGTCATGACGTCGGCATCCCTGCAACGACCTTCGCACGGGACCGGGCCGACGTGCTACCGGCGATCGAGCGCGTCGGTGGAGCGCCTGTGGTGATCAAGCTGCTCGAGGGCACCCAGGGCATCGGGGTGATCCTCGCACCCGACACCAAGGTGGCCGAGGCCGTGATCGAGACCCTGCAGAGCACGCGGCAGAACGTGTTGATCCAGCGCTTCGTCTCGGAGAGCAAGGGCCGTGACATTCGGGCCCTTGTGGTCGGTGATCGGGTGGTCGCCGCAATGCGCCGTAGTGCGGTCGGAGACGAGTTCCGCTCCAACGTCCACCGCGGTGGGAGCACCGAGGTGGTCGAACTCGACGAGGAGTATCAGCGCGTCGCGGTCCA
>PWTU01000352.1 GCA_003562775.1 Ignavibacteriales bacterium
GATCGAATATAAGCGCCCGCTCTTCCTTGGCGATGAGATCATCGTGCGCACCGGCGTTCTGGAAGTCGACAGAACCGATGTGAAAGTCAAATTTGAAATAATACGCAACAAAACCAATAAGCTCGCGGCAAACGGTTATTTTCTCTATACGATGATTAATACAAAGACCGGTCGGGCGGAGATTATCCCGGAGTGGGTAATTGAAAGGTATAGTGTATAAAGTATAAAGTTTAATATTTCGAATTTAAAGTTTCGGATTTACAGATTATTGTATCTATATTGCAATATCTTTGACATATTGGAGAATTATTAACAATTATTTGTAGATATTCTTTCTGTGTCCAATACGCAAAATAATTAACTTATCATCATCTATATCAAAGATTACTCTATAATCTCCGATCCGAAAACGGTATGTCCCAATTTCTGGATGCGACAATTTACGAGCGTATGATATTGGATCCGTAGCATATTCTTTGAGTTTCTTCCCGATCCGGTTCTTTATAACTAAATCTAATAGATCCAAATCTCTTGCTGCCCGTTTTGTGATTATTATTTTATACATCCGGGAATAACTCTTCAAACTTTTTTATGTTACCTGCTTTGTAGTCTTCCCGTGCATCACGGATAGATTGTAAGTATTCCTTATTTCGAAGGGCAATATAATCTTCCAATTCATCTTCGAATGTTTCTTTGATAGCTTTTTGAATTATATTTTTCAGTTCTCCAACTGTTAGATCTTTAACGGCCTTAACAGTTTCACTCATAGTAATGTCCTCCTAATATAAACTTTACTTGAAATATAAGAATACAGGAGTAATCATGCAAAGATAAAACACTTAACATAGTGGCATTTAGATGCGTAATCAAGAGGTAAAATGTATAAAAAAAGCCCGCTCTATATGAACGGGCTTTATGATCATACTACAAAGCGTTAGGGGATTAATACATATCACCCATACCGCCGCCCATGCCGCCCATACCGCCCGGGGGCATGCCGCCGCCTTGTTTATCTTCTTCTTCCGGTTTCTCAACGACAACCGCCTCGGTAGTGAGCATCAGTGCCGCAACGCTTGCAGCGTTCTCAAGCGCCATGCGTGTCACCTTGGTCGGATCGATGACGCCGGCTTTGATGAGGTTCTCATACTGTTCGGTTTGTGCGTTAAAACCGAAGTCGTCTTTTCCTTCCAGGACTTTCTGTAAAACCACCGAGCCTTCAAGGCCGGTGTTGTTCACGATCTGACGAAGCGGCTCTTCGAGCGCTTTCATTACAATGCTGACGCCGATCGTCTGATCTTCATTCTCACCTTTGAGATTCTCAAGCACTTTCAAAGTCCGCAAATATGCCACACCGCCGCCCGGAACGATCCCTTCCTCCACAGCAGCACGCGTTGCGTGAAGTGCGTCTTCGACGCGGGCTTTCTTCTCTTTCATCTCGACTTCGGTTGCCGCACCGACTTCAAGCACTGCAACGCCGCCGGATAGTTTGGCTAAACGCTCCTGGAGTTTTTCGCGGTCATAATCGGAGGTTGTCTTATCGATTTGCGTCTTGATCTCATTGATGCGTTTCTTAATATCGTCTTTCTTACCCGCACCTTCGACGATCGTTGTATTGTCTTTATCGATGTTGATTTTCTTTGCGGTTCCGAGATAGGAAAGGGTTGCATTTTCGAGTTTAAATCCTTTCTCTTCGGAGATAACCGTGCCGCCGGTAAGGATTGCGATATCTTCGAGCATTGCCTTACGGCGATCGCCGAATCCGGGCGCTTTCACGGCGCATACTTTCAAGGTGCCGCGGAGCTTGTTCACCACAAGTGTTGCAAGCGCTTCGCCTTCGACATCTTCAGCAACAATGAGCAACGGCTTGCCCTGCTGTGCAGTTTTCTCGAGGATCGGAAGCAGATCCTTCATCGAGCTGATCTTCTTGTCGTGGATCAGGATGTAGGGATTCTCAAGTTCGGCTTCCATCGATTCTGCGTTCGTTACAAAGTACGGTGAAAGATAGCCGCGATCGAACTGCATACCTTCGACAACCTCAAGCGTGGTCTCAAGACCTTTTGCTTCCTCGACGGTAATAACACCGTCTTTACCGACTTTCTCCATCGCGTTTGCAATAAGCTGACCGATCTCTTTATCGCTGTTTGCCGAGATAGTACCGACCTGTGCGATCTCATTCTGGTTCTCGACGTCGCGGCTCATATTCTTTAATTCAGCGACGACCTTCTGTACCGCGATGTCGATACCACGCTTGAGGTCCATCGGGTTTGCGCCTGCAGTTACGTTCTTGATGCCTTCGCGAACGATCGCTTGTGCAAGAAGGGTCGCGGTTGTTGTACCATCGCCGGCGTTATCCGAAGTTTTGGATGCGACTTCCCGTACCATCTGTGCACCCATGTTCTCTACCGGATCTTCGAGTTCAATTTCTTTTGCTACGGTCACACCGTCTTTCGTAACGGTCGGTGCACCGAACTTCTTATCAATTACTACATTTCGTCCTTTCGGACCGAGCGTTACACGAACAGCGTTCGCAAGCTTATCGACGCCTCTGCGAAGTTTGGTTCGTGCTTCCGAATCATAGTGGATAAGTTTTGATGCCATATGTCAACTTCTCCTTATTCTTTGTTAGTTTTTAAATTATTTCAAACTTTTTGATTAGACGATCGCGAACAAATCACTTTCGCGCATGATGAGATACTCTTCACCGTCAATAGTTACTTCGGTACCTGAGTATTTGCCGTATAAAACTTTATCTCCCTTTTTTACTTCCATCGGGATTTTTTTTCCGTCATCCGATATGCGGCCGGGGCCGACTGCAACGACTTCACCCTGAACCGGTTTTTCTTTTGCGGTATCGGGAAGGATGATGCCCCCTTTGGTCTTCTCTTCAGCAGGGGCGGGCTTTACTACCACACGGTCTGCTAATGGTTTAATGTTCATAGAATATCCTCCGAGTTATTAAACCCTGTTTATAAATTATTGATTATATTTGAGTTACAGCTAATTATTAGCACTCATTAAAATAGAGTGCTAATAATATAAGGATTTGAAATTGAAATGTCAAGGGGGGCGGCAGGTGCCAGGTAAGTTTACCTACTTCTTACTAATCTTCGCCCACGTATCCCGTAACGTTACCGATCGGTTAAAGACGGGTTTTTCCGATGTATAATTTTTTCTATCGGCAACGAAGTAGCCCATCCGCTCGAACTGGAAATTATCACCGGGTTTTGCATTACCAAGCATCGGTTCTGCTTTTGCATAAACTATTTCGAGAGAGTTCGGATTGATGTAATCCAGGAAGGTTTTCCCTTCCTCGACATCGTCGGGATCTTCTTTCAGAAACAGGTTATCGTACAACCTTACTTCGGCATCGACGGCATGGGCGGCCGATACCCAGTGAATGGTGCCGCGGACTTTTCTACCGTCGGGAGAATTGCCGCCCCGTGAAGCGGGATCGTACGTGCACCGGAGTTCCACTATCTCACCGTTTTCATCTTTAATGACCTCTTTACAGGTAATAAAGTATGCGTAGCGCAACCGCACTTCGTTGCCGGGGTATAAGCGGAAGAACTTCTTCGGCGGGTCTTCCATAAAATCGCCCCGTTCGATATATATTTCACGGGCGAACGGAACCTTACGCACCCCCATCGACGGGTCTTCGGGATTATTGACCGCATCGAGTATTTCGACCTTATCCCCGGGATAATTTTCGATCACAACTTTAAGCGGACGCAGCACCGCCATGCATCGCTGTGCTCGTTTATTTAAATCCTCACGTAAACAAAACTCGAGTAAGGACAGATCGACTATACTGTCCTTCTTCGCAACGCCGATGCGATCCGAGAAATCTCTGATCGACTCGGGTGTATAGCCACGACGACGGAAACCGGAAATAGTCGGCATACGCGGATCGTTCCACCCTTCGACATGTTTCTCCCGTACCAACTGCAACAATTTTCGTTTGCTTAAAACGGTATAACTTAAATTCAAACGCGCAAACTCTATCTGTACCGGACGGGACGGTGCGGATACATTCTCGATGCACCAATTATACAACGGACGGTGATCTTCAAATTCGAGCGTGCACAATGAATGAGTGATATGCTCGATCGCATCGGATAGCGCGTGGGCAAAATCATACATCGGATAAACGACCCACTTATCGCCGGTGCGATGATGATGCGCTTTTTTTATTCGATATAAAGCCGGGTCGCGCATATTTATATTCGGCGATGCCATATCGATCTTCGCGCGAAGGACGCACTCCCCTTCTTCGAATTCACCCCTTTTCATTTTTTCGAATAGATAAAGATTTTCTTCCACGGTGCGATCGCGGTACGGACTGTTCTTTCCCGGTTCGGTCAGCGTACCGCGGTACTCGCGTATCTGTTCCGGTGTCAGGTGATCAACGTACGCTTTTCCATTTTTAATCAATTCAATTGCAAACTCATACAACCGGTCAAAATAATCGGAAGCATAATATTCGCGGTCTTCCCAATCGAATCCTAACCACCGAACATCCTCTTTTATCGATTCTACGTATTCTACTTCTTCTTTTTCGGGATTGGTATCGTCAAACCGGAGATTGCATTTTCCGCCGAACTCCTCCGCCATTCCGAAGTTCAGACATATCGACTTCGCGTGACCGATGTGCAGGTATCCGTTCGGTTCGGGAGGAAAACGCGTATGCACACGACCGTCGTTCTTGCCTGCTTTGAGATCTTCCCGTATGATATTTCGGATAAAATGCGAAGGCGTTGCCGGTGTTATCTCTTTTTCTGCCATTTCACTCATATATTTATTATTGATTATTTTTGATTTATTATTGCCAATAATCAATAGGCAATAATAAATAATAAATTTTTACGGCTTCCATCGTCCTATTCGTTTGAATACTTCTTCCATTCCCAGAATATCCACCAAATGCGGCAGATCGGGACCTTTGGCTTTGCCGGTTAAGGCGACTCGAATAGGCATAAACAATAATTTACCTTTTATATCCAGTTCCTTTCCGATCACCTGTACTTTCGTTTTGAACTCCTCCCCTGTCAATGCTGTATCGCCTGAGAATCGTTCTATTAAAACAGAGAAAAGCTTCTTCGAGCTATCGAGATCCACGAGCTCCTTCGCCTTGTCGTCTTCCGGCATAATATCCGACTTATATGCAAATGCCGTTTCTTCCACCGCTTCGGGGAGGGTTGCAATTCTGGTCCGGATAAGCTCCACAACTTTCTCCAGTTTTTTCAAATCCGATATATCGAACCCTGCATCGAAGAGATACGGTTTTACAAGCTCCGTAAGTCGCCCGATGGAACAATTTTTGATATACTCGCCGTTCATCCATTTCAGTTTTTCTATATCGAAAACCGCTCCCGCTTTATTAACCCTCTCGATGGTAAATTCTCTAATCAACTCATCCAGCGTAAACAACTCGCGATCGTCGCCGGGGTTCCACCCGAGCAGTGCAACAAAATTGACGAGCGCTTCTGGCAAAATCCCCATCGATCTATAATCTTCCACGGCAACGTGCCCGGACCGTTTGCTCAACTTGGACCGATCCGGATTCAACAGCAACGGCAGATGCGCCATCCGAGGCGGTTCCCATCCGAAGTACTCATACAACAGAAAATGTTTCGGCGTGCTCGAAAGCCATTCCTCGCCGCGAATGATATGCGATATCTCCATAAGATGATCATCCACCACGACGGCAAGATGATACGTCGGATATCCGTCGGATTTAATAATCACCTGATCGTCAAGGACATTGTACGGTATACGCACAACGCCGCGTACAAGATCGGTAAAAACACGCTCACCTTCAAGCGGCAGCTTCATTCTCACGACATGCGGCTCGCCGTTCTCTATCCTGTTCTCCGCTTCATCTAACCGGTTATCTCTGCAATGCCTATCGTACCCGGGGTGTTGTTTTTTTTCTATTTGTTCCTGCCGCACTTTCTCGATTCGTTCCTGAGAACAGAAGCAATAATATGCATGTCCGGCTTCGAGTAATTGTCGTGCATGTCGTTTATAAACTTCAAGCCGTTCCGATTGAATGTAAGGTCCTTCATCGAATTCGATACCCGCCCAGTGCAGCATATCGATAATTTGCTGCACCGCTTCATCGACGCGGCGCTTTTGATCGGTATCTTCAACTCGAAGAATAAAGCTGCCTCCCTCCTTGCGGGCGAGTAAATAATTAAACAATGCGGTACGTAATCCGCCGACATGCAAATAGCCGGTCGGGCTTGGTGCAAAACGGGTTCGTATCATAAATACCGAACCACGAAGACTCTAAGTCACGAAGAAAAAATTAAATATTTGTGTCTTTGAGTCTTTGTGGTTTTCCTTTCCCTGAAATTATTAAAACAAATTCACCTTTAATTGTTTTCGATTCAAAATGTTGTTCAAGCTCGCCGAGCGTTCCCCGTACAATCTCTTCAAACTTTTTGGTTAATTCACGACCGATAACCGCCTGCCGGTCGCCGAGCGTTTCGCGCAGCTCGCGCAGTGTTCGCAGAATGCGATGCGGCGATTCATATAAAATAACAGTACGCTCTTCATCCTTGAACGATTCGATTCGTTTTTTACGTCCTTTTTTGTGCGGCAAAAAACCTTCAAAAATAAAACGGTCCATCGGGAGTCCGCTCACCGTCAAAGCAGCAATCAATGCCGAAGCGCCGGGCACCGGAACCACCTGTATACCGTGATTTAAACACTCGCGTACGATTAGAAATCCCGGATCCGATATACCCGGTGTTCCCGCATCGGAGACAAGCGCAAGCGACATCTCCGACTCGAGTTTCCGGACCAACTCTCCCGCACGTTTATGCTCATTATGTTCATGATAACTGATCAACGTTTTTGATATACCGAGATGCTGCAGTAATATCGATGTTTTCCGTGTATCTTCTGCAACTACCGCATCGACTTCCTCAAGCACGTTCACCGCCCGGCGGGTAATATCGTCAAGGTTTCCGATCGGGGTAGAGACAACGTACAGTATACCTTTCGACTCCATATTTAATAACCAATCAGTCAATCAGTCAATCAATCCATTGTATATATAAACGATTGAATGTTTGGATGATTGATTGATTGAGTTTATGAACAACACTTTCAGTTCTTTTTATGCACCCCAATCCCTTATGTATCTAAAATCCACATTCACCGTACGGTGTGAGACTTTTGCTATGATCGGCATCCTGCGTTTGAATTGATTTTTTCGAATTAATTCCCGCACCTGCTCGATAAAATGTTTCGTAAAATTCATCGCTATCAGTTCTTTATCGCTGCGCCTCTCATCGACCATATAGTACAGCAGATTATCGACCTCACGGTACGTAAACCCGAGCTCATCTTCATCGGTTTGCCCCTCCCAGAGGTCCGCCGTCGGTTTTTTCTCTATGACATTTTCCGGTAACTTAAGGTAATGTGCAAGATCCCACACCTGTGTTTTATACAGGTCGCCGATAGGATTAATCGCCGATGCAAGATCTCCGTGGAGTGTTCCGTATCCGAGCAAGATTTCGGATTTGTTGCTTGCGCCGACTACCAGCGCCTTTTCGCGGGCAGACCGGTCATAAAGAACGATCATGCGCAACCGGGCTAATACATTGCCGATTCTCACTTTACCGATTTCGTCGTTTTCGCGGAAGTACGGCTCCGCCATCGGAGTAATATCGGCGATCTCGCTTCGAATGCCGGTTGCTTCTATAACTTTCTCTGCATCGGTGAGCGAATCGGGGCTACTGCTTTTAAACGGAATCATCACACCCAGAACATTATCGGGACCGAGTGCGCGCGCAGCGAGTGCACAGGACACAGCCGAATCGACTCCACCGGATAATCCGATAACCGCTTTCGACAATCCGGCAGATGCAATTTCTTCAGTGATGAATTTAACCAATACCTTTTCAACAAGCTCGTTGTCGAGTTTCAAAGGTTCTTTATCGGTTTGTAACGATTCCATAGAATTACCCTGGCAACTATGCATCCATGCATTCATGCTATAATTAAATCACGTATCATTTTGCAAGGATGCATGATTACATGGATGCATGGATGCACGGCTTTACGATTCAGTTTATTTACAACTCCGGTATTACTTTTTTCATAATATCCATCGCTTCATCGATGGCTTCTTTTTTAATGTCAAGCGGCGGACGGAAACGCATGCTTCGTTCACCGCACGGCAGCATAATCACGCCATTCTCAAGAAGTTTTTTCCGGAACGTATCGCGTTGCTGACCGCTCGGTAAATCGATTGCAGCGATCAAACCGCGTCCGCGTACGTTGCCCACTACATCCGGGAACGCTTCGCGCAGATCGTTGCAGCGCTCCAATATGTGCTCACCTACCGTTGCGGCGTTTTCAACAAGATTTTCTTCTTCGATAATCTGTAAATAGCGCGCGGCGCGAACCATATCCGTCAGTCCCCCGCCCCAGGTTGAATTAATACGCCATGCCGTGGTAAACACATTATCCTCAACTTCATCCACGCGTTTTGTGCTCATACATCCGCACACCTGCGTTTTCTTTCCGAACGCTATTATATCGGGTTCGACAAACCATTCGTAGGCCCACATCTTTCCCGTTACTCCAAGGCCGGTCTGCACTTCGTCAAAGATCAGCATCGCTTCATTTTCGTCTGCAAGCTGACGCAATTGCTGTAGAAATTCCTTCCGGAAGTGATTATCCCCGCCTTCGGATTGTATCGGCTCGATAATAATCGAAGCGATATCGTCTTTATAATAGTGAAAGGCATCCTTTACCTGAGCAATCGCCTGCTGCTCAAGTTTTTCGACATCCTTTAGCGTATCTTCGTTGAGCGGAAAACGCAGTGCAGGATTAATGACCCGCGGCCACTTAAACTTCGGGAAATATTTCACTTTTAACGGATTTGTGTTTGTCAACGACATAGTGTATCCGGTTCGTCCGTGGAATGCCTGGCGGAAATGTATTACCTGTTGTCCGCGTTCTTCGCGATATCCCCGTTCGAAGTTTTTTCGCACTTTCCAATCGAAAGCGATTTTCAATGCGTTTTCGACGCCGAGCGCGCCGCCTTCTATAAAAAACGTATGAATATATGATTCCGGCTTTGCAATCTGCGCGAACGTCTCCACAAACTCGGCAAGTTCAACAGTGAATGCATCCGGATTTGCGGTTTTCGCTTTTGCAACACGGAGTAGTTTTTCTTCAAAGTCCGGATCGTGCAGTTTGGGGTGATTTAGACTGACCGGCAGCGATGCAAAAAAGCTGAACAGATCTAAATACCTATTGCCGGTCTTGGCATCGATAATATCCGTACCGCAGCTTTTTTCCAGGTCCACAACGATCGGCATTCCGTCGGCAACCATATACTTTTTGAGGGTGCCGTGTACTTCGGACGGATCGATGTGGATGTTATCGTATAATAATGTACTTGAAGTCATAGTTATCCGGTTTCGTGTTTTTGGTGTTTTGGTATTTTTTTGTTTGTGTTTACAGTTTACTGTTCATTAATAATTGTCGTTCTAAGTTGTTTATAAAAAGTTTTTTAATCGATAATATTTTCTGCTTTCGAGAATTCCCTCTCCCCCAACCCCCTCTCCGCCGAGCGGAGAGGGGGCGAAGGGGGTGAGGCATTTGTCTCTTAATAGTTATCTATCTGTGCACGTTGGAGTTTGCCGCTGAAGTCAACATACACGGTTTTCCATTCCGAATAGAAATCATACGGACCCCAGCCGCCTTCGCGATGACCGTTGCCCGTCTGCTTTACGCCGCCGAAAGGCATATGACATTCGGCGCCGATTGTCGGGCCGTTAATGTATGTAATTCCCGCTTCGATATCGCGCATCGCTTTAAAGGCATTATTTACATCCTGTGTATAAATGGATGAAGATAAACCATAAATAGAATCGTTCATAATCTTTATACCTTCTTCAAGCGACTGTATCTTAATGATCGACAATACCGGTCCGAATATTTCTTCTTTTGCTATCCGCATCTCCGCTGTAACATCCGTAAAGATGGTCGGCTGATAAAACCACCCGTTGTCCAACCCATCGCCGCTTGCCGCATCGCCTCCAAGCACCATCTTTGCACCATCCTTTTGTCCGATCTCGACATAACCGTGCACACTTTTTCGCTGTCCTTCGTTAATCAACGGACCTACCTCGACGCCTTTTTTCAAACCGTCGCCGAGTTTTAATTTTTTCGTTCGATCAATTAAATCCGACATAAAGTTATCGTACACTTTTTCATGAACCAACAATCGGCTTGTGGCAGTACACCGTTGTCCGGTTGTCCCAAAGGCGCCCCACAGAACACCGTCAAGCGCGAGCTTCAAATCCGCATCATCCATAACTAACTGCGCGTTTTTTCCGCCAAGCTCAAGCGAGACCCGCTTTAACGTACCTGTCGCGGCGGTGGATATTTTTTTACCGATCTCCGTCGAGCCGGTAAACCCGATAAGATTAATGTCGGGGTGTTCGGTAATCGCATTACCAACCTTACCGCCTCCGCCGTGGACAAGATTGATTGCTCCTTCGGGTACCCCTGCTTCTAAAAGTATTTTCACAAATTCGGTTGCGGTCGCGGGTGTATCCGATGCCGGTTTAAACACAACGGTATTACCGCATAGCAATGCAGGGAAGATTTTCCAGGTGGGGATTGCCATCGGAAAATTCCAGGGCGTTATCATACCCGCTACCCCGACCGGCACACGTATCGCCATAGTAAATTTATTGCGCAGTTCGGATGGAACCGTTTTACCAAATAACCGTCTTCCTTCACCGTGAGCATAATATGCCGTATCGATTCCCTCCTGAACGTCGCCCATCGCTTCGGCCAACACTTTCCCCATTTCACGGGTCATCAACTCGGCGAGCTCACGTTTGCGGCTGACCATAATATCCCCGGCTTTCTTCATTATCTCGGCGCGTTCCGGAGCCGGAACAAGCCGCCATTTTTCATATTCTTTCCGTGCGGCTTTTACCGCTTCATCGACGTCTTCTTTGTCCGATTTCGGGAACGTGCCGATCACTTCATTCCAGTTGGCGGGATTGCGGTTTTCAAATGTTTCTCCCGATTTAGCATCGACCCATTTACCGTTGATATAATTTTGATATTTCTTAGCCATACGGCCTCCTTTTTCGGTTTAATTTTAATTAAACATTCACCGCTGAGTAGGCAAGAGGGAGTTTCACCCTCAAGCCTCTCGCAGAACCGTACGTGACAGTCTCCC
>PWTU01000512.1 GCA_003562775.1 Ignavibacteriales bacterium
AACATTCCCCAGAACATTACGGCGGCACTTCTTTCACTTACCGAGAGTAAACTTGTGATATTGCTGATCATTAATATAGTATTGCTCGGGGTCGGTACATTTATGGATATGACGCCGGCGGTATTGATTTTTACACCGATATTTCTTCCCGTTGCAGTAGAGCTCGGAATCGATCCCGTGCACTTCGGTATTATAATGATAATGAATCTCTGCATAGGACTGTGTACACCGCCTGTGGGCACCGTGTTATTCGTGGGATGCGGGATTGCGGAGACATCGATTACCAGAATGATTAAACCGTTGATCCCCCTGTTGATCGCTATGATAGCTACTCTTTTAGTTGTGACATTTGTACCCGAATTAAGCATGTTTCTTCCGCGGTTGTTCGGTTTTTAATTTTTCTTTGAAAGGTAATTAATGAATATGAAACACAATACCCTTCACACATTGCTTGGTTCAGGGGCTGAATCATCGAGAACTAAGCAGTTTGCACTCTACTCTGATTTCATCGTGGAGGTTTATCCGTCGTCGATCCACCATTATGATTCGGTCGATTTTTTTATCGGAATAAAAGAGGGAAAAAAATATCTCTTCGGTATCACCGACGGCGGGGGATCGGTTTTTGAAAAGTTCAGCTCAAAAATCGTGTACAAGAAAAACACCGATGTTCCACTCACCGTCATGCAATGCCCGTTGACGCATGCAAATGCCATTGTAATCCGTGAGCTGTTCACTCATACCCGACCGCGATTGATAGGTTTGGAGAACTCGTTCGGTCTCGGTGATCGTATCGGACTCGCAAATCCGGGACATCTGCAGGCGATAAAGAATTCCGGATTCCAGGCGGTATTGGCACAACAGTCCATAAGAGAACTAAAACGTACGAATCGCACACCGGAGGATGTTATGGACGCTGCAACCTGGGCGGTATTTCAGGAGGGGTATAAGGAGGGGTTCGGCGCCGATGCGGATCATCTGAAAACAACGGACGATTTAGATCTGATGATGGATGCAGGTTTCACTATGTTCACGATTGATCCGAGCGAATATGTGGTTAACGAGGCGGCGGAACTATCCGAAGATGAATTGAAGCAACGCGCTTCCGGTATTCGATGGAATGTCATCGATGATTCGTTCGAAGCCTGTGTCGAACGGTATAGTGAAAAATCGTTTATGATTGATGAATCGTTTGTTCTTATTCCGCCACCTCAGGAAATTTTACAGGCGATTGTAAAGTACGGGAATGTAATAGCGCATGTTGTTACTATGTATACACACATTAAAACAAAATATGCAGATCATCCATCGGAGATCGAAGTATCGGTCGACGAGACCGATTCGCCGACGACGTTGTTTGAACACTATTTTATCGCAAACGAATTGAAACGCCTCGGCGTACAGTTGGTAAGTTTGGCACCGCGGTTTATCGGCGACTTCGAAAAAGGTATCGATTATCGCGGCGATGCAGAGGCTTTTATCGATGAGTATAAAAAACACCTTGCGATTGCAGAAAAAGTCGGTCCGTATAAAATGAGCATCCATTCGGGAAGCGATAAATTTACCGTTTACAGAGCGATAGGGAATATCGGAAAAGGATCGGTTCACGTAAAAACTGCCGGTACAAGTTATCTCGAAGCCTTGCGGGTTGTTGCGGTTAAAGAACCCGATCTTTTCAGGGAAATTTTACAATTTTCTATTGAAAGTTTCGAACGTGAAAAACAAACATACCACGTATCCGGTAGATCGGAGAATGTCCCGGATCCTTCGACTATGGAAGATTATGAACTTGTAAAGCTTTTTGATGATGATGACGCGCGACAGGTGCTGCATGTGGCCTTTGGTAAAGTACTAACTCTGAAAAACACTGCCGGTTCGTATGTATTTAAAGATCGGATTATTGCTTGTCTCGAAACACACGAGGAGCTGCACTACAGATTCGTGAAAAAGCATTTCCGGAAGCATATTGAACCGTTTGGTCTTACTATAGAAACGCGGTTAAAATAATATAAAGGAAAATGGATTGTGAGATACATTGAAGAATTATTCAGTCTCAAAGGAAAAACCGCAGCAATTTTCGGTGGCTGTGGTGTCCTCGGCGGTCAAATGGCGATTGCTCTTGCAAACGCCGGTGCCAAAGTTGCGTTCCTCGACCGGAATAAAGAGGGAGGTCTGAAGTGTAAAGAAAAAATCGAGCAAACGGGAGGAGAGGCAACAATTATCTATGCCGATGTACAGAAGAAAGAAACCATCGAAGAAGCCAATAATGAAATTCGGTCAATGTGGGGAAGAGTCGACATATTGATTAATGCCGCGGGTGTGAATTCACCGACTCCGTTTTTGGACATTCCCGAAGAGGAATGGGAGCACATAATGTCGGTTAATCTAAAGGGCGTTTTCACAGCCTGTCAGGTTTTCGGGAAAGCAATGATAGAGGACGGAAAAGGGGGAAACATTATTAATATATCCTCGGTATCCTCAGACATTCCGCTCTCGAAAGTATTTACGTATTCGATATCCAAAGCGGGGGTTAATAATCTGACAAAATTTCTGGCCCGTGAATGGGCAGAACATCATATCCGGGTAAACGCAATTATGCCCGGTTTTTTCCCTGCCGAACAGAACAGAAAAATTCTGACGGCGGAACGTCGTGCAAATATACTCAATCATACACCAATGCACAGATACGGTGAACCGTTTGAATTAACCGGAGCCGTTATCTGGCTTGCCTCGGATAAAGCATCTTCGTTTGTTACGGGTGCCATTATCCCGGTCGATGGCGGATTTACGGCAATGACTATCTAAACAATAGATGGAGGATGGAGACAACCTGCGTACAGGTAAGTGGGGAAGCAGGTGGCCTCCATTTTGATGCGGTTGAATGCATGGATGCATGGTTGCATGATTGCATGGCCTGCATGAGTGT
>PWTU01000152.1 GCA_003562775.1 Ignavibacteriales bacterium
GTTGAGAAGTAAAAGGGCAGTGCAGGTTAATATCACCATAATGCGGACATTTGTGAAGTTAAGAAATCTACTCGCTACACACGAAGACTTAAAGAAAAAATTAAATGAGTTAGAAAGAAAATACCAAAAACACGATGAGCAGATAAAATTGGTCTTCGACGCGATACGGGAATTAATGGAACCACCCCCAAAACCAAAACGGGAAATCGGGTTTCGGGTGAAGGAGCGGTCGGTGAAGTATAGGCGTAAAAAGAAAATTAAATAATTTTGGCGATTCTTTTATGTGAGTTGTGACGGACATGGATAATAAACGAATCTGATGAACGGTTGCAATGAAAGATGCCAGTCATGATCAAATCTAATTAATGTGAGTAAACGTCGCATGCCCCGGCAGAAACAAATCTCAATACCCACAGAAGTAATCGAAAATAAGATATACCTTATTCGCGGACAGAAAGTGATGCTGGATTTGCATTTGGCTGAATTGTATGAGGTTGAAACAAGGATATTAAAACGTGCGGTAAAGCGCAATATTGACAGATCTCCTGAGGATTTTTGCTTTGAACTGAGCAAGGAAGAGATGAGAAACTTGAGGTACCATTTTGGTACCTCAAGTTGGGGAATAAAGAGAAATCTCCACAGGTATAGACACGCCGGAGGCGTGAAATATTGGTAGCATATAAATAAACATATAACCACAGCACCTCAGAGAGGTGCGATATATCTTGAAATCACAATTTGTGACTTCAAGATCTGGATAATGTGATGAAATTCTGGATCGGAATAACAGATAACGAATGGTATAAATACCTTTCAACCATTCAACCCGACGAGATAAACTTCTGGCAGCCGGGTGCGGGGGGATTCAAGGCACTCGAACCCGGAGAACCATTTCTGTTTAAACTCCACTATCCTGATCACTTTATTGTAGGAGGCGGATTCTTTGTACGCTACACTCAATTACCGTTATCGCTGATGTGGGATGTATTCGGCAATAAAAACGGCGCTGAGGATTATCACACATTATACAAATTGATAATGAAACGTAAAAGCAGTTCCGGTGCGGATGACCACAACCCATCGGTTGGATGCATCATATTAAACAGCCCATTCTTCTTTCCCCGAGAATTGTGGATCGAACCGCCGGTGGATTTGAAGAAGAACATAGTCAGAGGGAAAACGTATGATACTCAGGAAAGAATAGGAAGCGAAGTCTGGCAAAAAGTCGAACGGCATTTACAAATGATGAATTACGAACTTATAACAACCGGAGAGGTACCGGTTGCCGCTGAAGGCGCACGATACGGCGATTACTATCTTCAGAAAGCCCGTCTCGGACAGGGTGCATTCAGGGTTCTCGTGACCGACGCGTATCAGCGTCGCTGCTCGATCACAGGTGAGAGGACACTCCCGGCGCTCGATGCCGCACATATTAAGCCCTTTTCCGAATCGGGACCGAATTATACACGCAACGGATTGCTCATCCGTTCGGATATTCACAAATTGTTTGATAAGGGGTATGTAACGATTACTCCGGAATACCGTATTGAAGTAAGCCGACGTATTAAAGAAGAATATGAGAACGGGAGGGAGTATTATGCGTATCATGGGAAGCCTTTGAATTTAATACCGAAAAACGTTAGTGAGCAGCCTGATAGAAAATATCTAATTTGGCATAATGAGAATAAATATATAGAATAAAATAATAAAAGATGTGATATATGAACATAACACTCAACCAAATCTTTTCCCTGATCGGTCGCCTCGATGATACTCCGGGCGACGATGTACCCCGTGAACGCTTTCGAACATTTCTAAAAGAAAATGTTACAGAAATAGGCAAAGTAAGAGACTACATCGAAGAATGCCTTCGCGGAAAAGGCGAGCAATATAACCGTGCGCTGCAGGACCTCGTAAATTATATCGGTGTCTTTTTGGGATTTGAAGTGCGGTACGGGAGATACCAGGGGACGGTAAATGAAGTCGGGTATGATGGATTGTGGATTTCACCATCCGGATTAACTATTGTTGTCGAGGTGAAAACAACAGAAGCGTACACAATTAAAACGGCCACATTGACGGGATATGTGGATAAGCTGATATCTGAACATCAAATTGCAGATTGGGATAATGCACTCGGTTTGTATGTTATCGGTAAACCGGATCCGGACGTAAGACAACTCGAAAATTCGATTATTGCCGAAAAACGCACAAATCAACTTCGTATTCTATCTGTAAATTCATTACTTATTCTTGCAGAAATAATGAACGAATACGAAGTTCGTCATAATGACATCCTCACCATACTGAAACCGCATAAACCACAGATCGATCCTCTTGTGGATGTATTGTCCCGTGTTGTGGGACAGAAAGAAGTTGAGGAGTTGGAAGAGGTTGATTCAACACCCGAAGTTGAGAAGAGCGATAATGATGTAAACTACTGGCTTGCCCCGGTTAAAGCGGATGATGAATGGACTGCTGAGGAATTCGTCCAGTACCTTGTAGGTAAAGATAAAATATTTGCATTCGGTGAACGAACACCGGGAAGAAAGCATATGAAAGCGGGGGACTGGATTTGCTTCTATGCAGCGGCAAATGGGATTGTAGCTCACGCACGGCTCAAGACTCCACCTGAAAGAAAACCCGATAAAAGAGTCAAGGAACCGGAGAATTACCCCTGGCTGGTTACATTCGATGAGGTAAAACTCTATATTGATAATCCTGTGGTTATCGACTCAGTACTCAGGAGTAAACTGGATGCATTTAGTGATAAATCGCCCGATACACCGTGGGCGTGGTTTGTGCAGAGTACGCATAAGCTAAGTGAAAATGATTTCTCCTTATTGACGAGATCATAACAATGGCAAAAAAAGCTAATTCAAAATATCAGAAATTCATTAATTTACTAGATGAACTGCACAA
>PWTU01000435.1 GCA_003562775.1 Ignavibacteriales bacterium
ACGCCAATGCGCGAGGAATCCGGAAATCACCCGGCGATTCCGCATAATCGACGATCTCTCCGGTGGTGAGATCAAACGCAAAGACTTTAGACGAATGATTGTAATATGGATTATCTTCAGGAATAGGATTATTACCAATTCCCGTTGCGGTCATCCAGAGAATATTGTCATCGACCGGATCGCGTGAAACTGCACCCGGATCGAGCCACATACCTAAGGTTGTATCCACTATTTCATATTCGCCGAGCACACCGAATTCACTGTAATAGACTGTAGTGAAAAGTGTTGTGCTTGGGTTATAGAGATACCTTCCATCGGCACTAATTTCGAATGTCCGCGAAAATCCATCTTTTCCGTCTTCAGTCACTGTCTGTACCATTTCGAAGTCCGGATCGAGAATGACAATCGGCGATCCCGGAAATACAAACGATACGCCGATAAAACCATCCTCGGTTACCGCCGGACGGTTCGGTGCTTGCGCTGCAGTCTCGGTTCTCATGTAGGTAACATCGCCGATATCCATAAATTCACCTGTTTCTGCATTTACTCTCACTATATGTGCAGTGCTTGCATCCCAGGTGCTGCCGTCAGCAAGTGGTCGTGTTCCGTGAATTGCAACAAGGATATTGCCTTCATGATCCCTATTCATTCCGGTAACCGGGCCAAAGCGGACAATTTCGCCATTAATTTCACCTTCATAGACCGGTGAAAAATCTGCGGGTGTACCGTCTGCATTAAATACATATACAGGGTTTCTGCGAATTGTATCGCCTTCGGTCGGAACAAAAAGGGTGCTGTAATACGGTCCGACCCATACTTTCCCTTCATCATCGACTGCCGCTCCGTGGGCTGAATGCTGCCATTCCTCGGTTTCTTCATCCGGGAATGCACTGACAAAGTTCCAGTTGGATTCCGGGAGATCGACTACCACTTCCTCGGTGTACGTAAACTTCTGGATAGCGGGTATCACCGCATAAGTCCAGTGACCGACATACGCGGCGGTTCCTTCATCGTCGAATGCTATTGCACGGGGCCAGGGTCCGTGTGCTCCATCTTCCCACGGTTCTGCCGGAACAATAACGCCATCTTCCACTTTCCGCCAGCTATTCTCAATGTTAAACCACGTAAAGCTGCCGACGATCTCATCATTTTCTATGTCGTATCCGTACCAGGTAAATGGCTCAAAAGGCGGATCGGGCACTATGGTATTATCACCGGCGCTCACCCAGAGATGCCCCGTCGCTCTGTTTACCATTGCCGATGTAACTTTCACGCCTTGCAGAATGGTATCGGGAACTTCCGGGAAAACGTCAAATTCATCCTCACGGGTGTATTTTAATACTGCATTTTCATGCGGTGCAAGATAGAACAATGTCAAACCATCCTGGGTAACTTCAAGAGTCCGCGAAATACCGGTGGGGGTAACAGCGGGCATAATGAAATTGAAGTCGGCGTCATAGACACGCACCGGCGCTTCCGCCAGAACCGTGCCGATATAAATATTGCCCTGTGCATCTACGCCGGGAGTTGTGAGCGCTAACTCATTCGGATGCTCATATATATCCAGCACATCGCCGGTCTGATAATCGAACCTGAACAACCGGTACCCATAGGCAGCCAGAATATTCCCCTCATGATCCGCACGTATTCCTCTTCCGCCTTGTAAGGGAAGGATTGTGCCGTCGCCTAATTCAACAGCAAAAATTGTATCGACGGTCGTTCCATCAGGACTTATGACCCATAAACCGTCAACTGCAAGTGTATCACCGGCCGGCGATACCCATTGTGTCCAGTTGAAAAATCTGTGTGTCCACACATATCCATCCGGATCAACGGCTATACCATGTGTGACCGCATTTGCAGCGTGTGCCGAGTCGACGGGCATAACGTGCTCGAATTCCCACTGAGCCTGACCGACAAGTGGAACGCATACAAATAGGGCAAGGAGTAAAATTGTAAATCTGTTCATTGATATGGTCCTTATCTAAGGTTAAACATACGATGGATTAATTTTACAGCTATGGTGAGTTTAATTTGTATCTGTTTCCAACCTCCTTTCTTTTAATAATTATTAGATTTAGCAACATAACAGTTATTGTATTTATACTATGTTATTGTCTAAGAGTAATAAAAAATAATCATTATTGCAACCCGTAATTCGGGGCGCCTTCACGTTGTGTATTTATTCGAATCAGCGCCTGGCTGTTATTCCCCGTCTCACCTCTCGTATAATATAGATTTGGTCCTTCGCCCCAAGCAAAAATCATGCCGGTAGGCGATATGAGACCGGGATAAAGCGGCTCCCAGCCGTCGCCGCCGGGATCGACAACAATTATCCCATCCGGACCATCTGTGCCGACATACATATAACCATCAGCGGAGAAGGTTATTGCGAGAGCTATAGCATTGTTGCTTCCATATTGTTCCGAAAATGGGAAATATAATTCCTGTTCTCCGATGATACCCGAATTATCCACGGGAAACCGCCATATCCCCGATGTTGTGCTGCCGTTAACATCCTTAACGGCTGAAACATACAGGTAGCCGTCAAAGTATCGCACCGATCTGATATCAGCATTAAACGGAAACTCCTCGACGCTTTGGTCGTCAACATTAACGCGGAAAATTGCATCGTTATTACCGACTACCCATAAATATCCAAACACATCGAAATCCATGTCAACAAACCGGGTGCCGACGCGCATAGGCAGCCAATTCTCTTCCGGGCCTCCGCCGGGTGGAACACGGGCAATAAGACGCAAATTACGGACCAGGTACAGAGAACCGTCGGGACCGAACTTCATCCCATCGTAACGAGGTATTCTCGCCGGTACATATTCTTCCAACGTCCCATCCTCTTTTATCATCTGGATACCGTCTGATGTGCCCGCCCGCGAAATCGAAACGTACACATTTCCAT
>PWTU01000246.1 GCA_003562775.1 Ignavibacteriales bacterium
AAGAGATAATAATTTAAAAATGAAAAAGGCAAGTCATTCGAATACCCTCGACTAATATTACCTATCCACGGCGGTTTAAAAGTGTTTATAATATACGGTAAAAAAGAGGGTCGATTGAATGTAAAACGATCCGGATACAGAACACTCAACACTTTATCTCCTTTTGCAATGCGGATTCTTTGGTTAACCAATTTTTTATATCCTCTCGGCGGATGGACGGCAGCTATTGCGTCTTCGTAATGCTGCCGATATTTACCGGATTCGTATACACGCTTTCCGAATTCCTTATCCCCGCCCGATTTTAATCTCTCATCGAATCCTCCAACATCCTCGAATACCGAACGACGAACAAACAAATTTCCAGCACCGCTGAAGTGTTTCTCTTCTATATACGTTTTAAACGGAAAAGCAGATCGCATTTCAGAATAGTGAGCCGGTGTTTTAATTTTTGATCTATCAATGTGCACAGGGCCACCCACATAATCTGCTTTTTTCAATGCTTGTATGCCGTTTTCCAACCATTCCGGAGAAACGGTGATATCGGCATCGATACATGCAATATATTCACCGTTCGACACCTCAAGAGCCCTATTTCGGGCGAAGTACGATCCCCGGTTCGGCTTGATCTTTACTTCTTTTACTTCAAAGGAATCACATACCTGTGATATGGGTTCCATAGAACCGTCGTTTGCAACGATTATTTCGTATTGATTATTTGGTACTGTTTGGTGCAAAAGAGATTTAAGGGTATCAGTTAACCCTTCGGGATCACTAAACACCGGTATTATTACACTTGTCAATCCCTCTGAAACAGAATATTTGAAATCGATTTTTGTATGCTGATATTGAACGATATTCATATCCTTATTTTTCACGATGTGAGATAAATTATTCTTTTGTATATATATTGCCTAATCCTGTTGAGACATTTTTTGTCGTTCCATTGGTGCTTTTTGCTCGTAGAGTTTTGATCAGACGTGGAATTGTCCGGTGTATATATATACCTTCAATAAGAATATATTTTATCAATTTTAAAAAATGAATAGATTCACCTAAACTTCGGAGTTCACTTTGATGATATTTCCAAAATTCACGATCTTTAAATTCGTAAAACATCCGGGCAAGGAATCTATGGTAACTATTGAATAAAGATTTATATCTCACCCTGAACTCACTTTCATTTAAGTAATGAACACCGTATTTTAAAAACAATTTTATCCTGCCCGATCGTCGCGTATGAAAACGATTAGCTATACTCGTAGATGATTCATTGTGTCTCCTTGTGTAACTCAGAACCTGATGTACAAATCCAAAATTCCATTCCTTAAGGTCACGTAAACATGCATCGGTATCCGCATGTATATTTGCTTCCTCGTAATAAGGATCGTTATTTTTTATTACCTCGTTCCGTACGAGCAAGGTCGTGGGCGAACCGAATACGTACAGATCTCCAAATAAGTAAAGTCGGCAAATTTCCCGGCCTGAAAAAACGTTTTGATGAGGTGGAAGGCCGTCTAACTTGACCTCATTTTCGACGAGACGATATGAACCGACAATTCCGACGCCAGGATATCTTTCGGCAAGTTCAACCATTCTTTCCACACATTCCTTATAAATCCAATCGTCGGCATGCACTATTTTACAATATGCACTTTCAGGATGCATAAGTTTGAGTGCATGATTCCAGTTCTGCATCTGGTTAAGGAACGTACTATTGGAATGAATCGATATCCGGTTGTCTTTTTTCGCATATTCTTCTGCTATTGCAAGAGATGAATCTGTGCTGCAATTATCGACAATAATATATTCCCAATTGGAATATGTTTGTTCTAACACACTCTCTATACATTCAGCAAGATATTTTTCGGTGTTATAGACCGGGGTGACGATGCTTACAAGCGGCTGTGACTTTACATCCATTGTAATCCCAAATTTTTAAAAATTATTCATCGATCATTTGAAATATTATCCTGTATCCATTTTTTCGTGTTACTATTCCAGCGTTTCTTAACCACGGCGGGGTTTCCTGCGGCAATACAGTGAGGAGGAATACTTTTTGTCACAACACTGTTGGCACCGATAATCGAACACTCCCCAATCGTGACACCGGGCATTATCACTACATTCTGTCCGATCCAGCATCCGGATTTTACAGTTATCGGCACGATTTTGGAGATTGGTTGATACTTATACGGCTTCGTGCCATCCTGGAATCCGTGAGAACCGTCGTTAATAAATATATTTGTAGCAAACATTACATCATCCTCTATCGTGACGGAATCCTGCGCGAATATTTGCAAGTTTGCCGTAGCAGTAACGTTGTTCCCGATAAATATATGGGGATCAAATTTTTGTGTATATAATTCACCGTCGGGGTGCTTCATTTTTTGACTCGGATAACCGGTAACCGGCATGATCCAGCATCCTGGACCCAAAGATACATTATTTCCTATAGTTATGCGATCGGCGTCTTTGATATACCGGGGCAAACTAATCTTTAAATTTTTAGGAGAGTTTTTAAACTTTGGTAGTGTTTTCGCTGCTCTCCTACTTGAATAAGAGTCTAAAATATTCCCCAGCTTGATCGCAAAATACTCAATAATTCTGTTTTTCATGCACGGTCCCTTACAAAACGATACTTCTGTATTTATAAATGATTAGAATATCAAAAATACTCCTGGCAAATCAACTCTATGGTGGCTAAACTCCATAATATTTCTGCATTTGGCTGTCGCTTTATGAGATATTGAATATAATGTGGATCGACGATATCCTTCCAAGCATATTTATTTTTTTCGAAAAATGATTGCCATATATCTGTTCTTTGAAAACTAATCGGAAAATATTGAGCGTCATAGTAATGGGCATTCTTACGGAGTTTTCTATAGAATTCTGATTTCAGCAATCTGTTATTTATCTTTTTTTGTAATTGACCCCATCGGCCCTTTTTCGTATTCATTTGACCTATATCAGGAATCGTATTTATATGGGGAGCATTTATTTTTGTTTTCTCATGAATTAATTGAAGACCCTCAAGGTTATTTTTAAATAACCACCACGAATATTGAATCAATGTTCTATCAATTAACGGGGTCCACCACCAACCTACGGGTTGCTTAGCCGACATTGCATTTGAACCCCAGATGGATCCTAGGTTACGCCAAAAGAAAACAAACGACCACGCTTTTTCTTTGTTCTGACCGGCAAAAATTCTCTCTACATCAATATCAATTTTATTTTTAAGGCTATGGAACAATTCAATCGCATTTCCGTACCTTAGCAACTTGCTGTTCATACTATTTTGTATATTCACTTTGGTATAAGCAGTTAATGTTTTAGGTTTAAGCATTCCATAATGAATTCCGTGAAAATTTTGTGTGTTATTGTATTGAATAGGTAACTGATTTTGAAAATATTTTTCAAAGAGAAGCACCTGGCGTATACTCTCCAACCCTTCACTGAGCTGAAGCCAGTTCCTCACCTGCTCGGTCGAATGTTCTAATAACAAAAGACGATCTGTAGCATGTACAGACACTGAATGATCAAAACACAATTCTTCTGCTACTAACCGGGCGATCTTCACCTCCGGTGAATGAACAGACCCAGCAGTGAACGAACGGATTGTATCGCCGTTGCCATATATAGCGGCACCAATACAGCGACTATCTTTCCCGCCGGTTAGTTCAAGAATCGGGTTTTCACTGTATTGCATCTGCCGCCCGATACGATATTTCAATTTTTCAGCACTAATTTCAATTATCTCGTCTTTTTCTACGACCGGCTCAAACCCCAAGGTCAAATAATCTAACAGAGTAATATACTCTCGTAGTACCGGTTGATCCGAATGCTGAAAAGTTAATTGATGACGTGGCTCGAGGAGATGAACACCCTGGAAGAAGGTCCCACCACCTTTGTGGTAACCTGCAGCGAGATATAATCCGGTTTGTCCTTTGTCTATTATTTTATCTTTTCCGACTAAATCCAACAACACCGCCGCTCTACTCCCACAAGCCCAACCAAATGGACCGTTGGTATACCACAAAGGTTGGCTTTGCGTGGCACCGGTTGTAACGGTAATGGTATTATTCAACTTACACCATGCTGCAAGTGCAAAGTTTCCATCCCAATACACTATATCTCTAGGATTGTTGAGGGTCGAATCAAATACTTCCTTGCCACGTTCGGTACATAGTTCAGTCCCGAGAAAATTCTCACATACACCGCTCCATGCAATACCAAATTCACCGCAATCAACCCACGGCTGCCATCCTTTAACCCCTTTGATTAAATCTATCTGACCTATATATGTATTTTCTATCTTTTTATATGCATATGGAAATTCTTTACCAAAATAAGAGGAATATACCTGTGCCTGTCGCCGAATCATGCCCTCAAATTTCATTTCTGCTTTATCGGGTGATATATTTTCAGGTTTCCATATGTATAGAAATGACATTTATCTATCTTTATCAAATGGTTGAAATTATCTAAGAATAATGCTGTTTATGTATCATAATTCTGCAATTTCACTATTAGATGTATTGATATGCCGTACTGTCAATTATAATTTTGGATAATTAATCAGGTATGATCTTCTATACTTTACTAATGGATAAAGAATTTTAAATTTATCAAGAATTAATATCATTTCTCTTATATTCTTATTATCGTAAGAATATACAGGAATGTTTGAAATACGGATTAAATTCAATGTCCTATTATACATTTCTTTATTTCGTCTTTTAATGAAATATTTTATAAGTTTGCCTATGTTTGGAGAATATTCTAAATATTCTCTACGTGTCGAATATACCGTTTCAAGGAATTGTAAATACCCGATCTTCACACTATCTTCATTTTTAGATATACCGCCCGGGTTTGATCTATAATACATCCCTATACAAGGAGTATGTACAAATTGAACATTTTTAATAAGTAAATTATAGAAAAGGATTATCTCTTCATAAAGGGGAACGGTTTCGTCGAATAATTCTGTTTCAAATAAATTTTTACTAAACAACGTACTGTTAACATGTAACGGAGTCGGTGTTGAAAGACCGAACTTTCTGCCAATAAGCTTTTTAATTAACTGTTCATTGTCTAAATTTTCAAACGTAAACTCTGTTCCTTCATAAACCGATCCCTCATCGATAATTTTATAATCGGAATAAAAAACCACCCCATCATGATATTTTTTATCTACCGAATACTTTAATTGAAAATTTATCTTATCTTTATTGAGCCAATCATCGGCATCTAAAAACTGAACCCATTCTCCCTGCGCCTGACGAATACCATAATTTCTGGCCGAACTAACTCCCCCGTTCTCTTTATAAAAATAACGAACTCGCGCATCTTCGACTTGATATTTCTTGATAATCTCGCACGTATTATCGGTAGAACCGTCATCGACAAGAATTAATTCTATGTTTGAGTATGTTTGGTTTAACGCACTCTCGATAGCATCCGATACATATTGTACTTTATTATAACACGGAATAATGATTGATACTAAGGGATCCTTTTTCATGCTACCTATTTCTCTTCCTAAATGTTAAAAGGCATTGCCGTTTGGTACATTATTCACCAGTGACAAATTTATGAGCTGCAGTTTCTCCGCTCTTAAACGACTCATCCGTCCAGTGATACCCCCAATCTCCGTATCGACCGCAGTACAATATATTTTGCTCATCAAGGTATTCATGAACTATTTTTAGAGCATCTGTGCGTTCAAGATCAAATATTACATTCGCATATTTAACGAACCTCGCACTTGTATGTAAAATAGTATCACCCGGTCGAATCAAACCACAACGCTTCAAATCATTTAAAACCTGATCAATACATTCTTCTGGTTTTTTATCCACAGGTTTATATTTCTTTGAAAAATAAATTTCAGCCTGAATACTTCCCGCACCTCCCGGAACATTGTTCGGAGAAAACATATGCGGATAACTCAAGCGGGTGAATATAAAATCACGGTCATAGAAATACGACCAGTGAGAATCGGAGATATCATTCCGGTCGATACCGATATTGACCATTATACAGCTCGTGCACGCCAGTTTTGATGCAGCATCCACGACATCATCCGGCACTCCTTCTATCATTGTAATTAAATCTGGAAGCGGTATACTGGATATCAGGTGTTTATAATTTACCCTCTCTCCATTGCTGAAACGCAACTCTTTTGTTTTCGGTTTAATGTTGGTCAGGTTATGGTCAAGCTTTAGGTTAACCTTCTCGAGAAACATATTTAAATACGAAACAAAACCGCCGTGAGTCGGATACCTGAAATGGTCAACATAATGAACGTCAGGGGTTTTTGAGCTTAACGCTCCTTCCAGAACTTCCGATATATCCGGAGTGTAAATCCGTTTCTCCAACCAATCAGTACTCATGTTGTCGGCAGTGGTCGTATGATATTTATGACCATATTCCATGGGAAATGTCTCCGCAAATGTTTTACCAAACTGGTTATAGAGCCAGTCTCGATAGTTACTTATATCTTCGGAATTGTTTCCCCGGTACTTATTATCTATAAATTCCAGAATAATTTTTTTAACCAGATCTTTAGGCAATCCGTATAAATTTACCTGCGTTGGATGCTTGATCCAGTACCCCTTCCAATAATTATTTACCTTCGCCTGCAGTACTTCATATTTGTTATTAACACTTTCGGCAAATATATTTTGTATACGTTCGTCTTTTGTAAATGATATATGCGGACCGTCGTCAAATGTAAATCCATCATCATATTTATACGAAGCAGTATGCCCCCCATAGTATGTCTTTCCCTCAAACATAATAGGCTTAATACCGTGTTGATAGAGTGAATATGCTGCGCCAAAACCCGCAATACCCGAACCGATAATTACCGTACTCATACTGCCTTTATATTGTTTTTCCACCAGTTAATTGTTTGATCTAATCCGGCTTCAATTCCGTATTTAGGACTCCACCCCACTTCACTTTCCAGTCGCCGGACGTCCGCTGCCACCAAAGGCGGATCACCCGGTTTATCCGGCTTCGCACCATACTGCACCAGCCCGGAGCCGTTAAGCTTTTCTACAATTGTATCGATTATACTTCTTAACGGCACGGGATTACCTGATGCAATATTGACTGCACCTTCCACATCCGAATCCAGCAACGCGACAAATGCATCTGCCACATCGGTTACATACATAAAATCCCTGATTTGTTTTCCATTGGAACATTTTGCCGTTTTGTTTTGAAGTAACGATGTGATAACATATGAGATCAGACGGTTTTTATTTTCATGCGGACCGTATAAAAAAAATATCCGTCCCCATGCAAAGCTCATGTTGCATAAAGACGCATATTCCTGAACGATAGACTGAACGGCATTTTTACCCCTGCCGTATAATGACGAAGGATTTACCGGTGTAATGTTTTCACTGCAAAAACCATAACTCCAATCGTATTCTGCACACGTTCCTGCTCCAAGTATCCGTTTACCGCCGTAATTGTTAAACTCTTTGATCAAATGTAAAGTAGCATTAGTCCAGGCAAGATTCTCTTCCGCATTCCAGAATTTTCCGTGTTCCGTATACCAGGCAAAATGCAATAAATGAGACGGTTTAATTGCCTTCATTACTTTCGAAACCGAGCGAAAATCGAGCAAATCGACATGGTGCCAGTATACCCCATCTTCTTCCGATTCCAGGGTTGTATCACCCGTTGTTATTGCGTGTATATTATAATTTCTTTCACGGAGGGAGTGCATGCAATGACGTGCAATAAATCCACGGGCTCCCGTAAGCAACATATTTTTCATTCTTTGAAATCCTGATAACTGCCGTCTTTTTCCGAGACGATCTCGACATTCAGCGGCCATTTGATGGCGAAGCGGGGATCATTCCAGCGAACCCCCCGGGCATATTCCGGTTTATAAAATTCACCCATCTGATAATGAACCATCGTGTTATCTTCAAGCGTCTGAAAACCGTGTGCAAAACCTTTCGGGATGTAAAGCAATTTACCGTTATCTGACGACAATGTAACGCTAATCCATTTGCAATAGGTATTTGAATCCGGACGAAGGTCGATAATCACATCATATATTTTTCCTTGAAAACAACTTACCACCTTTACTTCACCATACGGTTCGGCTTGATAGTGCATTCCCCGCAGAGTCCCCTTTATTTTATTGAACGAAATGTTCGATTGTACAAAGATATCGAGCAATCCCCGATCTCGAAATTCATTTCGGCAATAGCTTCTCGCAAAATACCCTCGTGCATCCTCATATTTTTCAAGCTCGATAATGTATGCATCAGCCAGCGCGGTCTCTATAAACTTCATAAAATATTAATCAAGAATAGATACCGATGGTATAGTAATGATAAACTTCCCTCCCCATTCTCTTATATAACTATTCTGAGAGATAATTTCTTCCTTTATATTCCATGGCAAGATAATGAGATAATCCGGTTTGTCAGATTTGATCGTATCAGGATTTCTAATAGGGATTCTTGTGCCGGGTAAATATTTTCCGACTTTATGCGGATTTCGGTCAACGACATAATCGATCATATCGATCCCGATACCGCAATAATTCAGCAGAGTATTTCCTTTTGCAGCAGCTCCGTAACCTGCAATTTTTTTGCCCGATTCCTTGATACGAATAAGTTCATTCAAAATTTCACGTTTTGTTTTCTTAACTTTTTCGGTAAAGGTTAGATATGTTTGAAGGTCGGTTAAACCTTCACCAATTTCACGGTTCCGTAAATTTTGCACGTTATCTGTTATGTACCTGTCATCATTATCTAAATGAGCTGCGAATATCCGAAGTGACCCTCCATGTGTCGGCAGTTCATCGACGTCGAACACATTTAAACCATGTTTTTCGAATATTTTTTCAACGGTATATAATGAGAGATAAGAAAAATGTTCATGGTAAATTGTATCGAATTGATTATGCTGCATGATTTGCAACAGATGAGGAAATTCCATCGTTATTACGCCATTCTCTTTCAATATTATCTTCATCCCGGCTACAAAGTCGTTTATATCGGGCACATGAGCAAGCACATTGTTGCCTACAATTAAATCGGCCTGCTGAGCTTCTTTTAACAATGCTCCGGCAAGTTCTGTACCGAAAAATTTCGTAACGGTCGGTATTCCTTTTTTTATTGCCGCTTGTGCAACATTACCGGCGGGTTCTATACCGAGAACCGGTATATTCTTTTCCTGAAAATACTGAAGCAAGTAACCATCGTTGCTGGCTAATTCCACAACAAGAGATTCGCCATTGAGATTAAGACGGTTTGAAATCATTTCTACATATTTCTTCGAATGCTCGAGCCAGGAATCAGAATATGAGGAAAAATATGCATAATCGGAAAATATGACGTCCGGTGTTTCATATTGCAGAAGTTGTACAAGAAAACACGATGAACAAACGTAGGTTTTTAACGGATAAAACGATTCAACTTGATGATAACGTTCTGGCGTTACATAAGCGTTGGATAACGGTGACATACCAAGATCAACAAAAACGGTGTTCAGTTTATTTCCGCAAAACCGGCAGTATGGAACATCCGGTTGATCGTAATTCGTAGTTTCCATCTCTTTTCGTAAGTCAGCTTCTGTAGTCTGCATAATTTTTTTGGGTGGGCTAATTCTCCCTGATAGAATCGGTCTCCGGAGGTTGGTCTGTTAATAATCCTTTACCTGCGCTCTCGAATCATAAGGCCTGTGAGTTTCAAAAGCAGTAATATGCTTTTCACTCAGCTCTTTCATCGAGTTTTCACCGGAATAATACTGCTTGTACCAATCTACAATACATTCCAATGAATGTTCAAGTGTGAATTTTGGCATCCATCCCAATCTGCTTCGTGATTTGGAACTATCTAATTTCAGGGTGAACGCTTCATGTGGATGAGATGTACTATTCGGATCTAATTCCCTATAGGCACCATTTCCCCACAACTTACTGATTAGTTGGACAATTTCCTTAACGGTTTTCTCCTCGTTATCATTTGGGCCAAAATTCCATGCTTCCATATAGTTAGGTCCATCCTCATATAACCGTTCTGCAAGCAACAAGTAGCCCGACAGTAGATCGAGAATGTACTGCCAGGGACGAATTGCCGATGGGTTACGAATTATTACCCGTTCATTTTGAGAAAATGCTCTCATTATATCGGGTATGAGTCGATCCTGTCCCCAATCCCCTCCGCCGATCACATTTCCTGCACGAACACTTGCGACCGCGACACCGTGTTTAGCGTAGTGCTCATTGTTAAAGAATGAATTTCTATATGACGATATAACCAACTCGGAACAACCTTTACTCGCAGAATACGGGTCCCATCCACCCATCGGATCGTTCTCGCGATATTTCCACGGCCATTCACGATTCTCATAGCATTTGTCACTCGTGACACAAATGACTGCTTTTGTGTTGTTGGTATATCTCACGGCTTCGAGAAGATGAGCTGTACCGATGGCATTAACTTGAAATGTATCAACGGGATTTTGATACGACTCTCTGACGATTGCCTGAGCCGCCATGTGGATAACGACATCAGGGTCAAATTTTCTGATGTGATTTTTTAGAAGGTCCAGATCTCTGATATCTCCGAACACGGACTGCACATTGGATTCGAGATTCAGCACTGCAAACAAATTTTGATCTGTTGGTGGAGGGAGTGCAAATCCTTTGACGGTAGATCCTAATGATCTCAACCAGAAAGATAACCAGGCACCTTTAAAACCAGTATGGCCGGTGACAAATACTTTTTTTCCCGTCCAGAATTTTTTATTTATGTCCATATTTTCCAGGGCGCCCTCCCTGAATTCCACATGTCTTCCAGTAAATTCTTATCCCGAATCGTATCCATCGGCTGCCAGATACCCTCATGTTTATACGCGGATAGTTGTCCGGCTTTTGCCAACCTGATCAAAGGTTCTCGCTCCCATACCGTGTCATCGCCGTTAATATATTCCATTACGCCCGGTTCGAGCACGAAAAATCCTCCGTTCACCCACGCTCCATCTCCTTTCGGCTTTTCCCTAAAATGTGTTATTTTTGACTGACCCTCTGCGAGGGTGAAGGTACCGAATCTTCCGGGCGGTTGCACCGCTGTTACGGTCGCAAGCGTTTTTTCTTTCTTATGAAACTCGAATAATGCATCGATATCTATATCACTCACACCGTC
>PWTU01000024.1 GCA_003562775.1 Ignavibacteriales bacterium
AGCCGGCGCCGGCTATGTACTGACGCCGGAGCTCAGCGCCGGGTTCGATTACCGGGTTGCCGATTATCCCCGTACGCAACGTCCGAGCGTCGGCGATCACACGCACAATCACACGGTAAATTTGTTTGTGAATTATATTTTCTTTAGATGGCGAGACTTTGAACCGTACGTGCTCGGCGGTATCGGGATGACGTTCTTCGGTACACACGATAACCCGCACCGGTTCAAACCTGCATTCGGTCCGGTAATCGGCGGCGGAGTACATATGCAGCTCGATCACCGGTTCGTTCTGTTTGCAGAGGGAAAAATCGATTTCATTCTCGACGACGAAGCAATGGATGAACTGCGCGGCTCCCGCGGCATGGACGCGATCGGGTTTTTCGGCATCGGGATGCAGGTGAATTTGTTTTAGAGGGGCTTTGTGCGGCTGTTCCCCTCTAACAAGAGGGGCTAGGGGTGTGTGCTTGTTAGAAAGCAGAATATATTATCACCCTCAAATCGGGGCGTCCCGTTTGCTTGCATGTTACATTGAGATTGTTTCCATGTTTTTTTCTTGATACGGATCATACAGCTATTTATTCCGGTGGGACGCCCGTACCCCAATGAAAAATATTATAATGTACGGGCGTTCCAATGTGGTTACGAGCAGAATAGATGTTGTTTCCTGAATGTCGTCGCAGATTGGAGATCATATATAGCAAGCAAGCGGTACGCCCAAACGGTTTCAGGAGGTAGGGGCGTCCCGTTTGCAGGAATGTGATATTCGAGTTGTTTTCATGTTTTTTTCTTGATACATATCATACAACTATTTATTCCGGTGGGACGCCCGTACCACAACGGAAAATTGTTCTAATGCAGGGGAGTTCCAAAGTGGATGAAGACATAATTGACACAGTGGAATTAATGTGAAGTCCTTTGTCAGCTTTAATCAAGAAATATAAACCTTATTACCTTAGTAACCAAAACAAAGCACACGTAGAACCTTATTACCTTATTGTTTCTTATGGTTGTGTTCAAAATTTATAAATCAAGCGGGGAATAAGGTAATAAGATTGCTTAGTTGAGGGTTATTGCTTTGTTACTAAGGTAATAAGGTTAATCCCTCAACCGGGTATGTGCGGGCAAACCCTGAAACCCGGCAACCAAAATGTGTCTCATAAAATAATAATTTTAATCTACGTAATCATCGTCATAACCCTGCACGTCATCCCGACCGGATCCGGCGTTGCGGAGCAGCAATTCTATATCGGTAACCTTCGCGCCGATTATCTGCTGCACACGGCGATATTTATACCATGGATGATCCTTGTACGGCTGCACCTGAACCGTCAAAATAGTACCGGCGCTATCCGTGTTAAAAAAGCGTCGCTCTGGTTCATAGCCGGCTTACTGCTCGCTGTTTTTTCAGAAAGCATCCAGCTCTATCTCCCGCATCGCTCGTTTAATGTTATGGATGTTATTTCGAATGCAACGGGAATCGTGGTGGGAGGGCTGGTGTTTGTTGTCAGAAGAAGGTGTTAGGTGTCAGGTGACAGTGGATAGGTGACAGTAGATAGGTGTAAAGTAGATAGGTGATAGTAAGTAGCTCTCACCTAACACCTAACACCTCTCACCTAACACCTATCACCTAACAAAAACTTCCCCGCCCCAAAAGCGTCGCACATTATCCCTCACGCTGACAGGCGCTGATATGTGTGATGACGGGGCGGGGGTTATTTTTTCTCCATCCTGTCGATAATATACAATAAATTACGATTTTTATCAATTACCAAGCTTTTCACATGTAAACCTTCGGGAGCAAACATGGAACCGAAAACTTCCATTCAAACCGGATATCCGCCTCACTATTTTAAGGAGCGGTTGGAGTGCCGGCGCAGCGTCGTCGGCAGTGAGTTTGGTGAGGAAGCGGCGGAATTTATCTCACAATATGCCGACTTTACCGATCCCGGAACGGAGCTGATTGCGACGTCCGAGCCGTTCAACGTCAGGATCATGAGCGAAAAATGCATCAAATCGTTTGTGAACATGAAACGCGTGAACGATATCGACAATCCCAATTTGTTTTTCTCGGCAGTCAACGAGAAACTCCCGCCCGGCGGGTACTTTATCGGATGCGTCGAAACCATCCGGTCGCGCAAGGCGAGGATACTTGCAAAATATCCCCGTGTTTTTTCGTATCCGTATTATACCATGGATTTTATTGTAAAACGCGTGTTTCCGAAGTTAAAACCGACGCGCAGGATATACACCGTATTAACCCGCGGCATCAACCGGGTTATGTCGCGCACAGAGACGTTCGGGCGGCTCGTTGCATGCGGTTTCGATATCGTAAGTTATAAAGATATCGGTAACTTAACTTATTTTGTCTGCCGGAAAAATTCGATCCCGGTGCTGAACGGGCATGAGACATACGGGTTCATCGTCCGGTTACAGCGGATCGGCAGGAACGGCGCCCGGTTTAATGTGTATAAATTCCGGACAATGCATCCGTACGCCGAATTTTTACAGGCATACGTACACGAAAACTCCAATCTCGACAAGGGCGGAAAGTTCCGAAACGATTTCAGGGTGACAAGCTGGGGACGATGGATGCGAAGGTTGTGGCTCGATGAACAGCCCATGTGGATCAACTGGTTGAAGCGGGATATGAAGTTGGTCGGTTTACGACCGCTCTCCGAGCAATACTTCAGCTTGTATCCGGAGGAGTTCAAGGAGCGGCGAATCAAATACAAACCGGGACTCATTCCCCCGTTTTACTACGATCTCCCGGAAACATTCGAAGAGATTGTAGCATCTGAAAAAAAATACATCGATGCTTATGATAAAAATCCTCTGCTGACCGACTTCCGTTATTTTTGGGTGTGTCTCTATAATATAATAATAAAACACGCAAGAAGCGCATAAAAACT
>PWTU01000028.1 GCA_003562775.1 Ignavibacteriales bacterium
CCGGACCCGCACTCGGTATGATGAACACCTTCGATTATAGCCAGACAAGCGAATCAATTAAAAGCGGCGACCGGATCGTTTTTTATACCGACGGTATTACCGAAGCAATGAATCAGGAACGTGAAGAATTCGGCGATGAACGGTTTATGAAAATACTTCAAGAAGGCACCTCGATGGATGTTTCGGAGCTTCATGACCGGCTCGTCTCCGAGGTAAAATCATTTTCCGGAACCGAACTTAGAGACGACGTAACATTGATCATAACCGAGATACAGTAACAGTCGATCGATACTACTTAGTATTAACTATAACGGGAACCAATCATGAAAAAATATATTCTTTACGGTTTGCTTGCTGTATTCATCGTCGGAGGATGGTGGATTTATAAACTCATCTGGGGAAAACCCCTCAGCATCAACCACTTCTACGAGCGGGTGTTTATCGAGTTTCTGCTCGACGACCCTGAACTGCTCACCCAGCTCGGCATTATCGATAATACGCGGCTGGATTTCCATTCCGGCAAACTTACCGATGCATCGCCTGCCCGTACGGAGAAGCTCGCCGGTAAAGCCGAGCGTGATTTGCAAACGCTGAGAAAATATAATCGCGACCGGCTCGAGGGACAAACGGCGTTATCATATGATATACTCGATTGGTTTCTGCAAAATGCCGTTGAGAGCCGCCGCTTTATGTATCATAACTATCCGGTAAATCAATTATTCGGCGTGCAGAATACGCTCCCGACGTTTATGGCAAACAGCCATCAGATCGTAAACGATAAAAGCGCCCGGAATTATATCTCCCGGTTATCGCAATTCAAAAACAAGTTCGAACAGGTTCTCGAAGGATTACAGCTGCGTGAGGAGAAAGGTATCATACCGCCGCAATTCGTCATCGACCGTGTGCTCACCGAAATGCGGAACTTTAAAGAGCAGAAGGTGCGGGAAAATATTCTTTTTACCTCATTCAAGGAACGGGTCGATACCATCGAAGCTATCGAAAACAAAGAAGAACTGTATGAACAGGTCGAAGCCGAAATAACAAATACAGTTTATCCCGCATACCGATTATTTATAGATTACTTCGAAGAGTTGAAAACAAAAGCGACTGATGATGACGGCGTCTGGAAATTGCCCGACGGTGATGCATACTACGCCCATCAGCTTCGCAGCATGACCACAACCGATCTCTCGCCGCAGGAAATTCATGACATCGGCCTTGATGAGGTCGAACGCATTCAGGGAGAAATGACAGAGATACTTGCGTCCATCGGTTTCCGCGACGGAACCTTTGCCGAAAAAATGCAGACGATCACCGAAGACGAGCGGTATCTTTATCCAAATACCGACGAAGGACGTGCGCAGGCAATCGAAGATTATCAGACAATTATCGATGAGATCGACGAAGGTATCGACTTTGCCTTTGATATACGTCCGTCGGCCGGGGTGGAAGTCAGGCGCATACCGGAATTCAGAGAGGAGACCGCACCGGGTGCATACTACCAGCCGCCCGCGCTCGACGGCTCGCGTCCGGGAGTGTTCTATGCAAATCTCCGCGATATGGCGGAAGTACCGAAGTGGGGTATGCGCACGCTTGCCTATCACGAGGCAATACCGGGACATCATTTCCAGCTTGCCATTCAACAGGAAATTGAGGGTGTGCCGACGTTCAGAAATGTGCTGCCGTTTACCGCATACACCGAAGGATGGGCACTATATGCCGAACAGCTTGCCTCGGAGTACGGTTTTCAGGAAGATCCCCTCGATAATCTCGGACGCTTGCAGGCGGAATTGTTCAGGGCAGTCCGGCTCGTCGTGGATACCGGCATACACTACAAACGATGGACACGCGAAGAAGCAATCGAGTATATGTATGAAAATACCGGCATGCCGATGGGAGATGTGATATCGGAAGTTGAACGGTACATCGTAATGCCGGGTCAGGCAACTGCATATAAAATCGGCATGATGAAAATTCTTGAACTGCGAGACCTTGCACAGCAGGAACTCGGGGAGCAATTCAATATCAAGGAATTTCACAATGTGATCTTACAAAACGGTGCAATGCCGCTGGATATACTGGAGGAAGTTGTGGATGAGTGGATCGAAAGAACGTTGCAAGAGAGGTAACCGCAATATTTTTAGACCTGACAGGTTTTGAAAACCTGTCAGGTCTATTTCATACTATAAAAACCTGTAACGCGATACTACGGGAGGGATTGTGCGGGGGGATCTCGCGAAATTGTATTTTTATTAAGATACATAGCATAGCGAAAAGTTTCGAAACTACCGGAAAACAGCTATTCCGGGCCATTTCAAAAAAAAATGTACCGGCTACTTGACTTTAATCCCGCAAATATTTATGATTTTATAAATATTTGTAATCGCTCTTACTCATTTTCGGTGGGGGATGCATGGAAGAAGATGAAACAAACAGGGAGATAAAGTCTGTCCCATCTACAAATTCGGGATCACATCACACATCCACGCTCTATTCATTGGTGGCAATGGAGAAGAAGGATACCTGGCTTGAAAGTATTCTTATTTCGGCAATGGATGCCATTGTTTCCATTGACTCTGAACATCGGATAATTTTCTATAATAAGGCTGCTGAGTCGCTATTCGGTTATTCAGCCGGTGAAATACTCGGTAAACCGCTCAATATTTTACTGCCTGAACGGTACAGATCCCGGCACACAGAACACATCAATTATTTCAGTTCAACCGGCTCTTCAACAAGACGCATGGGTGAACTCGGGACGATATTCGGACTCCGGTCAAACGGAGAAGAGTTCCCTCTCGAGGCCTCAATTTCACAATTCGATATGGAAGGTGAAAAATATCTGACTGTTATTCTTCGGGATATCACCAAACGACTCGAATTCGAAGAGAGTATCGCGGAAAGC
>PWTU01000565.1 GCA_003562775.1 Ignavibacteriales bacterium
CCGTTGCCGAGCTGGCCCGGCGCGAGGGGATTGCAGTGTCCTACCTGACCCGAATCCTGGGCCTGACGCTCCTGGCACCCGAACTCGTCGAGGCGATCCTCGAGGGGCGGCAGCTAGCAGACCTCACTTTAGAGAAGCTGCGAGAGCCTGCCCCGGATGAGTGGCAAACGCAGATGAGTTGGTTGTATCGCAATCGAGAAGTTGCGGAGCGCACGAGCCATCCGTTGCCCAGCGCCATCGCATGCGGCTACAAACCGACGGACAACGAGTCAGAGTGATGCACTTTGTTGCATTCGCCTTGCGAATCGTTAGTGTGAACAGTGGCAGAACATTCGGAGGGCTTCATGAACCGTCGACCCAAGAAACTCGGTCCACGGGTCACCGTCAGCGTCACGTCGGGAGATTTCGATACCCTGAACATGCTGGCCAACAAGGATGATGTGTCGGTTTCTTGGGTCGTAAGGCGCGCGATAGATGAGTATCTGCGGCGGCATCTGCAGCCGGCGCGGCCAGCACAGAGTTCAGCTTCAGAAAAACAACCGACGGCGTTGTAGCTGACGTTAAGAAAAGAAGAATTTTCGGGAAACATTTACCACATGCTTCACATTCAGCCCAAGTCATCCAATTCGGTCCAGTCGATGTCGGAGGCTTCTCTGGACGCGCTATACAGGCGGCCCTTAGCTGCGAAGAGGACCGGCGTCCTCTACGGCGCCTTTCCATATCCAACAAAGATATCCCCAGAAGCAATCGCTCTGTATATCGCCGCCCACACCAAACCCGGCGACACTGTGTTTGACGGGTTCGGGGGGAGCGGGACGACCGGCCTTGCCGCCTTGCTTTGCGAGCGGCCGACCGCAGAACTGTGCGCCGAAGCGGTCCGCCTCGGCCTTGACGTGCAATGGGGTGCCCGCAATGCCGTTCTCTATGAGCTGGGCGCGCTCGGCTCGTTTGTCGGCCGGACCCTGACCAATCCGCCCGATCCCGCCGCGTTCAGGAAGGCCGCCGAAGACGTATTGGCCGCAGGCGAAGGCGAAGACGGGTGGATGTACGAGGCGCGCGACCCCTCCGGCGCGAAAGGCTCCCTCCGTCATCTGATCTGGAGCGACAAGCTGCGCTGCCCTGCTTGCCGCGGCGTTGTCACCCTATGGGATGCGTGCGTTTCGCTCGATCCGGCGGAGATTTCCTCCACCTTCTCCTGCCCCAAATGCCGCCACGACGCGCCGCTGGACTATGTGCAGCGGGTGACCGTACAGGAACATGACGACGTATTGGGCGAACAACGCGCCCTGCGCGGGCGGGCGATGTCTCGCGTCTATGGTTCGACCGGGAAAAAGCGCTGGTCGCGGCCGGCCACAGCCGCCGACCTGACGCTTAGCAAGAAGATTGAGGCCGAGCCAATTCCATCATGCGTACCGCAGGCGCTGATTCCCTGGGGCGACCTCTACCGGAAGGGCTACCATCAGGGAATTACGCACGTTCATCATTTCTACACGCGGCGAAATCTCATCGTTTTCGCGCGCATGTGGGAGCGCGTGGAATCCTATCGCGGCGCGCTCCGCGAGGGGCTGCGTTTCTGGCTGCTGAGCTACAACGCTGCTCACGGGACGATCATGACGCGCGTCGTTGCCAAGTCCGGCCAGAAGGACCTCGTCGTCACCAGCGCCCAGCCTGGCGTGCTGTATGTCAGCGGCCTTCCGGTCGAGAAGAATTTTTTTGCAGGATTGCGCCGCAAGCTGACAACGATTGCTCAGGCGTTCGAGACGATTCACGGCGGCAGCGGCAACGTCGAAGTCGTCCACGGTTCCAGTTGCGATGTCGCGCTGCCGTCCGGGAGCATCGACTATGTGTTCACGGACCCGCCCTTCGGAGCCAACATACCCTATGCCGAACTCAGTTTCATAAACGAGGCCTGGCTCAAGACGTTTACCAACCGCACGGATGAAGCCATCGTTAGCCCGGATCAGGGCAAAGCCATTCACGAGTACCGGGAACTGCTCACCCGGTCGTTCAGTGAGGCCCGTAGGGTATTGAAGCCGTCTGGCAAAGCCACGATGGTGTTTCATTCCGCATCCGCCGAAGTCTGGAACGCCTTGCAGCGCGCCTACCAGGATGCCGGCTTCGACGTGGAATATGCGGGGGTGCTCGACAAGAAGCAGGGCAGCTTCAAGCAGGTCACGACGGAAGGGGCCGTGCGCGGCGACCCCGTGCTCCTGTTGGGGCCACGCCGCAAGGCCGAAGCCCGGATCGAAAACATGGCTGGGGCTAACGAATGTGTATGGACCGTCGCAATGGCTCTGCACCGCGCCGCGACCGCCGCGCATGATCCGGCCGAAGCGACGGCGCAAAGGTTGTATTCCCGCCTCGTAACGCACTTCCTCAGCCATCATCAGCAAGTCCCGCTCGACGCTGAGGTCTTCTATCGCTGGTATGCGGAACAAGCGCTGCCGGGAGTTCTATGCAGTGCCGGCGACTGACGCGGTCGGTGCGATCAGGTCCTCTGCGCGGTCCTTCGAGGAAGGCCTGCCGCCCGCCCAGCGGAAACGGCTGGGGCAATTCTTCACCGGATTGCCGCTGGGGACACTTCTGGCGCACATAGCGCTCGACCCTGACGCGCGCGCCGTGATCGATCCCATGGCCGGTCACGGCGACCTGCTCGACGCGGCAGCATTGACGGCGCGGGCGCGGGGTACCCGGCTTGGCCGGCTGGACGGCATGGAGATCGACCCTGAGACGGCCGCCTTCTGCGGTCGCAGGACTGCGGCGTTGCAGGCGGACGGTGCCGTCACCGATGCCCGAATTGTCACGGGCAGCGCCTTCAACTCTGCAGTTGTCGCTGCGCTGGACGCGCCAGGCTACGATCTTGTCATTACCAATCCACCGTATGTGAGATACCAGTCGCA
>PWTU01000410.1 GCA_003562775.1 Ignavibacteriales bacterium
TATCACCGATGAGCATTCCGATAAACGCGACAACCACAGCGTAAGGAAGCTGCGTTCTCACGTGGTCAATGTGATCGCAGGCCGACGCCATTGAGCTGAGAATAGTCGTATCGGAAATTGGGGAACAATGATCGCCGAATACCGCCCCCGCCAGAACCGAGCTGACTGTTCCGTATAGAATGATTGCTTTGTGAGATTCGTCTAATCCTGCATCAACGCCGAGAGCATAGCTCAACGGAATTACAATCGGCATTAGAATTGCCATTGTTCCCCAGCTTGTTCCTGTTGCAAATGCCGTTAGTGCGGCGATGATAAACGTTAACACCGGGATCCATCGCGGGTCAAGCACTTCGCGGAGAATTTGGACGAGGTAGTCGGCAGTATTCAGTTCTTCGGTTACCATACCGATAGACCAGGCAAGCGTCAGGATGACTACCGCGAGCAGCATCGATTTTAATCCGTTGAACCACGCGTCCAGCGCTTCCTTTAGTTTCATTATCCTCTGACTGACGCTCATAATGATGCCCACAAGACATCCGGACAACGACGCCCATATCAAAGCCGCATAAGAATCCGAGTTGCCGATAATATCACCGATCGAATAAGTTGTTACGCCCGCTTCACGGAGTGATTGAACGCCGGTGTAGTATAATCCGAAACACGCAACTATGAGCACCGTGACGACAGGGACTATGCCGTTATACCAGCGAGCGGGCTTGTTCAGATCCAGAACTTCTGATTCTGTAAGGTCTTCAGGCAGTTCGGCGCCATCGCGAATGAGTTTTCCCTCGAAACGGGATCGCCGTTCTGCGCGCAGCATCGGTCCGAAATCACGGCCGCTCAATGATATAAACAACGCAAAGAAAAGCGAAATAATTGAGTAAAAGAAATACGGAATAGAATGAAGAAACACCGCATAGGCATCTTCGGCCCACGGAATTTGCCCGATGCCCCGCTCAATAAGTCCTACCTGATAGCCGATCCACGTTGAGATGAAAAAGGTACTCGCAACCGCCGCCGCTCCGGTATCAACGATATAAGATAATTTTTCACGTGATACCTTCAATTTATCCGATATCGGACGCATGAGATTTCCGCGAATAAGCACATTTGCGTAGTCGTCGAAAAATATCATAAAGCTTAGCAGCCACGTTGAGAATTGTCCCCCGCGTGCAGTCTTTGCATAACGCGTTATGACGTTGGCTATTCCGACCGTACCGCCGTTCCGTGAAATGATGCCTACAAGTCCTCCGAACATCATTGTGAATATGATGATCATTATATGACTCGGAGTAGACAATGCATTCACAACGAAATGGTCGAGTACCCGGTAAATTCCACCGAGCAGATCGTATTCATATATAAAAACGGCACCGAGCCAGATTCCCGCAAAAAGAGATATGATAACCTGGCGGAGAATGATTGCCAGACCGATGGCAAGCAATGGAGGCAGAATACTCAGTACGCCCGGTATAGATCTAATATCCTGCGTCGAGCGAATGTTGCGATCGGCGTCGACAACCTCAACGATAACCGTACCGGTATGCTCTACGATTGCATTATCGAGCAAAAATTTTCCGGATTCGAATTGTGCATCGAGAGGTAATAGTTTACCGTCAACCCGCTGTTTGATGCCTGTAATTGCGGGTGATTCATTATATTCGGTGACGATGTTGCCTTCGGAATCGACTGCCGTGATTTTGACTCCAAAATCTATACCGCGAAGGACAAAAGAAGGGGTTGAAATTTTAAATCCATCGACATCTGCCGCGGATTCAATGCGTAATGTATCCGCAAACGAGCTGGTGACGATTGCGATCGATAAATAGATAAGGAAGGATATCCGGTGAATCAAAATATTTGCTTTTCCTGTTGGTTAAACGATTGAAAAACAATATATTTAATCATTGAATAAAATACAACTATTCAATGAAATTTATTAGATAGATACTATAGTTCATCAGTAAACAAACAGTGAAGCAATGACCCTTGATCTTTTTACGTCGACGGAATCCCGGCCGCTCACCATCTCTCAAATTACCGGTCATATTAAAGCAACCCTTGAGGCGGCATTTGAGAATGTCCTGGTAGTCGGTGAGATATCGAATTATAAAAAACATACGTCATCCGGCCACGCATATTTTAGTCTCAAAGACGAATCGGCGGCGCTTTCGGCAGTAATGTGGCGGAGCCGGGTAAGTCAGCTGTTTTTCTCACCGCAGGATGGTATGAAAGTAATTGCACGGGGGAGGGTAACGGTTTATCCGCCGCGCGGTAATTACCAATTGGATGTCGTTAGTTTACAACCGGCAGGAATGGGCGAGCTGCAGATTGCATTCGAGAAACTCAAGCAAAAGTTGTTTGATGAGGGATTGTTTGACGAAAGTTATAAAAAACCGCTGCCAAAATTTCCTGCTCGAATTGGTATTGTAACCTCCGAAACCGGTGCCGCACTGCGCGATATCATATCGGTCATTGAGCGGCGTTATCCGCCGGTTGAGCTGATTCTCTATCCGGTCAGGGTGCAGGGGAGCGGTGCGGCAGAAGAAATTGCCCGTGCAATCCGTAATATGAATACCTATGGTGATGTGGATGTCATTATTACCGGACGCGGAGGCGGTTCTCTGGAAGATTTATGGCCCTTTAACGAAGAAATCGTTGCCCGGGCGATTTTTGATTCAACAATACCCATCGTCAGTGCAGTCGGTCATGAAGTGGATTACAGCATCGCCGACCTTGTTGCCGATATGCGGGCGCCGACGCCCTCGGTTGCTGCTGAGATTGTTGTGCCGGATCGTCGCGAAATGCTTGAAATTTTGAACGAATTTGCATATACTATAAATTGTCGTGTTTATGATATGGTTCGAGAGAAAAGGGAAATTATCAATCAACTATTGA
>PWTU01000516.1 GCA_003562775.1 Ignavibacteriales bacterium
ATAGACTTGCGACGCACTTCCCTGTAGCTGGAGAGACAAAATATCTGTTTTTTTAGACCTTTTAAACAGGTAAATGCGTCGCAAGTTATGATATTAAATATTATGCGTAATGTCGGTAATGAAAAAATAACGACTTCGGTGCTTTTTATAAGTATATTTATTGTATTTTCTACAAATGATCCGGTATTTTCAGGCAAACTTCATAACTGCCTGTCTCAGGACATCAACCACCAACTCCACCTCTTCCCCGGTCATATTATTATGGAACGGCAGTGCAAGCGTCCTTTTCGCAATTGTCTCCGTAACCGGCAGTGTACCCTGTAAATCGCCGAGTAAATTGCGGATATATTTCTGTGTATGGATGGGAGCAAAATAACCCCGTGCAGGAATACCCTCAGTTTCCATTACCCGGATCATTTCATCCCTGTCCAATCCCTCCGCGAGCGTTACGACATATACAAACCAGGACATACGGACATACGGTTTAACTACGGGGGGGGTTACCCAGTCAAATACATTAAGTTTCTCGGTATACATCCTTGCAACACTGTCCCGCTTTTCCAGCATAGCGTCGAGCCGTTTCAACTGGGAAACACCTAATGCAGCGGACATTTCATCAAGGCGGTAATTATATCCCAGATAATCGTGCTCAAGCCAGGATCCCATCTCTTCCCTCCCCTGGTTTCGCAAGCTTCTGCACATGCGTGCCACTGTATCGTTATTCGTTACGATCATCCCCCCTTCACCCGTCGTCATCTGTTTGTTCGGATAAAATGCAAAAGCAGCGGCGTCACCGAATCGACCAAGCTTTTTCCCTTTATAGACGGCGCCGATCGCCTCGCACGAATCGTCGATCACTTTTAAATTATATCTGTCTGCGATTCGACCGATCGCATCCCATTCTGCCGGATGTCCGAAGACATCCACGACCATAATCGCTTTCGTCTTATCGGTGATTTTTTTTTCTGCATCTTCAGGGTCGATATTGTAGGTATCGGTTTCAATATCCGTAAATACCGGTTGTGCGCCTTCGAAAATAATCGCATTGACACTTGCAGCAAATGTAAAAGAAGGTACCAGTACTTGATCATTCCGGTTTATGCCAAGACTCTTTGTTATTAAGTGCAGCGCAGCAGTCCCCGAACTAACCGCAATAGCGTGGTTAACGCCGATATATGCTGCTGTTTCAGTTTCAAATTCTTCGTTTTTCGGTCCGAGAGCCAATCGTCCGGAGCGAATTACTTCCTCTACACTCTTAATATCATCCTTATTTATTTCGGGAAACGACATATGCATTTTATTCGACATATATTTTATTTTCTCTTCTTTCCGATGTTACCGGCATTATTGTGGCCGTTGTTTAATTACGCGTGCTGGGACTCCTACAGCAGTTACATACGATGGCAGATCGTGTATTACTGCGGCGCCGGCGCCCACGACCGACCACTCTCCGATAGTAATATCCTGTATTACCGCAGAAGATATCCCTATAAATGTACCCGTTCCGATCTGTACATTCCCTCCCAGGTGGACGCCGGGAGCTATATGAGTGAAATCGCCGATCCGGCAATCATGATCTATAGTTGCGCCGGTGTTCACAATCGAATGTGAACCTATGACAGTATCCGGCTGTATAACTGCACCTGCAAACACAACCGTCCCGCTTCCGATCCGAACCGATTTGTGAACATACGTGTCCGGGTGAACTGCAGTAATCCAGTTTATATTTTTACTTTTAGTAACTATTTCTTTTCGAATACGATTATCCCCGATTGCAATAACGGCATTCACAAATTGTAAATCACAAAATGAATCGATCGATCCCACAACCGGAATGCCACAAAACGTGCGACCCTGTTTTTTATCATCGTCATCATACAGCGCTTCGATTTGATATCCCAGCCCGGATAACGTACCGATAATTACTTTAGCGTGTCCGCCCGATCCGACCACATATACCTGCTTTTTATTATTTACTTTTTTCATTTTTATATTCATACCCTTGAAATTCCGGCATAATAACTGAATCGGGGGGAGTTACACCTTCTTTTTTAAATATTTTAAGGATCGTTAAAAGAAGTATTTTCATATCGAGAAAAAAAGAATAATTTTCAACATACCAGATATCAAGTTTAAATTTTTCATCCCACGTTATCGCATTCCTGCCATTGATCTGAGCCCAGCCGGTAATGCCGGGAGGTACCTCATGGCGTCGCGCCTGTTCCGGAGTATACCGGTCAAGATATTCCATTAACAGGGGACGGGGTCCCACTAAGCTCATATCACCTTTTAACACATTATATAATTCCGGTATTTCGTCAAGACTTGTGCTTCTCAGAAACCAACCGAATTTCGTTATTCTAATTTTTGCAGGTAATAATCTGCCCGAATCATCCCGTGAGTCGCTCATGGTCCGGAATTTATAAATGGTAAACGGCTTCCCGTTTAAACCGGGACGTACCTGTTTAAAAAAAACCGGCTTTCCCATATTCCATTTTACAAGGATCGCTGTTATGAGAAATACGGGAATATAAAACGGAAAAGATAAGATCACGACAATTATATCGAATATTCTTTTTATGTAGGTTTTATATATGCCGTCGGCCATATTTTACTCGGGTAAACAGATAACAATCAATAATGAAAATTCTATTCGAAAGTTGAATCCAGATCGAATTTCAAATTATCTTTGATAATTGCAGCAAGCGTGTTAAAGTTATACTCCGTCAGATATTTTTCTATTTTATATTCAAGGGTTTTATTATTCCGGTTCAATAAATATATCGACAGTCTATCCCGTAAAGGAGCTTCTTTTAATTTTATCCGAAGAAAATCGGGATATGTTCTCGAATCTATCTCGTACGGATGCATATAAACAACAACCGGTCTTTTCTTTATGATGGCATTCATCGCCCATTTTGAAAACCTATATGGATAATGCCTCAAGTACCCTCCCCCGCACACCGGCATAGCTTTACCAAATATTTTTACAGTCGGAAGCGGCGCTTCTATTAACTTCCCACCATTTTCAAGCTTCATCACATGTATATCTTCGACAAATCCGGGCCACCCATAGCGGGATCCCGCAAAAGGTACAACACTGCTGTCATACCGGAAACCCGCCTCTGCGATTACCTCCAATCCCCAGGCCGTCTCCGGCGTGATCGAGAATGCCGGAGCACGATGACCGTAGACAACGTTTCCGGTAAGATCCTCAATTATTTTTTTTGCTCTGCTTATCTGATCAAATGCTTTTGCCCTATCCATACGAAAGAACTGAACATGATCGTAACCATGTACACCCAGTTCGTGCCCCTTTGCATGTATTTCTTTTACGAGATACGGATAGGATGCAGCAACTTCGCCCAGGACAAAAAATGTAGCCGTGACATTATATCCCGACAACAAATCGATAATTTTTCTTGTGTTCTCAACGACTCTATCGGTCGGCGGTTGATGAATAGAAAAATAATCTCTCAGTATAATATTAATACTGTCTTCAACATCGATTGTCAGCGCATTGACGATACCTGAGTTGTGTTGCAATTCATCTCCCACTACGTACTCGGTGTATATATGTCTTCTCTTTTGTTCTTTTTCGGGCCCGAATCGAGACGCAGCCTCGATTGCCTTTTAACCGGATCGAATAGAAAACACATAATGTTTTCAAGGAAATAACCTATTATCGGTCCCGGATCGCGTATACTGCACAGTTGATAGGTTGTATCGGAATCGAAAAACCGGAACCAGCCCGGCCAGGTGCCGAATCTGCGCTTGTTATCGACTCTCAGAAACCACAGTATATCTCCCGGCAAAAAACGTAAAAAACGATTGGCAGGATAATCGTATACCGGCTCAACAGGTAGATCATGAGCAAGATTATAGAGCATTCCGGGGAAGTCTATTCCCACGGACGTGCCCATCCGGAAACTTTCCGGGAACCGGGGGTTGATTTCAAGCAGCTTGGGTATTCCGTCTCTGGGATCGACAACAAAATCGAAATCACACAAACCGACCCACTTCAGCTCCTTAAGTATTGTATGCGCATATTCAAGAATATCGGGCCGGTGCTCCGTATAATTAAGAACGCTACTCCCCCCGTCGGGCGGATACATACGTGTTTTACCGTACACAACACCTCCAAGATACGTTTGATCATAATCGACAACCATATCTAATTTGTACTGCATACCACCGGGAGGTACAAAATCCTGAATATACGATGTTCCGTGTTTCCCGGCTATACGCGGGAAATGATACCGTATCTCGTCGGGAGTATGACACCATACTATACCGTTCGCTCCGACACCGACGGATGGTTTGATCAATACCGGATATCGTTCAATTTTCGATATAGTATCCTCAAGTCCGGAAGCATCATTACCGGGGAACCATGTATCCGGGATCGGTACATTAACCTTCATAGCGGTCTCCAGCGTCGGGATTTTTTCATATCCTTTTAAAAAAATCTCGTGCTCCGGCATAACCAAACGACTGTACCGCCGTACTTCGTCCTGAATTTCACTGACCGCCACTGCACCGTAATGACCGACAGGAAAAACCTGTTCAATATTTACGGTTCGTAAAAAGTGTATCAGCCATTCTTTAAAACCATCGGGATGATACTGACAATTCGGATAAACATATCGTTTGTGACAATACACACTAAAAAAACCTGCGTTCATCCTCGTCGAGCTTGCTCCTGCAACACGCAGTCCCCGTTTTGCCAGCGACTCCATAACCGGCAACGCTGCTTTCGCCGATGCTTCAATTACTAATACGGTCTGATTCTTCAGTGTGTTCATCGCTATTTGTATCCGCGTGTTTACCGTTTGATAAAACTTCTAAGAATAATGCTTCCATTTGCCGGGCGATCGAACTGCGATCATATTTCTTCCATGCTGCTTCCCGACCCCTATTGCCAACCCTCCTGCGCTCCCCGGGATTATCCGCAAAATAGCGAATCTTCTCCGCGAGATCATCCGCCGATCCGGGAATGCAGGCGATCCCTGCTTCTTCTTCCTTCACAAGGTCCGCCGTTGTACCTGCGAAGTTTACCAGCACCGGTAAACCGGCAAACATATAATCGAATAGTTTATTCGGCGTCACCCATCGAGGGCGTGAAATTTGTTTTAAAATCATTAATCCAACGTGACACCCCGCAAGAACTCCAGGAAGGAGTGTTTTCGGGACCGGGTCGATCATATGCACATTGTGTAGATCCCGACGCCGGACATCTTCAATGAGTTTCGGTTTTTCACGACCATCCCCTATCAAGACGATTGCAATATCTGTCCGGTCAAGTAATCGCTCCGCGGCATCGAGAACCTGATTGAGACCGTTCGCATTACCATGCGCGCCGCAATATATTGCAATCGTTTTATTTTCAAGACCATGCCGTCGTAGATATTCGATATCGGGTTTACTATTTTTAAATAATTCACCGTCCGCTCCCAGCACAAGCGTTTTTAACAACCCGGAGGGATAGCCACGTTCTATCAATCTGGTACGGAATCCTTCCGATACAAGTACAACCCGTTTTGCAACCGCATAGCTCGATCGTTCCATAAACGACTGGATACGGTGCCCCAGTCCGCTTTCCTTCAACCGTCCCGCAGCGACCAAATCCTCCGGCCAGAGATCTCTCACTTCAAAAACATACGGCTTCCCTTTTAATTTGCTTGCAAGAATTCCCGGGATAGTGACCGTTAACGGCGTACTCGTTGCAAATACAAGATCGACATTTCTTTCCTTGATTGCAGCAAGAGCGGAAAAAAATACAAAAGTTATAAATGAAAATAGTCTTGCCGGCACGTGCATGAAATTACTGTAGGGAACATTACATACTATAACCTTAATTCCGTCGATTAATTTCACACGCCAGGGCCGAAGCAGTCACACACTTCCCAAACCGTTAACCGGGGTTGCCCCGCATATAACAGTTACCTCATGTCCTCTTGCGATTAAACGGCGGCTTATATCGTAACTTCTCGTTCCCCCGAAACCGTCATTTGTGGTAAAATATTGATGAATATAAAGAATTTTCATTTTTTAATCGGTTAGTTGAATTCTTGTGACAACATTCGTATTCCGATTACTGAGGATTTTGACAACGGATATTTTCTTCATATCCCAATAGTAGCGCGATTCATATTCTTCTTCGATTTCAATCGTGCAGCCGGTAGAAATGATTTCGAGCATACCCCAGGATGAGAAAATTTTATTATTCTCCAAACGAAGATTATCGAGCGGTAATCGCCATCTCAGAACAGCTTCATCGAACTTCCCCGAAAATTCATCCTGAATCGTCCATGCGTTTTCTTTCCAGCTAATAGTTCTTCGATGGAGGTTCCCGTGTATATCGATGTATGCCCCCGACCATTGCCGGCTATTGTCATTGTGGTCTTCGATATCCCCGATATATAACGGTTTTATCCACTTACCGTACAGAAAACGACCCAACCGCGGCATTTGCTCATTGTCATCGAAGGTGACGGTGTTATGCGACTTTACCGATTGAAAATAATCGCGCGACACATTTTCTCCCGGATTGTATGAGTAACTGCCTGAATCGCGGAGTATATTTTTACCACGATACCACAGGTCAAAATGAAACACGTCATTATGTGAAGGTCTGAACCGGAACCGGGGGTATCGCAGCATCCCCCAGGATTCGGTTCCACACATAATCACATAGCCGCCCGGCAGCAATTTCGATTCTTTGTTTGCTCCGGTTGTTTCTTTTGCATTCTGTTGTAGATCAAACCAAACGAGCGGTTCCTCCCACGGTCCGTCGTTAAATTTTCTCATGGCATCGAAGAGAACTGAAGCGGTCTGGATTGTGGGTCGAAAATCCCGGTAGTCACATTGATGTAGATTAAGGAATAACGCACCGTCGTTCGATCCCAGATTCGGTGCATCTCCCGAGACCGGGTCGGTCATTACTACCAACCAGTTTATCGCTCCTCTCACTCTTTCGTAAAATACACCGGAAAATGATGGCTGATTCAAGTACCGCCGCCATACTTCAACAAAGATAAGTGTATCCAGCAAAACGCGGTGATAGGTAACCGAGTGTTGTGAAAAGCTGCCGTCTTCTTCAATTAAATGCGAGACACAATTTTCCAGTAATTTCCGTCCTTTCCGTGACAACATATCGCCGTCTTTACGTTGCTTCACAGACAATCCGGTAGATGCTAACCAGCTTCCTCCAATGAAAAGTCCGGCAGCTTCACTGGTTCCATGATTATTGTCCAGTGCCATAGCATAACGGATGTTTGCACGTATCCTTTCGAGATGTACGTAAATAAACTCTATCAAAGCGGATGAAGGAGTGTTCCATTGATTTAGTATCAGAGCTGAGTTTAACACATTAAAAATCCGGATCGATGCCTCCTGGCCGCATTTCCAATTGGGGCCGGTATTCGGAGGATTTTTCCGGATCCAGTCGATTAACCATTTATTTATTGTTTGCAGATATACAGGATCGGTACTCACTGCGTACGCGCGTGCTAAAGTAACCAACCATTCGAAACGCGATGCTTCCCAGATATTTTTAATATCTCCGGCCCGGGGATTATATGCACTCAATTTCGTCCAGTGATTCGATGCACCGGGATATTGTTTTCCGTTGAACGGATTAAAAAACCAGTTGGGGGGATCACCCGTCCGCTTCCAATGATAGCCGTAATATCGAAGATTGCCCTTCGTAATTTTCTCAGCATCTTTCAGTATCGACTCTTTCCACTGAACCGGAAGTACGTGTTCGGTTCCGCCCTGCATAAACAAATCTTCGTGAACAGTATATTTTTTTTGAGGAAAAAATAATTTTCGAATGCCTGTTTTGAGAGTTGCCCTATACCATGCTATGTACAAAACATTATGAACACCCAACCGAAATGAAATATCGATGTATAAAAATATTCGTTTAATGGCAGGAATCATTAAAATATTATACGGTTTCCTCAATTGACGATAAATCGGCCGTAAATACTTTCCCGTCGATTTCTTTCAGCGCCTGTCCCGAGAACATAAGCGTGGTGTGTTCGCTTTCTCCGCGCGGCAAAACTATAGAACCAAATTGAAAATAGGTATACGACCATTTTGAGGTAGAAAGATCTTTCACGCCGGTAAAAACATTCCGCCAATCGAATCCGTCGCTCGATATCCAGATCGATGACTGAACCGGATTGGCGCCGTTAACGGATCTCTTTAACGGTTCTGCGGTTGTCGAAATTACATAATAATCGCCGCACCGTGTAGCATAAATGCAGCTTCCGTTTATTGCCTTTATATGTTCAATTTTCCCGGTACTTTTATCGAGCACATAAATACCGTTTACTTCCCTTTCGGTGTCGGTAGCATACACAAGATTTTCACCGAGATTAAACGCCCACACAGCCCGGTACATTTGCTTCCCCTTATGCACCCACTCGAAACCTGAAAAATCTGCATCCAATAACCCGATGCCGGGATCGGTATTGTGATCACCGGTAAATATCCAGAACTTATTTAATTTTTCATCATACAAAATATTATGAACATGCCTGGTTTCACCGGGTTTAAAGGTGTGTACCGTATGAAACGAGCTGCCATTATCCTCCGACAAAAATATGCGCACTTCGTGCCGTTTCGAATTCGACCAGTACTCTCCCCAGATTATCCTGCCAGAGTTATCATAACTGATGGTCATAGGATAATGAACGGGCACACTACCGCTTTCGATTTTTGAATGCCGCATGAGGCGGCGTGATGGAGACGAATAAAAGATACCCGACCTGGTTGCCGCGATGTATCCACCGTTATCTAAAGGTAAAAACGCTCTGACCTCGTACCTGAGGAGCCGGCATAGTAAACGAAAGGGTTCGACGAATCTCCTATTGAAAGGGCGTGGAATTGAAACGATTCTTTCCCAGGATTTGCCGGTATCTTTCGATTGGAAAATATCATAATGATGGGACCTGAACAGCGTACCGTCGCTTTGCACAAAGATGGCACGCCCGCTTCCCCTGTAGACCGGCTGCAGGGTATAGGTCATCCGACTTCGACCCATGTTCCGGTTTTCAGACTTTCAATTGCCGCAAAACTTGCCCTGGTCGTATTGACGATCTCACGAAAAGGTATCAATGCATCGCCCCCGTTTTGTATTCTTTCGATGAGCGTTCTGAACTGGTTCGCATGACCTTTATCAATACGTGTTTTTAATTTCTTAAAACCTTTGAAGCCAAAGCCGTACGTACGTCTGAAATTATCCAGAACGAGCGTCCGTCCGTCATGGAATACTTCCACACGTTCTTTGGAATATGATTTGCTGCCGTTGGAAAAGTAATTAATGACGCCGTTCGAACCGTTGGCATATTTAAGTAATAGGGATGCATTATCCGTATTCACATCGGGGTCGAGACCCATTGCATTCATACAAACGGAGACAACATCACTTCCGGTCAGAAATGTGATAAAATCAATGAGATGACATGCTTCTCCAATAATTCTTCCGCCTCCGACCGTCATATCGTGAATCCAGGCGTGAGCGGAGACAGCACCCGCATTCATGGTCGCAACAATGTTCATCGGACCGTGATTCGGGCCTAATAATTTTTTCATTAGAATACCATGCGGTGAAAAACGTCTATTAAAACCGACGGTCAGTATACAGTTGTTGTTTTTATTGCAGGCAGCATAGGTTTCAATCACCTCATCAAGTTCATTACGTGCAATAGCAAGGGGTTTTTCAACAAAGACATGTTTTCCGGCATTGAGACTGTCGATCGTTAATTTTGCATGCAGGTTGTGGCGGGTGGTAATCATGACAAGATCGACATCCGGATCTTCAAGGATTGTCTTATAATCGGTAGTGATATGTGAAAACCCGAATTTTTTACCAAGAAAAGCGGCTGTCACACCTCCTGCACTACAAATATGTTTGAGACCGGCGCCGCTTCCTTTTAACAAAGGCAACAACGTCATCTTCGTAAAATTACCCGCTCCGATTATCCCGATAATACCTTTGGAATTCCCGAATGAGTTATCATTTATTTTCAGAGTTCGTCCGGAAGATACACCGGCATCTGCGTCTCCGTCGTTATAGCAAAGAATAGATGCAATAGATTTTGACGTGACAATGTTATCGTAGATACGATAATATTCTCTAAACGGTATCCTTTCACTGATAAGCGATTTCACGTCCAATTTCCCGCTTGCTATTGCTTCCAAAATTGCCTCAAAATTCCTTTTTTGGGTCCATCGTACATACGGCAGCGGATAGTCGACGCCTTTTTGTTCATAATTTACGTCGTATCTTCCCGGTCCGTACGAGCAGGAAACCTGAAAACTAAGCTCCTTTTCATAAAAATCCGATCTTTTTATATTCAAACCCACTACGCCTACCAGTATTATCCGCCCGCGCTTTCTACTCATCTGTGCAGCTTTTGAAATAATGGCATCGTTGCTCGCTGATGCAGTTATAATGACACCGTCGGCGCCTGTATTATTGGTAATCCGCATTACCGTCGCAACTTCATTCGTATCTGTTGCAGGTTTTACCGTAATGATTCCTCTCTCACCGGCTATTCTGCATTTGTCGGCATCAGGTTCAATGCCGATGACCCTGCAACCGTTTGCCTGTAATAGTTGTGCCGAAATGAGACCGATTAATCCCAGACCGATGACGACGATGGTTTCGCCGAACGTCGGATTACATAACCGGATACCCTGAAGACTTATTGCACCGACAACTGTGAAAGCTGCTTCCTCATCGTCGACCCCGTCCGGAATCTTGGCAACCAGATTGACCGGCACACAGACATATTCTGCATGGTTTCCGTTCGAAACCACTCTATCACCGATTGTAAACCCGGAGACATCGTCTCCCACACCGGCCACCCGTCCCGCATTACAGTAACCGAGCACCAGTGGCTCATCCAATCGCTTCACAACAGTTTGAACGGTCTCTAATAATCCGTCGGTTTTAACCCTGTCAAGTACCTGTTTAACTTTATCCGGCTGCTTCTTCGCCTTACTCAATAAATTTGATTTTCCAAAGTCGACCAACATTCGCTCCGTTCCCATCGACACTAACGACCGGGTAGTTTTTATTAGAA
>PWTU01000533.1 GCA_003562775.1 Ignavibacteriales bacterium
ATATCGGTGTAGGGTATACGACTCCGTTTCAGACGTTTGCCGCCGAGTGGATTGATGCCTATGAAATCAGCACGCGGATGAACGCGCTCGGTCTTGAAGGTGTAATATTCAGGCCGGTAACGTATCGACCCTATTACGGTACCGATCAGGGGAAAGTTGTACACGGCGTTCAGGTTCATATAACCGATTACCGGAAAATAAATTTAATGAGCTTGCAGTTTTTATTTCTGGAGATACATCACGAATTGTATCCCGATAAAAATCCGTTCGATAGGGCGCCGAATCGTCATCTTATGTTCGATCGTGTGTCGGGTACCTCAAAGGTTCGTGAACTATTTACCGAACAGATGAAGTATGAGGATATTAAAGAGTTTCTGAATAAAGATGTAGAAGTGTTCCTGGAAAAATCGAAGCAATATTATTTATATTAAAAATATGGACTGCGGGAGCCACGCTCCCGCAGTCCAAGATTATTATTCTTCTTCCGCTATCTTCTTCCCAAACTCCGGATCGATTTTTATAAACGATGCAACGATGAATGTCGGAATCGTTGCAAGCACGACCCATACAAAGAAATGCTGATAGCCGATAATCTCCTGCAGCCATCCGCTGAACATTCCCGGAACCATCATACCGAGCGCCATGAACCCGGTGCAAATTGCATAATGCGCCGTTTTATGTTCGCCTTCAGCAATATAGATCATAAAAAGCATATAAGCCGTAAATCCGAAGCCATATCCGAATTGCTCGATAGCTATCGATAGATTAATAATTAACAGGTTGTCCGGTAAATTGTACGATAAAAATACGAATACCAGATTCGGCAGGGTTATTGCACATACCATTGGCCAGAGCCAGTACCGTAGACCGTTTCGCGCGGCCAGGATGCCGCCGAGAATGCCGCCTAAAGACAGCGAGATCAACCCGACCGTACCGTAGGCTATACCTACCTGTCCGGTGGTCAGCGCCAGACCTCCAATCTCCTGCGGATCGAGCAGAAACGGCGAGGCGAGCCGGACGAGCTGTGCTTCTGCAAAGCGATAGAGCAACAGGAAAGCTATTGCGATTCCAATACGCTCTTTTTTGAAGAATAGTGCAAATGTTCTGAAATATTCTTTCATAATACTTTTATCGCTGTCTCCGGCAGCCGGTTTGTCGGTTGTCGGATAGGGAAGGATGAATTTGTGATAAACGAAAAAGACCACAAAAAGTCCGGCAAGGAAGAAAAATGTAATAGACCAGGCAAGCGGTATATTACCCGAGCGCACCTGGAACGTCGCTGAGGTTGCAAAGTCGAGCTGCGGATCGAGTTTGACAACCGCCATTGCCGGAATGTTCCAGTTGTCTTTCGTATATACCATACGCTCTCCTTCAACAAGCGAAATGCTGTGGTCTCCTCTCACTCTCCCGAAGGTAATCACCATTTCATCGTCGTCGGGTTCACCCGATAGATGGAAGAAAATAATCCCGATGTTGCCCGCGTAATCAAGATCAAGTTCCGGTTCCTCACGCGGTGCGAAGTGGCGTTTTATAAAACCCTCGATGTTTTGAGTGACATGTTTATTCCACCAGGAAGGGTCATCGTTCATCGCCGCCGTCTGTATGTCTTCTTCATTTTCAACATCGACCGGGTTAAAGCCATGCCGTATATTCCATTCCCGCGCAAACTGTATTACGGAATCGACCTCCGCTATGGTCCGGGTTTCGGTGCTTAACTCCGGTTGTTCGGGAAGTGCAATAATCCGGACATCGCCCGGTTGCGGTGTAACCCGTACGTCTTCGGGCGATTGTAACCGGGCTTGCTCTATTTCCGGACAGACCGTAACAATTACGTCAACATTGTCCAGTCCGGTTCTGCTTTCGATTGTCCCGGCAATGATAATAAGCAATCCCTGTCCGGTAACCATTGCCACGCGATAGAACGTACTGCGAACCCCGACAAACCATGCCTGCTGATGCTTTGAGAGTGAAAGCATATAGAATCCGTCGGCGGCTATATCGTGAGTAGCCGACGCAAATGCCATTAACCAGAAGATCGCAATTGTAATTTTAAAGAAATCCGGGAGCGGTATCGTCAATGCCACGCTGCCGAGTCCCGCTCCGACAACCAACTGAGTTATTATGATCCAGTATCGTTTCGTTTTAAGCAAATCGACAATCGGACTCCACAATGGTTTAATAACCCACGGGAGATACAACCAACTGGTATACAATGCTATTTCAGTATTCGAAATGCCGAGGCGGCGGTACATAACGACCGTAACGAACATAACGATTACATAAGGAATGCCCTGTGCGAAGTAAAGCGACGGTACCCACGCCCACGGATTGCGGTAGGTAACTTTCTTTTTCGGTTTGTCGGTCATGATATTAATTGTTTCTAATTATATAATAGATAATTTTGCCGTATCGATAAGAATTGTTCCAGTCCTTCCTGCCATTCCTCAATTAACTCTGCCGGATCATTTCCTTCCTGCAGCACAGTTCGTATGCGATCCGTACCCCACAATCTATCCATACGCTGATTGCGCCATTCAAATAGATCGGGATACAACCATGCAAGTGTGTAGAGTATGTATACACCCGTGCGGACCGGTTGGTAAGCATCGCGGTCGGTTATTCGCATGGCTGCTCCGTAGCAAGTCTCACCCATAAATTTAGGGGGATAAATCCTAATACCATCGACAATTTCTCCCGGCACGTATTCAACCGGTTCGAAGTGCACACCCGGTAATTCGTAACTGTTTAGTGTTTTAACAAGTGTCCGGCTGTCAATCCACGGCGCTCCGAACCACTCAAACGGATGTTCGGTTCCTCTTGCTTCGGAAATATTGGTTCCTTCGAGGAAGCAAGTCGCGGTGTAGACGATAGCAGTGTTTAAGGTCAGCATATTCGGTGAGGGTTTTATCCAGGGCAGACCGGTTTCATCGAACCACATTGAGCGGTTATAATTTTCCATTTCGATTACGGTAAGGTCTGCTTTCACGTTATTCTCCAGCCAACCTGCTTCATTAAACATAAATGCAAGTTCGCCGACGGTCATGCCGTGTGCAACCGGTATCGGTTGAATGCCGACAAATGAACGAAATTGAGGGTCGAGTATATTGCCGTCGACGTAAAGACCGGTAATCGGATTGGGCCGGTCGAGTACGAAGAACTCAATACCTTGTTCCGCTGCGGCCTCCATTGCGTTGTTCATCGTGGAGATGTAGGTGTAAAAACGTGCACCGACATCCTGAATATCAAAGATAAGTACGTCGATATCCTCGAGCATTTCAGGGGTTGGTTTTCTGGTATCGCCGTACAATGAATATACCGGGAGTCCTGTCGTTGGATCCTTGCCGTGCTCTACCGCTCTGTCTGCATCGCCGCGTATCCCATGTTCGGGGCCGAATAGGACGGTGAGTTCTATGCCGTCGTGTTCGTGGAAGACATCAACAAGGTGACGGCCGTCGGGAAATATAGCGGTGTGATTGGTAATAACCCCGATGCGTTTATTCTCGAGCAAGTCAAGATGATGCTCAATCAGATTTTCCGCGCCGCTATAAACGCGGTCGGCAGCAACATCATTAGCAACATCCGTGCAGCTAATGAGTGCGAGTGATAAAATAATGAAGAATAGTTTTTTCATATATCTGTACCTTATGTTCGTAGCTTGGAATTTAGAAATATATTATAATGTACATATCCGGGTGAGGAAAGTCAACGATATTTATTTCAATTGTTATTATCTTTAGAATAGCTGTTTATTAACTCAATAAATTCTATTTAAAGAGATTGGATCTATAAGTAAAAAGATTTCTGGGAGCTTTATGTCTATTAACTGGATGTAACGAGTAATTTTAGAACATCAAAGAAAAAATATGTTGTTTTTCATATCTTCATCAGTTTTTTTACTAATCAATTTTAATATCCGATGGATTTGTTCACCGATTGAATATCTCTGTCTATGTACTACTATTATTCCTGCATGGTTCTTGCCTTGAGTTGTGTATTCAGTATGAAGTTGAGAGAAGTGACCTACATTAAATGTATAAATTGCTCGACCCTCTCGGGTTGCGTATTCAAGTTGTGCCCTGTCATTCTGCTCTGTCATATTTTCCTCAAATACCGTTTTCACATCTATCCCTCTAGCTCTAAGGCCCTTTACAAGTGAGCGTGCCATGGCATCTTCATCTAAATACAATCGGATGTCCATTAGCCATGCTTATTAGTTTGTCGGTATTCTTGCTCAAGTTTCTCCGCTTCTCGTTTCTCAGCCATTATATCGGCTTCAATCTCTTCACGGTTAGCATGATAATATGCTAGAGCCGTATAGACCTGTGCTACTGTTAGGTGTGGATATTGATCGGCGATTTCTTCAGGGCTATAACCATGTTTATAAAATATAACAATTTGGTTTACGGTAATGCGGGTTCCATCAATCCTTAGACGTCCACCACAAATATCCGGTGATTTAACCAGTAGTGTACCTATTTCTGTGCTCATGAAATCTGGCGTCCCATTTATTGGTAATGTTGTATAACAGTATAACACTTTCTATTTTTATTTTCAAATACAATGGAATATTCATCCTTGGGGGGTGGATTGGAATAAAAAAATTGCATCTAACCCCAAATCTCCGTAAATTATTCAATCCATCGCTATATTGACTTTAGTATGAAAAATGACTGAGAAATTTTATGTAATTGGTGTTGACGGCGGTGGCACATCGACAGTAGCACGTTTAGCCGACCTTCAGGGAAATGTCATTTCGATAGTGAAAGCAGGCCCCTCCAATTTATCGACTTCTGGTCCCGAAAAATGTGCAGAAACTCTTACCGGTGCCATCACAGACGCTTGTTCCGAAGCATCGATCGCTCTCGATTCGGTGCAGATTGTTGTATACGGTACGGCAGGCGCAGGCCGGAAAGCAGATCAGGATCGTCTTCGTGACGCCATTCTATCACTCTGGAATTCATTACCGAAACAACCTCGTAATCTCCACGTTATCGGCGACGCAGATATTGCTTTAGAATCCGCTCACGGCGGCGATCCGGGAATAATTATCATCGCTGGTACGGGATCTATTATATACGGAAGGGATACCGACGGCAGTATTAAACGGTCGGGCGGCTGGGGACCGGTTATCGGTGATCCGGGCAGCGGGACGGCGATCGGTTTACGCGCTTTGAGGTACGCTGCAAGCACGTTGGATGGTTGTGTGGAAGCTACGTATCTGATGAAGCTTATTGCGGAAACTACCGGTATAACATCGCAGGAATCATTGATAAATAAAGTTTACAGGGAAAAATATCATCCTTCCGAAGCAGCACCGCTTGTTTTTCAGGCGGCGGCACGGAACGATAAGAATGCGCTGGATATCATTAATGAAAGCGCACGTGAGCTTGTTGAAATGCTTCGCTGCGGTGTAAAGAAATTTTCATTTGATTCTGTTGTACCTGTCGCCTATATCGGCGGCGTACTGCAATCCGATACGGTGTATCCGGAGATTGTGTCGGACCTAATCCGTCAGCATATTCCGGATGTTGATATACGCAAACCGAAATTTAAACCCGAGGAAGGTGCAATTGCAATGGCGATACGGCTCTTCCGGGAAAATTAATTCGCAATAATAAACGGATTTATACATGTCAAAAGAACTATTTGAAAATCTCTCGAAACTCTCCACAGAGCAGCGAAACCCGCGCTCGATGAATCTCGATTCCCTGTCTACGGAGGAAATTCTAAAACTGATTAACAGTGAAGATAAACTCATTCCGCTTGCCGTCGAAAAGGAAATACCGTATATCGCACAGGCGGTTGAGCTTGTCGTCGACGCGTTTAAAAACGGAGGCAGATTGATATATGTCGGGGCAGGAACAAGCGGACGTCTCGGCATACTCGATGCGTCGGAATGTCCCCCGACGTTTGGCAGCTCTCCTGAGATGGTCGTCGGCGTTATGGCAGGCGGCCGGGATGCGGTGTTTCGTGCAAAGGAAGGATCCGAAGATCGCGCTGATGATGGAGAAAAAGCGATGATCGATATGAAAGTGAACAACAATGATGTGGTGTGCGGCATCGCTGCAAGCCGTCGCACTCCCTATGTTGTGGCTGCGATAAAGAAAGCCAGAGAGTTTGGCGCCAAAACATTGTACGTTACGAACACTCCGAGAACTGAATTTAATATCGAAGTCGATGTTGCCATTTGTCCGGAGGTCGGTCCCGAAGTGCTTGCCGGTTCGACCCGTATGAAATCCGGAACGGCTCAGAAACTTGTACTTAATATGATAACCACAACCGCTATGGTACGACTCGGTAAGATTTATGAAAATATGATGGTTGATCTCCAGATGAACAGTCAAAAACTCGAGGAACGTGCAAAGCGGGTAGTAATGATTGTGACCGGCTTAGATTATGAAGAAGCTGCAAAATATCTCGAACAAGCGAACGGTCATGTTAAAACAGCCCTTGTTATGATTCTTTCCGGCGTCGGTGCAGATGAAGCCCGGCAGCGGTTGGAACATGCAAACGGCTTTGTTCGGGAAGCATTAGACAACAAAGGTAAGGAAAAATGAAAAATAGATTTATTTTAATACTCAGTTTTAGTTTCTTATTACTTACAAGCGGGTGTGCACTGTTCCGACCCGCTATAGATATAGATACAGTAGTCGTTCCACCCGTCGAACGGGAGTTTCGTGCTGTGTGGATAGCGTCTGTTTCAAACATAGATTGGCCTTCGGAACGGGGATTACCAGTTGAACAACAAAAAGCGGAATTGCGGACGCATTTTGACCTTGTACAGGCGTTAAATATGAACGCAGTGATATTCCAGATTCGTCCCGCAGCGGATGCACTCTATAAATCAGAATTAGAACCATGGTCCGAGTATCTCACCGGAAAACAAGGAAAAGCGCCCGATCCCTTATACGATCCGCTCCAATTCGCGGTTGAAGAAGCGCACCGACGCGGACTCGAATTGCATGCATGGTTCAATCCTTTCAGAGCGATGCATCCATCGGCGCGGTCCGAACTCGATTCAACGCACGTATATTATACAAAACCCGGTATGGTCAAGGAATACGGCCGCCATCTCTGGTTCGATCCCGGTATGGACGAAGCGCATGATCATTCAATGAAAGTGATTCTCGATGTTGTAAAACGATACGATATCGACGGCGTTCACCTTGACGATTATTTTTATCCATATAAAGAACGTGATTCTCTCGATATACTGATCGATTTTCCCGATAGCACAAGTTATGCCCGCTACCTCGACAGTGTAGTGGGTGAATCTATGTCAATAGATGACTGGCGGCGAAATAATGTCGACCGTTTTATTGAGCGGCTGTACCGGGAGGTTAAAGACGAGAAACCTCACGTGAAAGTCGGAATAAGTCCTATCGGTATATGGCGTCCCGGTTATCCGGAGCAGATCAGAGGATTCGATGCGTATGTAGAAATTTATGCCGATGCAAAGTTGTGGTTGAACAAGGGTTGGCTCGACTATTTCAGCCCGCAGCTCTACTGGCCTATAGATCAGTTCGAGCAAAGTTACCCCGTCTTGTTACGCTGGTGGCATGAGGAGAATACATACAATCGTCACCTATGGCCCGGGAATTTTACCAGCAGGGTGGCGGATCAGGGACAGGTAATTTGGCCTGCGAATGAGATTATACGTCAAATTCATCTGACGCGTTTGCAGGATGGCGCCGGAGGAAACATTCATTTCAGTATGAGAGCGTTTTTGCGCAACAGCGATCGATTAGTACAACGAATAGATTCCGACGCTTACAATGAACCGGCACTCGTTCCGCCGTCGCCATGGATAGGGAGCGCCGGATCGACGCATCCTATAGTGACAAGCGAGGTGCTTGGTTCGGATGTATTGCTTACTCTCGGTACTGAAAATAATGACTATGTCTGGGTCTGGACGGTTCGATCGAAATACGGAAAGGAATGGCGAACGGAGATTGTGCCCGGATGGAAGAACGCATTCCGGGTAAAAGGCGGCGATTCAAGACGACCACCGTCTGTGATTGCTGTCTCCGCAGTCGACCGGCTCGGCAATGAGAGCGTCACCGTCGTCATCGATCCAACGAATGTTATGAGGGTGAGAATTATTAACTGAAACCAGCAGTCAGAGATCAGCGATCAGACAGATGCATCCCGACTTCCGATTTCTGATTTCTGATCTCTGACATCTATATTAACCACAAAACCAAAAACTACTATGAACCGACTAGTATCCCTTGATGTTTTCCGCGGCGCAACGATCCTTTCGATGATCCTTGTCAATAATCCCGGAAGCTGGAGCTACATTTATAATCAGCTTGCACATGCACCATGGCACGGCGCTACTTTTACCGACTTAATATTTCCTTTCTTCTTATTTATTGTCGGTGTTGCGATTGTATATGCTTTCTCAAAAAAGATGGAAGTAAATGCACCGAAAAAAGAGCTCTATATGAAAGTGATCCGGAGGACTCTTATCATATTTGCACTTGGGATATTTCTGAACGGATTCCCGTATTTCAACTTTGCCGATATAAGGATTATGGGTGTACTGCAAAGAATTGCGCTTTGTTATTTCTTCGCATCGGTGATCTTTTTAACAGGCGGCATACGATGGCAGGCGGTCTGGGCAGTCATTTTGTTGTTTGTGTACTGGGGGTTTATGGCGTTGTATCCCGTCCCGGAAATCGGCGCCGGCATTCTCGAGCCGGGGAAAAATTTTGCTGCTTGGTTCGACCGGTTCTTCCTTGAAGGTCATATGTGGCAGGAAACGTGGGACCCCGAGGGATTGTTTAGCACCATTCCTGCGATTTCAACTACGCTATTCGGTGTGCTGACCGGACACTGGCTGCGAAGCAAACGGGAACCGAGAGATATCGTGCTCGGAATGCTGCTCGTCGGGAACGCAACGCTGCTGCTCGGCGCAATCTGGGGACAATATTTCCCGATCAATAAGTATATCTGGACAAGCTCTTACGTTGTGCTTATGACAGGATATGCATTGATCTGTCTCGCGTTTTGCTATTATTTCATCGATATGAAAGGATATAGAAGATTCACCCAGCCGTTTCTTGTATACGGCCTGAACGCCATTACGGTATTTGTATTGTCGGGTATTGTCGCCCGTCTGCTCAACATTATCAAAGTCACATCCGGTGGTGAATCCATACCTCTGAAAGCGTATATTTACAACAACATATATGTACCGCTCTTCGGCTATATGAACGGTTCGCTTGCCTTTGCGATTACATTTATCGTTTTCATGTATTTGTTGATGCTGATTCTGTATAAGAAAAAAATATTTATCAAGATTTGAATTATTCTCCCACTGAATTGAATCTCCCACAGAAGATAAAATTCTGTGGGATTTCTTAATCTGTGGGAGCATTACATTGATTTTATACAACTTATTCATTCATATAATTAACAGTTCATTATGGGTTTTACATATCTCGATTTAATTATTCTCGTCGTATACATAGTCGGTATAACATACTTCGGTATACGGATTGCGGGTAAACAAAAAACAACGAAAGATTATTTTCTCGGCGGTAAAAAGATCCCCTGGTGGGCGGTTTGTTTTGCGATCGTTGCAGCCGAAACAAGTACGCTTACGGTCATCAGCGTTCCGGGATTGGCGTATCTGACGAATCTTAATTTTTTACAGATTACCATCGGGTATCTGATCGGACGAATAGTCGTCAGCTTTGTTATTCTGCCTGCATATTTTCGAGGCGAACTCGGCACTGCGTATGCCTTTCTGCACAACCGTTTCGGGGCGAAGATGAAAAATATCGCATCGGGAACGTTTATGCTGACCCGGCTTGCCGCAGACGGCGTCCGGTTATTTGCTACGGCAATACCGCTTGCCGTTATCCTGCGCGGTACCGCAGCGGCGGATTCAATGTCTCACATCGAAATTTATGTTCTATCGATAGCAATCATTGCACTGGTTGCATTGACCTACACGTTTATAGGCGGGATCCGGTCGGTAATCTGGATAGACGTAATTCAAATGTGTGTATATATCGGCGGCGCTATTGCTGCAATCATTATCGTCGCCGGTTTAATTCCGGGTGGACTGACCGGTGCAATTTCCGAAGCATTCCGTGAAGGGAAGCTTCAGATTTTTTACTTTGCACCCGAAGGAGGTTTGAGCGAATTCTTTAAGACGCCGTATACTTTCTTAGGGGGAATTATCGGCGGTGCATTTCTCTCTATGGCTTCACACGGTATCGATCAGTTGATAGTACAACGATTGCTGACCACAGGCGCTGTAACCTCAAGCCGTAAAGCGCTTATTGGAACCGGGATAATCGTTATTTTTCAGTTTGCTATATTTTTATTCCTCGGATCATTATTGTACGTATATTACGGAGGCGCAAACATAACACCCGACGAAGTATTTCCGACATTTATCGTACAGGAAATGCCGACCGGTTTATCGGGCTTGATTATCGCAGGGCTGTTTGCGGCAGCAATGTCAACGCTTGCAGGATCGATTAGTTCTCTGACATCGGCCACGGTATACGATTATTTAATTCCGTATTCGAAATGGTTTACCGAAGATAATCAGGTTGCCATTTCCCGTGTCTTTATTGTTATATGGTCGATATTGCTTGCCTGTTCGGCGCTGTTATTTATGCAAAGCCCGCAGGCAGTTGTCGAGCTTGCATTGAGCATAGCATCCTTTACCTACGGCGGTTTGCTCGGCACGTTTTTCCTCGGCGTATTATTTACCCGGACAAAACAGATACACGCAATACCGGCTTTCTTTACGGGTATTCTGGTGATGATATATGTCATATTATTTACCTCAATAGCGTGGACATGGTATACAATTATCGGTACCACAGTCACGGTATCGATGGGATTGTTACTTTCATATGTATTTGTTCGGAAATAATATGGTTCTATATTGCGTTTTTGATCTTGCCCTTTCAGGGCTCTGGTGTTTTCGTGGCTAAATTTTTATAATTATTCTACAATAATTAATATCCGGAACAACCACTATGGTCACCATCGACTATTTAATCATCGGTTTTTACTTTGTAATTCTTCTTTCAGTAGGCATTTA
>PWTU01000279.1 GCA_003562775.1 Ignavibacteriales bacterium
AAGCGCAATCTCGGTCAGATACTTGTAAAAGAGTTCAAGCTCGACCACGATCTCGTTTTCAGCGAGGTTGCGAACCTGTACGCCTTCCGTGAAATACGTATTAATCAGGAATACATCGACGATGCACGGATAAAATTCATCCGGAAGTTCGTCGAGGGAATGCCTGAAAACATACGCGAGCTGATGATCAACACCTTGATCTTGCCGCTGCGATTCGACGAGAAGCAAACCGACAAACTGCTCATCATAGCGGCAGATCCGACAGATCGCAGCATATCCGTGGTTGCCCGTCACTTCGGGGTAAAAAAATACGAAATCTGTTACTCACGCGTTAAGGATATACAATACCTTATCGATCAGGTATCGCCCCGGAAAAATGAATATCTCAAGATGCTCGCGGATAGCGATTTCGATATCGAGGTAGAGGATAATCAGGACAACGGGTTAAACGAAGAGGAACTCGAAGCCGAGATTAACAAAAGCGCTCTGATAAACCTGATCGAAGGCGCGCTGGTCGAAGCCGTCCGGAAAGACGCGAGTGATGTTCATATAATACCGAAGCGGGGCAAACGGTCGGAGTTTCATTTCCGCATCGACGGAAATCTGCACTTGTGGCATGTGCAGGAAAATACAATGCCCGAGGCGATCACCGCTGTTATAAAAGACCGCTCGAAGAATGTGGACCGGTTCGAACGGGAAACAACGCAAGACGGGTTTATAGAGCGCAACATCGACGGGCATAATATCCGGTTCCGTGTAAGCATCATGCCCATCGTTGCAACCGAGTTTATGCACAAGCATGAAAGCATAGTTATCCGGGTGCTCGACGACCGGAAGGTTATAACCGACATTGATAAACTCGGCTTAACCGGACCGGCGAAAGAAAATTTCCACAAGGCGATCGAACAACCGCAGGGAATGGTTATCCTTACCGGACCGACCGGATCAGGTAAAAGTACAACGATAATTGCGGCGCTCCACCAGGTAATCGATCCGACGGTGAACGTGTTAACGGTCGAAGATCCGGTTGAGTATATCATACACGGCGCCCGGCAGTTGAAGATCGGTCATAAGATGTCGTTCGAACAGGCGTTGCGCGGGATACTCCGGCATGATCCGGACATTGTGCTGGTAGGCGAGATGCGGGATAAAATCACCGCCGAAACCGCCATCAAGCTTGCAAACACCGGTCATCTCACGTTTTCAACCTTGCATACCAACGATGCACCGAGCGCGGTGTCGCGGTTATTTAAAATGGGCATCGAGCCGTTCCTCATTGCATATGCGATAAATATTATCGTTGCGCAGCGCTTGCTCCGGACGCTGTGCAATCATTGCAAACAGCCGGTAAAAAAGAATGAATGGCACCCGTACATTAAATTCGGATTTACCGAACAGGAGCTGGAGGAAAATCAATTCTTTGAGCCGGTCGGATGTCAGAAGTGCAACGGCGGCTATAAAGGCCGCGCCGCAATACACGAGGCGCTCTACTTCACAAAGGATATCAAGCAATCCATCATCAGCGCAAAAACCGATATCGACGAAAGAACAATCCGTGAGATAGCAACCAAAGGGGGAATGTGGTCTCTGCGACGGTCGGGGATGGAGCGCATAAAACGCGGTGAAACAAGTCTCGAAGAAGTAATTGCCACCACAGTTGAGGACTGAAATGTCAACAGGTCAAACATTACTTGCGATAGGAGCTTTGATATTATTGATGAATGTATCGCTGTCGATACATAGATCGCAAATTAATTCTCTGTCGGGTACGCTTGACCATCAGATTGATATGGAAGCGGTTAACTTCGGCCAATCTTTGATGGAAACGGTTTTTTATTATGTGAACGAATATGGTGAACTTGATGCAGTATTTGATAATTTATACGATGTTACCGACCCAAATTACCGGCTCGAATACCCGACCGTTTTTGAAGATACTTTGTATGCTACTATCGGTCTCTCCGGGGAAAAACAATTGGTTCACAATGTAACCGGCAGGCAGGTAACTATCCGTGTTTATAAAAAATCGGATAATGATGAATATAATTTGAAGGTTGAATACAGGGGGGCGGTGAATCCTATTTGGTAGAAATTAACATCGAGAGCATGGAGCTATGTCAGTATTATTAGATATTGTTTCCTCCGCAATAATTGTGGGGCTTATAGTATTGCTGGTGTTGAATATACAATCTACTATGGTGGAATCCAACGTGGAAAACCGGATATTACAGGAACTGCAGGGTATAGCAAGTGTGACCGTGGATCTCATACAGGAAGATATTAAGAATCTTGTTGAATTTAAAGAATTGTCCGACACCACAATCAAAATTAAAAATACGGATGGAGAAATTCTCATCTTCGAACGTGTCGATAAATCTCTTCGATTATACCGGGAATTCCCGGATGGGAGTGAACCGGTTGAGCGACTGGAAAATGTATTTTTGCAATCGCTCCATTTTGAAACACTTAATTTACCCGGTGCATCCCATGCACTTTTACGTATACGGGTGACATGTGAGATTGAAAATGTGATGAACGAGTCGGGTAATTTACTTGCAGCGGCTCAACGTGATGTCCTTTTAAGAAATCTTTATTTACCGCAAAAAAATTAAAGGAGTTCTGTTGTGGGCAAATTTGCAGTAATTTTAATTTTTTCCCTGGTTATAGCTCTATTTACCTATAACGCCATTATGAGTAATCTTAGCAGTTCCACTCTCGCCCGAAATATCGAATCCTATAACGTAAATCAGGCGCGGAATATTGCCAACAGTGCGGTTCACGCAATTCTACAGAAGCTTGTTGATCCCGATGACGATGATTTTGATGTTTCTTCCAATAGTGCACAGTACTTCCCGTCCGGCGGATTATATGAATGGGAAGAATTAA
>PWTU01000217.1 GCA_003562775.1 Ignavibacteriales bacterium
CAAATAAATTATCAACTTTTCCGATGGTCATCGTCAGAATGCCGTTATCGGTTAGATGATCGAATATTGTGTTTCGTTTCGGCTCTACAGAAAAATCTTTTCTGTTTGCCGTTCTTGAAAAGGCACCAGGTTCTCCAATAAACGGGCGTGCAATGACCCTGCTTACCTCGCGATCGCCCACCATAATTTTGTTTCGTGCGATCTCACACCACTCATATAGACGCTCGAGCGATACAATTTGTTCGTGTGCGGCTATCTGAAAAACCGGATCAGCCGATGTGTATACTATCGGGTAACCGGTTAGAATATGCTCTTTGCCGAACCGGCTTATGATCTCCGTACCCGATGCGGGTTCGTTACCGAGAACCCTGCCGCATCCTGTAAGACGGATAAATTCTTCAATGATGTCCCCGGGAAACCCATTCGGATAATGTGCAAACGGCTTCGATGTTATGACGCCCGCAATCTCCCAATGCCCGGTCGTGCTATCTTTACCGGCCGACTGTTCCCGGAGTTTGCCGAACATCGCGTGCGGATTTTCGACCGGCGGCACACCTTGTGTCGGAACAATATTACCGATTCCCAATCTCTCAAGGTTCGGCAATGAAAGTCCGCCGACCGCTTCCGCAACATGCGGTAAAGTTGCGCTCCCGCGATCACCGAATTTGTCTGCATCCGGAAGCTCTCCCACTCCTACACCGTCAAGGACAATGAGGAAGCAGCGTTTCATACCTAATTATAAATTTGTTTTTCGTTGCATTTACAAACGCGTTCCTGCCGTTGATTAAATCTATAGGCGCCCGTCTTTTGGGATTTTTCCGATGTTACGTGCAGAATATAAGAAAACTCGGTATTGCACTTCGGACATATTACCCGCGATTTTCGTTGCCCTTTAGACAGCTTGTCAGCAAATGTTTGTGATTTTGCCATATCATCTCCGCTTAAAATTCCATTATGAAGTTATTAATAAACTTTTATCGTATTTCCGCCGCTTTCAACCGCTTTGTGAAATGCAGCGGTTGTATGTTGCAAAAGCTCGGTAAACTGCATCGATTCGCTTAATCCGCAAACTCCCGAACTGATAGTGATCGAAGTCGTTTTATGATTTAATGTCAGCACCTGACTTGCAAAATTTTTCCGGATTTTCTCGGCCCACAGATACCCTTCCTTCGCAGTCGTATTCAAGAGTGCAACGCCAAATTTGTTGTAATCGAGCCGGCCCAATAGATCGTATTGTCTGATAGCATTCTTTAAGAACTTCGAGAACGAAAAAATGGCTGCATCAAGTCCTTCCTTCCCATACCGGTCGAGTAACTGCTGCATTGAATCGATCGAAAAGATCAGAAATGTCAGATCACTGCCAAAATCATCGGCGCGACGGATCTCATCTTTTAATCGTTGTTCAAAATAATTTTTCTTGAGCAATCCGGTGGAATCATCGACGATTACATATTTTTCGACTAGCTCCGACATGTATAAAATTTCCAGAGCCGAAGCCGTGTTCTCTACTAACCGGTAGAGCACTTCAATATCACGCGCCGAATAACCCGATCGCTCGCGCCGTTCCAGACTTATCGTGCCGTAGCACTTCTTAAATGAACTTATCGGCGCAATCAAGATTGACCCGTCACTATCGATCTTTTCCTCGTTGTTAAAGCGCGGGATTTCAATTGTCGAAATATCGTCTACAAGGAGATGCTTGTTCGATTCAAGCACCGCACCGACCAGACTTTTATCCTGATTAACGATCAGGTGCGGGGGAACGTATGTACCCCCATGCGGTATATCGACATAATAGACAACCCACGCGCGCTTATCATCGTTAAACATGGTTACAGCAATGTAATCGTAACCGATTAGCTTCTTTGTGTGTTCAACCAGTGTTTCGACGATGGTACGGAGCTGCAGATTCTCCCGCATCGATTCATGCATCCTTCGTATCGAGAGAACCAATTCGGAATCGATGAGAAGATCATACTTCTCTGTGTGGCTCTTGATCAAACCGGTCAATAATTTCGTAAATTGACTGAGCAATGTGAGGGTTTCAGATCCGAATGCATCTTCGGCCTTACTATCGATAGCGAGCACGCCGACAACCGTTTTTTCCGAATCGGGTCCTTGATAATGGACCGGCACCCCGATAAACGATTTCACAAAATCGTAATCACGGTAATACGATAAAATATCGCGCTCTGAACTCGGATTAATGTGTGAAATAAATTCCGGCTTCCCGTTTCGCGCTATCTGGCTGACAATATCATTCTCGAGCGGAATCTTCCGGTCGGCAACAAGATTATGGCTATCGCTTGCTCTTCCCTGAAATACCAGTTCTTGCTTTTCGAAATTCACCCAGAAGAATGCCGCAGTATGTGCAACGAGCGACTCCTTTAGCGCAACAAGTACTTTTCCCAGTAAAAACTCAAACTCGCTGCGCGGCTCGCTGCTGCTGGGAAACACTTCCGATTCAAGATCGAAAAATTGCAGCAAATGTGCCTCGGTCAACCGTTGTTCCGGTTCCGGCGTAGTCGATTTCATAAAATGTGTTGTTCCCCGGTATGCACCTTGTGTGTATTCACGACCGGCATCTGTATCGCTTAAACCCTCCGTATGATCCGCGTCATCAACATTTTCCTCCGTATCGACTGATAGATCCCCGTCTGTTTCACGCAGAGCAGTGTGATGAATTCCCGTGGGCGTAATCCGTGAGGCCATTGAAAAATAAACGTATCCCCACAAACCAACGGAGATCAGGATGACCGTTATAATAATAATTAAGGATCCGCTCCACACTCCAACAGCTAATAAAAGTGCGCCGAATACCACAAGAAATTTCTCTCTCGCAGTAAGGGCGCGTAATACATCAATGATAGTGGTCTTCCCGGATGATGCCGCCATGCGCAAGGGCTTCCAATCAATCGTAATACGGTAAAATGTTACAATTTAATAAAATACTTGCTATAAATCAAGTAAAAATTTAACGAAATGGTGAAATTTGTATATTTCAGAAATTAAGCGGTCATCCTGGCTAATTCACTTCCCGGGAAGAAATATGCAATCTCAATTTTACCGTTTTCCACTGAATCCGACCCGTGAACGATATTTTCCCCTTTGCTGTCGGCATAGAGTTTCCGAACCGTTCCCTCATCCGCTTCGGCAGGATCGGTTGCTCCTATGAGCTTACGAAAATCTGCCACAGCATTTTCTTTCTCGAGGACAATCGGCACACATGCGCCTGAACTCATAAAAACGGTTAAATCCTCAAAAAACGGTCTGCCCCGGTGTACTTCATAAAAACCTTCCGCTTCCGCTTTCGTCAGTCGAACCAATTTCATCGATATTATTTTAAATCCGCTCTCCTCTATTTGTTTGATGACCGCACCAATAAGATTTTTCCGTAGACAATCGGGTTTTAAGATTGCAAGCGTTCGTTCCACTATGTTTCCTTTCTATTTTCCAATTTTTCTTTTTGTTGCCGTTGATTTTGTAGTGGTTTTCTTTGTTGGTTTTGCCGGTTTCAGCAGTCCGCGGCGTTGCATAACACGTTTCACCGTTTCACCAATGAGCGCGGGGCTTTCCACAACCGTAATGCGCGCTTTCTTCATTACCTCCATCTTTTCCATCGCGGTTCCCTTACCGCCCGCAATGATAGCCCCTGCGTGCCCCATTCTCCGCCCCGGAGGCGCCGTCCGTCCGGCAATAAATCCGATGACGGGTTTTTTAACATTTTTCTTTACGTACTCTGCGGCTTCTTCTTCCGCGGTGCCGCCGATTTCACCGATCATTACTATCGCATCGGTATCCTTATCTTCGTTAAATAATTTAATCGCATCGATGAATTGCGTTCCGACAATCGGGTCGCCGCCGATTCCGATACAGGTCGATTGACCGATGCCGAGCTGAGTCAGTTGATACACGGCTTCATAGGTCAACGTTCCGCTGCGTGATACGACACCGATGTTTCCTTTTTTATGTATAAAGCCGGGCATGATACCGATTTTTGCTTTCCCCGGTGAGATTACGCCGGGACAATTCGGTCCGATCAATCGTGTGTCACTTGCATCAAGTGCGGTTTTAACACGCATCATATCGCGGGTTGGAATTCCTTCCGTAATACAGATAATCAGAGGGAGTTTTGCGTCTATTCCTTCGAGGATAGCGTCGGCGGCAAACGCTGCCGGCACAAAAATAACCGATGCATTTGCGCCTCTCTCTTTCACTGCATCGGCAACGGTATTATACACCGGAATATCCTGATGCATGATTCCGCCTTTTCCGGGAGTAACGCCTGCAACAACGTTCGTTCCGTACTCAACCATTTGCTGAGTGTGAAAACTTCCTTCACCTCCTGTTATCCCCTGAACTACGAGTTTGGTTTTTTTATCGACAAGTACGCTCATGATTTTACTCGTTAATAGTTTCGGGTTATTGGATTAATTATTGTTCAAGCGCAAACGCTGTGTTCAACAGCGTTTTCTCGTCAAATTGTTTTCCGAGAAGTTGTAAACCGACCGGCATACCCTTCCGGTCTTTTCCACACGGGATACTGATTCCGGGTATGCCTGCAAGATTTGCCGATGTTGTATAAACGTCCGTAAGGTACATCTGAAGCGGATCATCGACTTTCTCTCCGATGCGAAAAGCCGTCGTCGGCGATGTCGGCGTTACGATACAATCGACCTCCGAAAATGCTTTATCGAAATCACCTTTTATTAACCGCCGCACCTTTTGCGCTTTCCGGTAATACGCATCATAATAACCGGTTGACAACACAAAAGTACCGAGCATAATGCGGCGCTTTACTTCTTCGCCGAATCCCTCACTCCTCGATCGGGTATACATATCATTAAGATCCGATATCTCTTCCGCCCGGTAGGTATACCGTGCACCGTCGTACCGTGCAAGATTCGATGATGCTTCTGCGGTTGTCAGAATATAATAAGCGGCAATGGTATATTCGGTATGCGGCAGGGAGATCTTTTTAATCCCTGCACCGAAATCCTTTAACCGGTAAATTTGTTCATCGATAACGGAACGCACATTTTCGTCAAGATCGCTTGTGAAATATTCCTCCGGCACCCCTATTCGTAACTTTGATATATTTTTCGACAGCCGTTCAGTATAATCGGGAACGGCAATCTTCGATGACGTTGAATCGGAGGGGTCATACCCGGCGATCACCGATAGCAATAATGCTACATCCGTTACCGATCGTGCGAACGGACCGATTTGATCGAACGACGATGCAAACGCTACCAACCCGCAGCGTGATACTCTTCCATACGTCGGTTTCAACCCGTATATACCGGTAAAGGAAGCCGGCTGCCTGATCGAACCGCCGGTATCGCTGCCGATTGCCGTTATCGCACAATCTGCCGCAACTGCCGCTGCAGATCCCCCGCTTGAACCGCCCGGCACGTATTCCGGATCGTGCGGATTGCGAACCGCACCAAAGTACGAACTCTCACTGGACGATCCCATTGCAAATTCATCCAAATTCGTCTTGCCTATTATGATAGCCCCTGCATCCTCCAGACGCTTAACAACCGTCGCATCGTAAATCGATGTAAACTCACTGAGCATTTTGGATGCACAGGTGACGCGTGTATTACGGATACAGATGTTATCTTTGACGGCGACTATCATGCCGGCTAACGGTGGATTGTCTCCAGAGTGTAACTTTTCGTCTACAGCGTGTGCATACTGCAATGCCCGATCATCGAACACGGTAATAAAAGCATTGATATGAGTATGTTCTTTTATCCGTTGAAGATAATCTGTTACGAGACGTACTACAGAAGGGTTGCCGTCGAGAAGGTTTTTCCTCAGCGAGCTGTAATCAGATCGTTCAGCAATCATTCACCGATAATTTTGTATGAGAGTGGATGTTGATTCTATTCTGTTTTTCCGGTCTCCGAAGATGGTTTCTCCGCTCGTGCAGATTCGGACGTTTTCGTCGATGTTGAATCGTTACTCTGTCTTTTTTCTTCGCTTATATCGTCCTGAATTTCACGTGCCGCTTTTCTGAACTCACGCATTCCCTTACCCAACCCCTGTGCGAGTTCGGGGATTTTGCGAGCACCGAAAAATATCAGGATAACCAGAAGTATAAGAATTATTTCCGTTGCTCCGAGATTTCCAAACATGATCTTGCTCTCCTTTGCGGACTAATCCGCCATTATTTTTTTATTTGAATATACAATACTATCTACTACAGACTGAAATATCTTTTTACCGTCGCTCTTACCGAGCAAATTTTCCATTGCCCGCTCGGGATGCGGCATCATACCGAGAACGTTTCCGTCGCGGTTTATAATTCCGGCAATATTCTCAAGCGACCCGTTCGGATTGGCAAGATCGGATATCTCACCTTCCGCATTACAATATCTAAATATAATTTGCTGATTTTTTTGCAACTCTTCAAGTCCTTCAGGATCGATAATATAATTCCCCTCACCATGCGCCACCGGTATTTTCAGTACATCCCCGCGGGAGCATCCGGCGGTAAATCTTGTTTTGGCGTTTTCGACCCGGATATGAACATCTTTACATATAAACATCAAATGCCGGTTCCTGACAAGTGCTCCCGGCAGCAGGCTCGCCTCACAGAGCACCTGGAATCCATTGCAAATTCCCAGCACAATGCCACCGTCATTGGCAAATTTAATCACCTCTTTCATTATCGGTGAAAACCGCGCAATGGCGCCGCACCGGAGATAATCTCCATAGGAAAATCCTCCGGGAAGCACAACAAGATCCGCATCTCCTAACGACTCTTCCTTATGCCAGACAAACCGGGCGTCAATACCCATAATCTTTCGCAATGCGTAAAACGCATCGTGATCGCAATTCGATCCGGGAAAAACAATAACAACTGCACGCGGTTTCTCACTCATTCCTTCTCCGCCTTCTCTATTTTTGTGAGGGTAAGTGAATAATCTTCCATCACAGGATTTGCAAGCAGCCTGGAGCATACACTATCGACCGTCTCCCCCGCTTTCTCCTCCGTTTCTGCATCAACCTTAAGCTCGATATGTTTTCCGATGCGAACATGCCGTACATTTTCATAGCCAAGCTGATGTAAACTCTGTTCGACAGTTTTCCCCTCAGGGTCGAGAATCGAGGGTCTTAATGTTATTGTTATGGTTGCTTTGTACATGCTTAATTTAGAATTAGTACATTAAGAGTAAAATCTGTGCACAAAAAACAAAGTTACTTTTACCACGGAGGAACAGAGAGCACGGAGAATTATAAATGATTTATAATGGTAATTGTTATGAAAAATAGATAATGTTTTAAAGCTCAATCTTTCTCCGTGTTCTCTATGTCTCCGTGTTGTATATCCCTGGTTGCAGCTATGCCGCGTTAGTATTTAGAGCTTAGAATTTCTATTCATGCATCCAAACTCGTTGCCTCATCCGAGGCATCTTCATCCACGACTTCCCCACGTATAAATTGCGCCGCTTTCTCGATCGCTGCACGTATCGGTCCCGAACATGCGTAGGCAACAAAAATGTAAAAAAGAGCATACCCCTTTGTCACTGCGATTGCGATTATCGCCAGCATTACCAGAATTATTTTTGCCGGACTTTCCCTCAACGCTTCTTTCGTCGGTTTCGGTAGGGTATCATACTTGATTAACGATACCATTAATAAAGACGACACAACTATCATCGGTATAAGCATACCGCCCCAGAATCCGGTCAATCCTGCATTTTGATCGTAGAATGTCAATACATAGGTAACAATCAGCCCTGCAGCCGACGGTATAGGCAAACCGCGGTAAAACTCTTTGTCGAACCCGGATAGTTGTACATTAAACCGGGCGAGACGTATACCTCCGAAAATCATGGGCAACGCACTGATGATAATACCGATGTTATTAAACTCGTGCAATGCGATATTATACACAAGAAACGAAGGTGCAACACCGAATGAAACTATATCAGAGAGCGAATCGAATTCTACACCAAATTCGCTCGACGATTTGGTAATGCGGGCCATTATGCCGTCGAGTGCATCGAATACGGCGGCGAGAATAATAAACCACGCGGCGACGATGAAATTACCCTGTGTCGAGGATATAATCGACATAAAACCGCTGAACATGTTTAGCGTGGTAAACATGTTCGGTACGAATGCTCTTGTAATTTTCATGTATTGAATACCATCCAAACCTGTTTGCTCCCGGGTGTATTTTTACTCATCACCGGCACTAATCCGCCAGCACCGCCAGTACGGTCTCTCCTCCCACAACCTTTTGCCCTACTTCCACCTGTATCGTAGCATTGCGGGGAAGAATTACATCCATTCGCGACCCGAACTTAATCATGCCGAATCGTTCACCCGCGGTTACGGTATCCCCTTCTTTCAGCGGACAAACTATGCGCCGCGCAATCGATCCCACGATTTGCTTGAACAATATCTTCTGCCCGTCCCGCTCGACTCCAATCTCTGTCCGTTCATTTTTCTCCGACGCCCGGTGATCATAGGCAACCATATAATCTCCTTTAATGTACCGGTAATAACCAACCGTGCCGCTCCAGGGGATTCTGTTCACATGCACATTCAAAGGAGAGAGAAATATGCTAAGCTGAATTGCCGGCGATTCAAGATAATCCGCATGATCAAGCTCCTTGATGAGCACTAATTTTCCGTCTGCCGGAGATACAATTAAATTTTCACCTTCCGGGATAGTTCGCTCCGGATCACGAAAAAAGTAGAGGGTGAAAAGCAAAAGCACAGCCAGAACGCCGATAATGGAATATTTTAGAACAACATGCTGTATGCCAAAGTATGAGGCAAGTATTCCGACAAGAGTAATCCCTCCTACCGTCAACACCACATTGTAACCGTACCTGGTGATCAATAAAACCGCCTCCGTTTTCGTTGAATTAATTCATATAAACAGCATATATTAGCAAAATATTCATTGAAAATCAAATACTTACGGGGCAGGAGAGATGGACTCCACCTGTGCGATGGGATGAGCGATGGGAGGTGGATTCCAGCTGTGCGGAGGGATTGAATGGTTGGTTGATTGATTGATTGTATGCATGTTTGCATGTTTGCATGGATGCATGGAGAGATGGTCTCCACCTGCGCGATGGAATGAGCGATGGGAGGTGGGGTCCATCTGTGCGAAGGGATTATTCAAAAGGATTTATACATGGTTTCTTCTCCTCCCTCAGAACTGCACCACCTTATTCTATACTTTCCAAAAGATCGTCAAATAATTCTTTTTTCACGTGAGCTCCATTAGCAAATTACTACTTTCGTGCAAATCGGACTTTCGTCTCTGTTGCTACCACAAAATTATCGGATAATTGATCTGAGTATAGTTCAAGCAATTTGTTGATAGTTTTTATCTTCGTAACGGTTCTTTCATCTTCGAGGCGCAAGAAAACTACACCTCTATGCGGATGACCTTCTCGAAATATTTTTTCACCAAACCCTTTATCGTTTGTAATCAGAATCCAATTATCAATATAAGCCATTTTAATAACATCATCATCAATCATGCCGCGCGCTTGTTCATAAACTGAGAATACTTCATGATTTTTCTCACGTAACCATTGTGCGACTTTGGGTCCGGTGCATTCATCAACGAGAAAACGCATTTATGCCTTCCCTGTTTCAAGCGGCATAAAGTCGGTATTTTCTAAGGATTTCGTAGCAAAGAGCAAACAAGCTTGAATATCCTCCAACGTAAGTCCTTGGTATTCTGTCAAAATATCATCAGGGGTCGCCCCATGAGCGAGTAAATTAAGGATATATTCAACCGTCAAACGAGTCCCCTTGATTACCGGCTTCCCAACCATAACCGTAGGATCAACAGTAATTCTCTCCAACAATTGTTTCTCTTTCATGGCGTTTCTCGCTTCTTTCACAAATAAGTGATTATAATAGCAATTCCTGATATATATATTTATCAATATAAATTTTGCATTCTTGAATGTCAAACAGTACCGAAATCTTAAATCACGAAATTCAAGTTATGAGTTACAAATACGATCCAATGTGAGATAGACATCTGCGCGATGGGATGAGCGATGGGAGGTGGGGGCCATCTGTGAAGAGGGATTGAATGATTGATTGATTGGCTGCAAGATACTCAATTCAATAGTTTCATCAATATAATCAGTTTAATCCGTTGTGAATTTTCATTTCGAGCTTCATTCGGAAACCGCATCGAGCACAGCATCAGGATGCTTTGACGCTACTTTTAACAATACCCTCGCAGGCCCCTCAGGTTTCCGCCTCCCTTGCTCCCAATTTCTTAATGTACCCGTGCTTATTCCAAGAAGTTGAGCAAACTTTTCCTGCGACAAACCATATCTTTTTCTAAGCGATTTTATATCTATTGGATTGCAATGAAATTCCCTACGGGCAGGAGTGTCATTCCAAGATGAACGAGCTGATCCGTTCGTATACCTTTGATGTCATTTCCTTCGAATTTAATATTTCCGTTTCGTATTTCACCGCCAGTAGAAGATAATATACCGCTCACCGCTCTTAATGCGGTGGATTTCCCCGCACCGTTGGGACCGATCAATGCGATGATTTCGCCGGACTTGACTACGAAAGAAGCATCCTCCAGGGCTTTTACTACGCCGTAGTAGACGGTGAGGTTTTTGACGGAAGGTATGGAGCTATTATCGCTTTGTGTTTTCATACTTAATGTTTTTAGTTATTTAATTGTTACTTTTCTTTTGCCGCCCAAAAGAAAAGTAACCAAAAGCCCCGCTGTACGGGGTGCCGAAATCTAAACACCACACTCACAATGCCACCCAACACACATGCCGTTTATTTCGGCCACATCGATTTCAAAAAATCAATAAGTTCTGTATATGACCGAAATAAAAACCCGCGTGCGCTTGCCTCCAACGCACATGCCATAGATTTCGGTCAACGCTCAACGAACATCCATATAGCTAAAATAAATTTAAAAAGCAAAATTCCTTCATTTTACCAATGACATTGATAGACCTATTAGCGCACCGTAGGTGCGCAATATTTGTAGCAAAAAC
>PWTU01000205.1 GCA_003562775.1 Ignavibacteriales bacterium
AAAATTACCACTGAGATTTCGAATAATGATGGAATAGATTTGAAATATATTATTTCGTATAATTTTGGCTTTACCAAGTAATCCATATTTAATTAATACTGATACGATAATCCTTCTTATCATATATGGTCATTTGAAATCGTTGGAAAAACTTAAGAAATCATCTTTGATAGTATGAAGAGCTTTCGATGGTCTACCCGGAAGCGTTTCATCCAATCCCATGATGATCTCGATTAGTGCCGGACCCCTTACATTTTTTATATCACCAAGCTTTTGTTCAATATCTCCTTGAAGTTTACATCTTGCAGTCCACCTGTATCCGCAATTACGTGCAATTGCTGCACTATCGATAAAGTAGCCGGCAGTCGGTTGTCCTCCCACCGACTCATGAGCGCCGTTATTCAGAACGATATGGTTAAAATTATGAGGTTCTTTTAAACCTATGATCGCAACACTTCCCATATGCATTAAGAAAGCACCATCCCCATCGATGCAGTACATCTGTCTATCCGGATGTTGTAGTGCAATTCCAAGGGCAATCTGACCGGTATGTCCCATTGCCCCAACATTCAGGAAATCATTTCTGTGAGACATTCCGAGCCGTTCACGGCATTCATAAATTTCCCGTGAGATCAAACCGGTCGTAGAAACGACGATTGCGTTATCTTCAATAGTGTTCAAAATAGTTTCGATGACGATCTTTCTTGTGAGACTATTATTTTGTCCATTTCTTACTGCTCCGCTATACTTATCGAAACTATTTCTTCGTACAAGCATTACAAACGGGTGTTTAGTTTCATTAGAAATTTGAGTTGCATGTTTAATTTTTGAATTGATATTTTCATCGCCCGGGCCAATAATATCATAATTTATTTCTAATGCATTAAGAAGTGGAACCTGCACCCTGCCTTGCTTCATATGCTGTGGTTCGTCTTTCATGCCCGGCTCCCCCCGCCAGCCGACAAGCAATAGCATCGGAATACCGTACACGGATGAATCTGCGAGAGAGAGTAAAGGATTAATTGCATTCCCGAAACCGGCATTCTGCATATAGACACACGGTACTTTACCCGTAGCAAGATGATATCCTGCTGCCAAACCTATTGCAAGACCCTCATTTGCGTTGATAATGTGTTTATCATCGGGTATCATATCCAGCAGACAGGAACAGAAATCTTTGAGCGCGGAATCGGGTACGCCGGTGAAGAACTCGATGCCGTTTTTTTGTAAGGTGTTAAGGAATATTTTTGGATCTATCATTAATAAATAGTCTGTGATATTGATTGTATGATTGGTTGATTAGGAGATACCATCGCGAAGGTGGAGGCCACCTTGGAGGTGGTCTCCACCTTACTGTCTTTATCCCGGAATTAAATTCAATATCTCATCTATTTTCATGATACTGCCGTTTGTTTCGTATGAGCGCTCATGTTCGAGTATGCATTTTGCCGTTTTGACCATTGCCGGATATGCGCTGCGGAGCATTTGGTTTGCGTAAATTACTATATTTACCCCGGCATCCTGTAACTCATTTTCCAATATCATATTGTAGGTAGTCGGTACGGCGACGAGCGGAACGCTATGATTGAAATTTTTGTATCGTTGACAAAATTGTAATAATTCTTCTGGAGTTTTGTTTTTGCTGTGTATCAGGATACCGTCTGCACCTGCATCGATATAGATTTTTGCACGATCTATCGCATCGTCAACGCCTTTACCGAGTATCAGACTCTCTATTCGTGCAATGATCATGAAATCGTCTGTAATTTGGGCTTGTTTACCTCTTGAAATTTTCTCGCCAAAATTTTGCGGTTCATCCTGCGTCTGCGGTACAGTGGTGCCATACAATGAATTTCTTTTCAGACCTGCTTTATCTTCTATTATAACCCCGCACACACCGAGTCGTTCGAGTGTTTTAACTGTATAAACAAAATGCTCCGGCTTCCCCCCCGTATCAGCATCGAATAAGATGGGTTTCGTTGTGACCTCAACGACATCATTCAATGTTACCATACGGGCGGAGATATCTACCGCTTCATTGTCGGGTCTTCCCTTCGACGCCGATTCGGTGAGACTGCTGAGCCAGATACCGTCAAATTCACAAACTACGTCATTTTTAACCACACTGGTATTTTCCACGATCAAACCTGATATTCCGTTATGCGCTTCCATAAATTTCAATAAGGGTTTCGCGCCGAGAAGCCGTCTGAACTTCCGCATCCGAACTTCAGGGGTCGTGCCGATCTCACGGTGAACTTTATTTATTTGTCTGGAAGAGATGCTATGCGTATACGGGACTTCAACAAGCTCTCCGCCCCACTCTTTGATGGTCTCGATGACACGTTCCCGTACTTTTTTCTTTACACCGGTTTTCCAGTCGTCACCGTGCACGACATAATCCGGACGAAGCTTTCTAAGGTTCGGTACAAAGTCGAGTTCATGCTGCGGAATAACTTCGGTAACACCTTTAATATTCTCAACGACTGTTTTTCGCTGCTCGTATGTAAGATAGGGTAGCCGTTTATAACCGACTATCGCTTTATCGGTTAACAGCCCGATGATGACATCCCCCAATTGCCGGGCGCGTTCTATGACGTTGAGGTGGCCGGGATGTACCAGGTCAGCGCTCATGACGACGTAGGAGGTTTTGCGGTTATTTGTTTTCATGGTGTGGTATTTTCCCCATTTATTAGAACACAGATAACACAGATTTTACTGATGCTCACTGATTGGATTATTATAATATCTGTGAAAATCTGTTTTTTTCAGTGTCATCTGTGTTCCACTACCGTAACAATGTTTCTTGCAATTTTTGAGAAATTGCAGCTTCAATCGTTTCGATTAAATTGCAATCATGTAAAACAATGTACTTGCCA
>PWTU01000134.1 GCA_003562775.1 Ignavibacteriales bacterium
CTACTGCCTACTACTTACTGGTTCCGGGTTTACCTTCGCTTTTCCGCTGTGCGGAATGCCGTCCCGTACAAATTCTATTATAAAATATAGAAACGGGACTCCGTAAAGCGGAGTACAGCGGGGCATCAATAATATTTATAAAATGATAGAGCGGCACGCTCCGGTGATTAAAAAACAATTCAGGTTTCAGACCTGCCCCGTGATTTTTGCGGGGTTTCTGGTTCCAGATTTCCTCAATTGGGTCTCTTCAAAAGGTGAAACGGATAAACGGGGGCATATGATAATCAGATCATAGTTGATAGCACTTAGATGATAGATGTTACATTTCAGATAGACTTTAGAGGTTCTATTTCCTTTTCCGAGATAGTTCATCTAATAATTCGTTAGAGACATAAAAACCTTTTTCTTTCAGCTCGTGTGCTTTTGCATGAGCACTGTCTATGATGCCCATTTCCTCAGCTTTTAGAAGCACACCAATTGTACCTGTGATAGTTAAATCCAAGGTCTCAGCAACTTTCCGAGCCTTCAGATCATCGAGTAATAATTTCATCCCTGTTTCTTTGGCCCATGCAATTGCTTCAGATTCACCTTTACCTATATATTGATATTGTCTATGAAAAGTCTAACTAATGGACTTTCAACTCTTGCAGTTGAATAACACTCAATGGTAATAGTACCGAACTCGGAGATTACCGCTTCAGGGAGAATGATTTCATCATAAATCTTGCATAAAACATCAAGAAGATTGATTTTTTCTAACGCAATAAGAACCGAGGTGTCGACAATAACCTTTTCAGGCATTTTTTAGTTCTTTATCGAGGTCAAGTTCTGAATATTTTATCGGTGAAACACCTCGGCGTAGAAGTATCTCTACGAAAGATCTTTCAGAATAACCTGCTATTTCAGCAGCTTTTCCCAAAGAGACTATACCGTCTTCGAGAAGCTTTATTGCAAGCAATATCTTTACTTCATCTTCTTTTATATTTAATTCCGGTAAATTAACAGATATACCCATGTTCTATTCCTCGACAGTGTGTTAATCCTTTTATTCTTACAACACCAAAATATAACTATGAAAATTTAGAATCACAAGTAAGGACCGAAGACCGGGGTTCGGATTTCTGGTTGCTTGTTTCTGGTTGCGCGTTGCTGGTTGCTTGTTTACCTCCGCTTCGCTCCGGTGATTTCCACCAAAGGCGCCCGCCAGCCATCGGTCGGGCTGGGATCAGCCCAAGGCTGAAAAAAACAATTCAGGTTTCAGGTTTACCCGCCGGATCCCGACTCTGTCGGGAGTAGGCGGGTTTCCTGATTACAGATTACCGGTATTTTATGTCGATGCAGATACAACCTCCATATTCGTGATCTGCAGCTTCGGCGCTTTCAGTGTTACTGCAAATATCGGTATTCCCTGTGCTTTTTTCTTTTCTATCACTTTTTTATTTACTTCAAACATCTCTCTATCGTCTTCGGGAAGTATTACCAGCACTGCACCTTTCGGAATTTCATCGAGAACATCAGGGTGATCGAAAACATATTTCATCCATTCAGCGTGAAGATCTAAATTTTTCTTTATGATTTCATCGTGAGTCATTTCTTGTAACCTCCTTCAAAATCCCTTCTATACTGTTTCCAATTAGCTTTAAGATCGATTGTAGCATGTGTAAATGCAAGATTATAAGAATTAAAGAACATTGGCTGAATGATTGAGCAATCAAGTGGAATTATAGACAATCAGACAATCAACCAAGCATTCAATCAGTCAACAATTTCTTTAAAACTTTATCCTGCATTAATTGATTAAATACTTCTTCGATTAATTCTTCCGGTTTTCTATCGGTGGAATTGAGTACGAACTCCGGTTTCTCCGGTTTTTCGTATGGTGACGAGATACCGGTGAAGTTTTTTATTTCTCCTTTTAATGCGCGTTCATAGAGTCCCTTTGGATCTCGTGTTCTTGCTGTCTCGATGTCGCAATCAACATATATCTCGAAGAATCTTCCCCCGGGGAGTAAACTGCGGGCGAAGTCTCTGTCGCTTTGGAACGGGGATATGAATGTGCATAGTACAATGTTACCGTGCTCGAAGAAGAGGCGCGCGGTTTCAGCAACGCGGCGGATGTTCTCGGTGCGGTCGTAATCGCTGAAGCCGAGATCGCTGCACAAGCCGTGTCGTACCTGGTCGCCGTCGAGAAGCATGGTACGGCAGCCCTGTTCGAATAATTTTTTCTCAAGTCCGCGGGCTATGGTGCTTTTGCCGGATGCGGAAAGACCGGTCAACCATAATACCGCGGCTTTGTGTCCGTTTTGTTTTTCGCGAACTTCCCTCGGTATGTTCCACTCCTGCCAGACGACATCGGGAGATTTTTTTTGCTTTACCGTTGGTTGTGTGCGCTCTTCCACTACGGCACTTCTGATCATCCCGGCACCGACGGTTACATTAGATGCGGGATCGATGACTACAAAGCTTCCGGTGCCCCGGTTGTTCTTATACGGATCGAAATACAACGGCTGGGAGGTTTCGAACTCAACCCTCCCGATGTCGTTCAACTCAAGCGAGCCGTTTTTTTCTCTATGGAGCGTATCCACGTTTAACCGGTAAATAATATCCTTTGCATACGCTTTCACAGAGCGTGTCGAATGCATAATTATATACTGTCTGCCAATCTCCATCGGCTGCAGGTTCATCCAGCTAAAGAATGCATCAAACCGTGAGGATATTTGCGGGATATTCTTCTTCCGCACGATCATATCTCCCCTGCTTATGTCGATGTTATCTTCAATTGTAATTACAACGGAATCGCCCGCCGAAGCTTCTTCCAGCTCGCCGTTCATCGTCACAATGGAACGCACCTTGCTTGTCAGCCGCGACGGCAG
>PWTU01000300.1 GCA_003562775.1 Ignavibacteriales bacterium
CCGACAGGGTCAGGTACATTATATATAATTCATACCACCATCGTTATTTAAGTGATATTGAGTCGAATGTTTTCCGTCTCTTGAGCAGAAAATATAAATTCCACTCTGAAGATAGAAATGCCTTATGGCTCTGGGATACAACCGATATTATACGTTTCTATTCGAACTTTTTCATAGCTTTTACTATATTTCTCGGTTTTATCGGTACGCTCACACTTTCGGTCGGAGGAATCGGAGTTGCAAATATCATGCTTGTCGTGGTTCAGGAACGGCGGCACGATATCGGGGTTATGCGTGCGGTCGGGGCTCGCCGGGGCGATATTACCAGGCAATTCTTTATTGAGACATTCATGATATTAGGTGCGGGAGGTGTTCTTGGATTCGCCGCCGGATGGCTTGTCGTGAGCGGACTCCGGTTCTTGCCGCAAAATATCACCGATGCGATAGGCGTACCGTCATTTACCTCCGAAGCGGGACTGATAACCTTTATAATTCTTCTATTAATCGGACTCGCCGCGGGGATGATGCCGGCCAGAAAGGCGGCGCGGTTAAATGTTGTCGAATGCTTACGATCATAAAAGGTCACCATTATGTTGTATATTTTGCTCCATGAGTTTATAGAAGATATACGAAAACAAAAGCTGCGCACGTTTCTTATGTCGATTGCTTTTAGTTGGGGGACATTTACTATTATCATTTTGCTTTCATTCGGCAGAGGGTTAATAGACAAATCGCTTGAGGGAGTTTACGGCAGCGGCGATCAGATCATCTCGGTATACGGCGGGCAGACAAGTATTCCTTATGCCGGACTGGGAACCGGAAGATATATTCGGCTTCGTGAAGATGATATGTTTGTATTACAAAACGCAATACCGGAGATCCGGTATATCAGTCCACGCTACGGTCGGTGGGGACAAGTTGTAACCGAACGGACAACAAGAACCGTTTATTTTGAAGGCGTTGATCCAAAGTATGAGTTTCTCCGGTCGATGTATCCGGTTGCAGGGGGGCGATTCATAAATATAAATGACATACGCGAACGCAGGCGGGTAGTTTTTCTGGGAAATAAGATTGCCGAGGAACTGTTCGGTAATACGAATCCCGTCGGTAAAACTATAAATCTCGAAGGCACACCATTTATTGTGGTCGGGGTTATGCAGGATAAGATACAAACAATTTCAGAGGGGGGGTTGGATGAAAATCGAGCTGTCATACCGTACACGACTTTCCAAACAATCTTCGGTCATCGATTCCTTTCATCAATCTTGATTCGTCCTGAGGGGGTCGAGTTTCAGTCAACTGTCATTGAAGAAGCGAGACGCGTACTCGGTGCGAAGTACAAATTCGATGCAAATGATACGCAAGCGCTTCGTGTAACGGACTACATTGAATTTGCTCGATTAGCCGGTTTGGTTGGTTTGGGCTTGCAGATATTTTTGTTTCTGTTGGGATTTTTCACATTATCCATTGCGGGGGTAGGTCTGGCAAATATTATGTATGCTGTTGTGAAAGAGCGCACCCGCGAGATTGGCATCAGGAAAGCAGTCGGCGCCCGGAAAAGGCATATAACCTCGCAATTTGTATTTGAGTCTATTTTAATATCATGTATCGGTGGTAGTATCGGCATACTTCTTGCTATAAGTGTTGTATTCGGGATACGGCAGGTCGATATAGACAGTACGGTATGGGTATTTTTAGGCAGTCCGGTGTTGTCGTATTCGACCATGATTATTGCAATTTCCGTCCTGTCGTTTGTCGGTTTTATAGCAGGTGTTTTCCCGGCTCTCCGTGCGGCGACTGTCGATCCGGTTGAATCGCTAAGATATGAATAATATTTATCGTATCCTTCATGAAACTTTTTCTCACCTAATGCATCTAATATAATTAAGTCATTTCCACACTCAAAACAATCACCGGGAGAACGATACTATGAGAAAGTACTTCCTTGCTTGTACAATTCTTACGATGATTATAATAACTCAGATCGTCGAAGGCGGTGATAACGAGTACCGTTTCCTCTACGAAAGCGGTCACTATTCCGGAACGATCGCGCACATAACTCCGCTGCTGGAATCCGATCCCGAAAATCATTTTCTATGGTACTATCTCGCAAGAAGCCGTCAACACCTGATGCAATACGACGAGGCGGTGCGGGCATTTTACAACGTCCTCGAGATCGACTCGACGTATCTCCCGGTGTATTTTCATCTCGGGAGGATTTATACCGAAACAGGTGCGTTCGATACCGCGATAGAGTTGCTTGAGCAGGCACATTCGTTCGATAGAGAAAATACAACCATTCTCTATTTTCTTGCCGGTGTTTACAGCAGGGATGAACGGTACGACGAAGCACTGGATGCTTTGAACCGGGGATTGCAGCTCGATCCGGACGACCGCCGCTTTTTACGGCGATACGCCGATTTGACTTTCCGGCTGAACAAATTCGAAGAGTCGGCGCAGGCGTACCGGTTTTTGATCGAACTCGGCGATTCCAGTGCGGTTGTTTTCAGGAACTGCGGAATATCGTTGTACTTTCTCGAAGACAATCCGAATGCGTTGCGTTGTCTCTCGACGGCGTACTATCTCGATGAGACCGATCCCAATACGGTTTTGTATTTCGGACTTGTACACAGGGCAATCGGAAACATCCGGTTTGCGATCGGATTACTTAACGATACCGTCGCTCTGTTAAGCAAAGGTATGCTGAGCGATGCGCTGATCCATCTTGCCGGGGCATACGAAGCTACACGGGATATTCCCGATGCAGTGAAGAAATACCGGTTGGTTCTCGATCTCAACGCCGACCGGCCCGAAGCGTATTATTATCTGGCGTCGGTATTCGATAAACACTATGCGGACCGGAA
>PWTU01000346.1 GCA_003562775.1 Ignavibacteriales bacterium
CGATAGGAAAGTTAAATTGGCTAGAAAAAAAAGTTTTTCAATAAATGCTAAAAATGTTGAAATATAACCACAAACCCACAAACATTACCGGCACAGGAATACTTCTACTCGGTGCGCTCATTATTCTCCTGCCATTTTGGGAAATGATCTCCGGGTCATTGAAGACTCCGGCTGAATTGTACTCAACGACGATCAGGTTATTACCGTCGTCTCCGCAATGGAGCAACTACACCGGTTTGTTTGCAACGCTGCCGGTTCCGCGGTTGTTGTTTAATAGTATATTTGTTTCCGGTATGGTTACGCTGTGCGTACTTTTTACCAGCTCGCTTGCGGGCTTTGCCCTTGCTAAGTATTCGTTCAAAGGGAGAGGTTTTTTATTCAAAGGAATTCTCTCGACGATGATGTTCCCGCAGTTTGTGTTTTTAATTCCCGTGTATTTCATACTGAAGAGCGTCCCCTTTGCCGGCGGAAACGATTTCATCGGTCAGGGAGGAACGGGATTGTTGCACAATTATGCGGCATTGATTATTCCGTTTATCGTGAGCGGCTTCGGGATATTTTTAATGCGGCAATTTATCGTCAGTGTACCCGACAGCTTGCTCGATGCAGCTCGAATCGACGGCTGCTCGGAGTTCGGCGTATACTGGAAGGTGATTCTACCGTTATGCAAGCCCGCGCTCGCTACGTTAGCAGTATTTGCATTTATTGCGCAATGGAACGAATACATCTGGACGGTCACCATTACAACGGCGGCGCCGGACCTGATGACGCTGCCGGTGGGAATTCAGATGCTGCGCGGCGGTTTCGATATTACACGATACGAAGCGCTCATGCGCGCCGCGATGACAATCGCCGTAGTACCGAGCATAGTGTTGTTTATCTTTCTTCAGAGATATTATATAAGGAGTTTATCACTCACCGGATTAAAGGAGTAACCGATGCAACGAGTTATAACGTTTCTCTGTTTTTGTTTTACCGCAATAAGTTGTACTGCATCAAATCCGATTGAGCCGCAGGATGCAGCCGTGTCCGTTTATGCGGATGAAGTTATTTCGATCGTCAATCCGTATCTGTATGGGATCAACACAGCCCGTTGGGATGAAAGTATCTTCCCGGGACCACCGGAAGATATGCTTCTCACGGCAGACCGCGACGCTATCCGGAAAATACGCGACGCGGGATTCACCGTCTTAAAATACCCGGGCGGAACGGATGCCGACCGCTACGTATGGAACAGTCCCGACAACAATCCCGCAGAAATGAGCACCGATGAATACGCGGCATTTCTCCGGGCAATCGGGGGCGCCGGATTTATCACGGTGAATTTCAACGAGTCGCCGGAGCTTGCGGCGGAGTGGGTGCGCTATACGAATATCGAACGCGGCTATAACATTCGGTTCTGGGAAGTCGGTGATGAACAATGGGGCTGGTGGGCGCGCGGTCATACCGAACCGGGAAAATATGCAGACCGGTTTATCGAGTTCGTCAAAATGATGAAAGCGGTCGATCCCGGAATCAAAATCGCGGCAAATGTCAGACCGGTAGACGATATAGACGGCTGGACGCATCAACTTCTTTCGACGGCAGGCGATTTCATAGATATGGTGACGTTTACCTTTTATCCGCTGACGTCCGGAGTAAATGAAGAAGAGGATACACTGTTCGCGAGCATCGAAAAATTCAGGGATGAATATAAAACCATCCGCTCCGTTCTCCGGGAAACATTACCTGCGGAAAAAGGCGATACAATGTGGATCATACCGGTCGGATATAATTCTGTCAATATTTATCCCGGGCCGATCACCGTGTCGATAGCCAACGCACTCTGGACGGCGGATATGCTTGGTACGATGTCGGAACTTGGCACGCAGATGGCATGTTACTGGGCAATACACAATGCATACCCGCCGCGGGGCGGAGACTACGGCGTGCTGATCTCCGACGGAACGAACACACCGAACTATTCATATTTTCCGTTTAAAATGTTCACGAGGCATTACGGCAATAAAGTGCTTGCAAGCACTTCCGGCGATGAACGGCTGTCGGTGTATTCGGCGCGGAGCGGAGAAGATTCACTTTCCGTTGTTCTGATTAATAAAGATAAGTATGCAAGCCGGAACGCACGTATTACATTGCACGACTTTACCCCCTCGTCGACGGCCGAACAATGGATACTCGATGAAACGAGAAGATACGAACAATTGCCCGATATAAAAGATGCTTCTCCGGAATTTACGGTCGATGTGCCGCCGTACTCGATGGTGATCGTACAATTATTACGGGACGGGTTTGTTCCCCCGCCCGAAAATAAAGCGCTCGGCGCCCGCGCAGAGGCGTCTTCGTATTCCCGGATCGGGCCCAACTTCAAACCCGGTAATGTGCTCGACGGAAAGCTTTACACCCGCTGGGCTTCCGAAGCGTGGGCGTCGGCAGACGGTACGGACACGCAGTGGTTGATGATAGATATCGGAGAACCGGAACAATTCGATTCGATAGTAATCAATTGGGCAAAAGGGTACGGGATTGAATATGCAATAGAAGTGTCCGCGGACGGTTCGGATTGGAAAACGATAGTAAAAAAAAGTGACGGAACCGGCGGCGTAGATCGTTTTGATTTTACTCCCGTTGAAGCGCGATATATTCGCCTCAACGGTACGAAAGGCAGCAGAGATGTAGCGACGTATTCAATATATAATTTTGCAGTGTATCTAAATACCACAGGAAAGAACACAATCAATGTCAAACCTTAAAACCGGTGCTGAAATATTAATCGAAGATCGCCTCGATATGCTACAGGGTAAAAATATCGGCATCATCACCAATCATACATCGATTATTCGCCGCAATAACGGTGAAACCGAACA
>PWTU01000408.1 GCA_003562775.1 Ignavibacteriales bacterium
ATGTCCCTGATTTAAGCAATGTAACAAATATGTTCAATATGTTTCGGAATGCATCTACTTTTAACGGCGACATAAGCAGTTGGAATGTTAGTAACGTAACAAATATGTTCAGTATGTTTAGTGGAGCATCTACTTTTAACGGCGACATAAGCGGTTGGAATGTTAGCAATGTAACAAATATGTCCAATATGTTTAGTGGAGCATTTACTTTTAACGGCGGCATAAGCGATTGGAATGTGAGTAACGTGGAAAATATGGCTACTATGTTTCAGAATGCATCCGTGTTTAACCGAGACTTATCAGGATGGTGTGTAGAGCAAATAGCATCAGAACCATTTTGGTTCGCCTCAGGCGCAAATTCATGGGTACTACCCCGACCAAATTGGGGAGCACCCTGTTAAAAGTATAAATTAATATGGCAGTAACGTACTACGCAGGAAATAGAATAGCAGGGTTAACGGCAGATACCAAACCTACCAATGTGCTGGATGGGGCTTTGTTCTTTGAGTTGGACGAGAAAAAAAGGGTATTTGAGATGATCGGGGGTGTTTGGGAGGAGTTGATCGGGGAAGATATAGAGGTTGTTAATAGCATAGAAATAGACGAGGGTAAGATAAGGCTCGTTGGCGATGAGGAAAATCCTGGAAATAACAAAGTGTATGGCACTAACGCCTCAGGGGAAAGGACGTGGAAAGACGATCCATCAGGCGGTGGCATTGAGATATCATCTGAAATAACAACCTCACAGCCTTTAACGGCAGCTCATGCGAATAAATACATCCCTGTTAATTCTGCAACTCCGATTGATATAACAATCGACGGAAGTGTGTTTGCAGCAAACGACCAAATTGTATTGGAGCAGACAGGGAATGGAGTTGTAACAGTTGTGCAGGGGTCAGGAATGGCGCTAAACGGAGACTTAAACAGCATGGGTCAGTATAAAGTATTGGTAATCTTTTTCAAAAGTGCGACAGTCGCAACAGTAATAGGGGGTGAAGCATGATAATAGCAGGAGCAGCACAGCAGAGATCATCGGTTATTCCGTCCTTTCCGTATTTTGAAATGATTGTGAAGACAGACAATGCGGGGACGAGTGGGAATAATCAGTTTACTATCCCAACAACTGGGGTTGGGTATGATTATACTGTTGAAACATCGGATCAACTTCTAACAAATCAAACAGGAAATGTAACCCTTGAATGGGCTTCTGCTGGGACGCATTGGGTTAGGATAACGGGAGATTTTCCGCGGATTCATTTCAACAGTCAGTTGGATAGGCAAAAACTATTAGAAGTGAGTAATTGGGGGGATATAGAGTGGAGTAGTATGGAAAATTCTTTTTTTGGGTGTTCTAATTTCAATATTACTGCAACGGATGTCCCTGATTTAAGCAATGTAACAAATATGAGCCGTATGTTTCAGGCTGCATCTACTTTTAACGGCGACATAAGCAGTTGGGATGTTAGTAACGTGGTAAATATGGAGACTATGTTTCAGGCTGCATCATCTTTTAATTCTGACATAAGCAGTTGGGATGTTAGTAATGTAACAAGTATGTTCAGTATGTTTGATACTGCATCATCTTTTAATTCTGACATAAGCAGTTGGGATGTTAGTAATGTAACAGGTATGGGCTTTATGTTTAATAGAGCATCATCTTTTAATTCTGACATAAGCAGTTGGGATGTTAGCAATGTAACATCTATGGGGTTTATGTTTTCCGATGCATCATCTTTTAATTCTGACATAAGCAGTTGGGATGTTAGCAATGTAGCAACTATGGTCTTTATGTTTAACGATGCATCCGTGTTTAACCGAGACTTATCAGGATGGTGTGTAGAGCAAATAGCATCAGAACCATTTTTTTTCGACTTAGGCGCAAATTCATGGGTACTACCTCGACCAAATTGGGGAGCACCCTGTTAAAAGTATAAATTAATATGGCAGTAACGAGATACGCAGGAAATATATTAAGAGGCAAAAAGTAAATGAGTAAGTTTTTTATTTGTAGTGGGCTTTGCGCTCACGAATGTAAAATAACCAAAATACCAAACTATATATAGTTATATATATACAGTTATATATATAGTTATATATAATCAAAAAAACTTAAAACATGGCAATAGGAGTTGGAGTATCTGTGGGAAATCGAATAATAAATAATTAACTTTTAGGTTAAAACAAAAATGAAAGGTAGCTTTTCAACACCATATAGATTAATAAAAGCCTCTTTTAGTATTATAAGAGATGGCTTATTTATTAGGTTAGTAAATGACGAGGAAACCCCTGGCTCTAAGAAGGTATATGGTACTGATAACGATGGCGTAAAGGGATGGCAAGGTGTTGATGACTTACGGGGACCTACAGGAGAAGCGGGGGAGACAGGGGCAGCGGGTCCTACGGGGGCGATGGGTCCGACAGGGGATCAAGGCCCTACAGGTCCATCGGGAGCAGATGGTAGTATTGGAGTTGATGGAGAAACGGGCCCAACGGGACCTCAGGGAGCAAAGGGGGATACTGGCGATGTGGGGCCTACTGGTATAGGAATAACGGGACCAACGGGCGATGTAGGGCCTACAGGGGTGAAAGGTGACGAAGGGTTACAGGGACAACCTGGTCCTCCTGGGCAGCAAGGGCAGCCAGGAGCAACGGGTCCTCAGGGCGCGAAAGGCGACACTGGCGATGCAGGGCCTACTGGTATAGGGATAACGGGACCAACTGGCGATGCGGCTCCTACGGGGGCTGAAGGACCAACGGGAGCAACGGGTCCTCAGGGGGCGAAAGGCGACACTGGCGATGCAGGGCCTACTGGTATAGGGATAACGGGACCAACTGGCGATGCGGCTCCTACGGGG
>PWTU01000025.1 GCA_003562775.1 Ignavibacteriales bacterium
AATAATCCCATTCTTGTTCTGTTGCAGGACGTACTATTTCAATCTTTATACTCACAATATTTTATAAACCATTTATTACGCCCGGTATGCCTTACGCACCATCATTCCGCTTCGTCGCGCCGGATTACTTACCAACATCGAATAATCCGGAATATTTTTTGTGCCCATCCCACCCTGCAATAAGATAATACTGACCGGGAATACTATTACCGAAAATCTTACATTGAATTTGATCTGCTTGTTGCTCCCCGGCGAAGCATATTTTTTTAAAGTTACGGTTTACGAATTCAAGGCTGTTTATTTTCTACTCCCGACTACAATATTCACCAATCTCATCGCAATGTTATATCTGCGTTTTGATATTCTGTGACCCTTCAATCACACATCATTACCATACTTCATCACATATGGATGCACACTTCCCTTCTGTGTACCTGCAACAATTTGTGTCGTTCTTATGGCGTGCACCATTTCAATTGATGGCCGTGCGTCTTCTATTCCGAATCCTTCTCCTCCAAGGATATCCTCATACACACGGGTGTGGAGATCGGTGAATCCTCCGCTGAATTCAATTTCCTCATCGTTTATTGTAATTGAACGGTATGTTCTTTTAGGCTCTTTACCGTTTTGTGGTATATCATCGATGTTTATCGACAGGAACCACTCAACATCTGCATTTTGAAGTTCGAGAAAACCTCCTACCCGTTCTTTTGATTTCAGATACACCTCCTGTCGTTGAACGGGCCCGAACAACCACATAAGCATATCGAAAAAGTGTATACCGATATTTGTTGTTACCCCTCCGGAACGTTCTTCATTGCCTTTCCAGGAATAATGGTACCATTTCCCCCGTCCGGTAATATAGGTCAACCGTACTTTATACTTATTGTTATTTTTCTTTGATTGAATTTTTTCACGAAGAGATATCAGAGAGGGATGTAGGCGAAGCTGCAGCACCGTATAAATTTTCCCCTGCGATTCGCTTTCAAGTTCCTGAAGAAGATCCAAATTCCACGGGTTCATAACAAGCGGTTTTTCGCAAATTGCGTGGGCATCTAACCGCAGTGCAAGCCGCATATGAGCGTCATGTAGATTATTCGGTGAACATATTGAAATATAATCGACTTTTTCTCCGGAATTGCTTCGTCTTAGCTTTTCAAGATGTCGATCAAATCGCTCGAATTCGGTAAAAAAAGCCGCATCCGGGAAATAGCTATCGATTATACCGACAGAGTCATTTGGATCAACGGCTGCAACAAGCCTGTTGCCGGTATCCTGAATTGCTTTGAGATGACGTGGTGCTATATATCCGGCAAGACCGGTTAGTGCAAAGTTTTTCATGGTAAGTTATTCCAGATATTTTTTTATTATAATATTGTCTCACTTTGTTATATCAACAAGTACCTTCTCCAGCCGCTGTGCGAGTTTACCAAGATCGTGATTCTTTATCACCCATTTACGGCCCCGTTCTCCCATTACCTGCCGTTCTTCGTGATTTGTTTTACTCAAGTGAAGTAGCGCATCTGCCATTGCGTCCGGATTGTTGGGTGGGATTGAAATACCAGCCCCCGCTTCTTTGACCGGATCGTTATAACTGTTACATGCAAACAGAACCGGCCTTCCACACATCAGATAATCAAATAATTTATTGGCACTAACACCGTACCGTTGTAAAACTGGCATATTTTTCAGATGAAAAATGAACGCATCTGCTTGCTGTGCTTTTATAAATAACTCTTTTTTGTTCATCCGTTCAAAAAATTCCACATTATTCAGTTGCAATTCATCTCTCAATTTCAACAATGAGGGCTTACTGTTACCATCTCCTATAAATTGAATCCGGATATGTATGCTGTTTTTATTATCCTGTAATTTTTTTGCTGCGTGTAATATAGTATCTAAGCCGTTCGCCGGACCATGGGCACCGAAAAACAGTGCGGTGAAACTATCGGAATTTGCAGGTGGTTTTAGGGGCGGATACAACTCCGTATCGATACCATTTGGCAGATACGTAATCTTGTCGGTATCGATCCCGTGTTTTTGAAGGTAAGGATTTGAGCCCGGCAATAGTGTAATGAAATGAGATGCTTCACGATATAACCGTAATTCGATACTCCGGAGATACAGGTAGACCGGATGCCATCTGTTCATTCCACCGACATCAATAAGAGACTCCGGCCAGATATCCCGTATCTCATAAATAAATGGCACCTTATACCGGCGGGCAAGTATCCGGCCAGCATCTGCAGCATGCAGATGAACGCAAGATCCTAATACAACATCGGGTGCTTGTAATCCATTTGTTGACCGCAATATATTTTTCCGGAAATTAATCATATTGAAAAATCTGGTGACATTGTTATTGTATTCTAAAGTACGAATGAACCTGAATATACAACCGTCGTGCTCCTGATCGGCAAAAATGCTGTTATTATTAAACTTAACAAGAGTGTTTATGTGAGCACGTGATGTAGGGGACGCAAACACGGTAACCCTGTGGCCCTTATCAGCAAGGTGTTTCGCCAACACTGCGTGCCGTGTTCCGCTCGAACCACTTCGTGGTACCGCATAATGATTTATAAGCCAGATATTCATATGTATTTTTTGTAATTATTGGATCTTAAATTAGAAAGAAATGACCATAGTTTCCTTTGCAGGAAGGTCGAACCAGAAAATTATATCAGCATTTATCTTTTTATGGAATGGTTCGGATCCATTCACTAAAACACGGGATGCTTTCGCAGCAAATGAGAGACCTTTAATTTCCCGGGTATTTTTGTTAAAGACCGAAACTGTATCGTCCTGATTAAAATAAACTCGAATATTCTCAAGTGCCAGCCAATATCCA
>PWTU01000487.1 GCA_003562775.1 Ignavibacteriales bacterium
CAGTAAAGAAATGGTGTAACAACAACGGATATGGCGATTTTAAATGGCAACCAAGGTACCATGATAGAATAATTAGATCAAATCAGGAATTAAAAAATACACGAAAGTACATTATCGATAATCCAAATAATTGGGACAAGGATGAGAACAATCCACTTAATGATAAACGAACTTAAATCCGTCCGTAAGGACGTACCACTGGTACGTCCTACCGATGATAAAACAGTAACACCTAAAAAAAGATCGTCTCAGTTATAACTTAAATCGGACCGAACGAATGTTACCCTGCAAAATATATACGAAATATTAACCATAGAAAAGGTAAACATCCCATGAAAACCAAATGTATCCCTCTCATCATTCTATGTCTGCTGTTTTTAGGTTGTACTAAAGACCGGGAAAACATCACGATCGATCCCGACGTCGAAAGACACGTTCTTATAGACGACGGTCCTCCCCTCTCGCAGATATGGCATATCGAACCGGTCGGAGGCGATTCGCTTATAACGATGGACGACACACGAAGTTTACAACTATTCGTCGATAACAGGTTTGTAAAAACTTTAGGTTCGAAAGGACGGGGACCGTGTGAATACGACGCTGCACGGCACTTTGCCGTCCACGGCGATACTCTCTATATCCTTGATCATACCGCCGCAAAAATGGTTTATTACTCGCTCTCTACCGACCTATGCCTGGGCGAATTGAGCTCTCCCGAATTATCGAATCTATCCTCTTTTATCCGCGCCGGCGGAGCATTTTATCTTATGCATACAGGATATACGTCCGTTACTCCTCCGACACATGATTTACTCTATAAAATGACCGACGGTGGAGTTGTTACACCAATCGGATTCACAATTGAACATCTGCAACCTAACGCGCTGCTCCCGCCTATAATGAAATCAATAACACTGAGAGAGCGATATAATACTCTATATATGGAATTTCCGTTTTCGGATAAACTCTGGATGTACGATATTGTTGAAGGAAGCATGAACGGTTTTAGGTTGTCTCTTGCCGGACATAGCGATTTACGTAATCATGCCATGAGCTCGGATATGGACGAAATCCTGCGCTTAATAAACAATACCGAAATGATTACCGGTTTTTTCTTGCTTCCGGATATGCTCGCAATCGTCACAAAGATTGGAGCACCACCGGATATCGACAGGAAAATCACCTTCTATGATTACAACGGTATAAGACGAGGTGAAATAAAAACCGATCAGCATGTTTTCCGCGTAACGGACCAATATTTCTCCGTATATACTGAAGATATCGAAAATCCGGATACAGCGCATCCGTATGTAATTCTGAATTATCACTACCGAATAAATAATTAATTGTGAGATTTCTAATATGAAAATAATCATGTATATAAATACATTACCGTTTGTGCTTATAGTATTATATTTATCAGCATGCTCGCCTGAGAAAGATGCCTACGAACCCGGCACATTCGAAAGCATCTTTACTTTAACCGGAGAATTCATTCTACCGGACTATAATGAGAATCCTGTTGAGGGAATACACCTGACAACACGGTTAAACGATTCGGAACTACTATTTTTAACCTCGGGTAGGAATCGAAGATTGTTTCTCTTCAACGAAAAGGATCGGGTGCTGCGACAGATAGGCCGGCAGGGACAGGGTCCGGGCGAGTATACAATGCCCGCCTTTATATTAGTTACCGACGACGGAAGAATAGCATTTTCGGACGCCGGCGCGGGCCGGTTAACCATCCTTGATCCCGAACTACATTATATGGATCAAATAAATATTCCCTTTATAAGTCCTTCGCCCCGATTTGCATTCGGAAGAGAAAAAATCTATTTACACGGAACATTCGACAAGAATTTGTTTGCCTATAATAAATCAGATGAAGTTCTCGAAGAGATATTTTCCTCCGACGAAGATTATTTCGAAATGAACCGTCGTTTCGACGGCGGAGGGGTAATTGTCGTTGAAGATACGATATACTGGGTGAACTCTTTCGAACCATGGATATACCGCTACCCGGTCGGCGATGAATCCTTTACACGGATCGTACCGGAAGCGTGGAAAGAGTTTACCCTAAATCATGACCGTTCTTTTGCCAGAACGATTACGACGAAACAATTTAACAGGGTTTCCGATCAACTTGCTAAACTCAATCGCTTTGATTTGGTGTATATAAACGGTTCACCTCATTTTGCAGTTGCAATTCAAAGGGGCAATGATCGTATTCTCCATATACTTAATACAAAGGGTAAATTGATAAGTGAACGATACTACGAAAGCTGGTATGCCGGAGCCAGCGGATCGGAGATTTATTTTTCCGATGTGAAAAGCAATAACGGCGATTTTGATATTGTGCTGAAAGTGTATTCGGTTCGCTGATTGTTTATACTATAATCAAATAGTTAAACACAACCTTCATAACATTCGTGGTTTAATTGTTTGGGAGAAGATAATGAAACTACCGTACATAATTTTTCTACTTATTCCTCTCTTCACCTCCGCATCGGGAACCTGGGAACGGGAACCACAAAAGTCCGGTGAACGGATCTTCACCAATCCACCGGAACATCAGCATAAAATTAACCTTACGGAGTTGGAGATATTCGGTCCCCTGATAATGAGGGTTGCGCATGACCGCGGTATCGCATTGTACGATTACGCAACCTTTAACGGATATTTCTTTCCACCGGACAATTACAGCTCCCCGGTTTCAATCGGCGACGGGAAAGGCGGCGGTCCCCGCGAGTTTGTCAATCCGACCGATACCGCCTTCGACAACGAAGGCAATATATGGATTGCCGATCCGCAGCAGGGACGTATTAGCGTCTGGCGC
>PWTU01000180.1 GCA_003562775.1 Ignavibacteriales bacterium
CCATTGCACCGAGCGCCGCACCGAGCGATCCCATAAGCGCCGATACCGATCCGCCCCCGGGCGTCGATGTTCGGGCGCCCACTTCCTCCACGAATTCCCGCACCGACATTTTAATCAACGTACCGTCGGTGTCCCGGTCGACCATATATTCGATTATTTTCTCTTCGGGCTTGAACGGATGAATCGACGAAAGACCAAGGCGATCGATTGCAAGACGCACTTTTGCCCTTTCGTCGATCACAAATAGATTTTCTTTTTCGATGTAGTAATCCGCTGCCATTAGTATCGCTTCGAGCGGCACCAGCCCCACGATCTCGCTTCCGGCGATGCCGACGTTGAGAGCGGCTGCATCTTTTTTGATCTCCTCGAATACTACATGCAGCGGCGTTATTTTATAATTGTCAAGATTCATCGAGATCTGTGCAATGTTGAATTCATCGAGATACCAGCCGATACCCTTTAGCGCTTTCAGACGACCGGGTTCCTGCACCTTTGTGCCGTCGGGTTTGGTGATCGTTCGGCCCTGTTCGCGGACATTCAATGCGAGCCGGTGTGCCTGATTTTTTGTGCCGAGTACGTTTACATTGTATGCGATTAGAAAGAAACGGGCGCCGGTAACGGTTGCGCCGGATTCGGGAACGAATTTCTGCGGACCGAAATCGGGTTTCCATTCCGGCTTTTGAATTTTTTCCTTTAACCCCTCATATTCACCGGAACGAATTTGTCGCATTGCTTTGCGTTCGGGGTTGCTTGATGCTTCTTCATATAAATACACCGGAACGCCAAGCTCATCGCCGACCCGCTTTCCGAATTTTTTGGATAACTCGACGCATTCCTCCATAGTTACGTTTGCAACCGGTACAAAAGGCACCACATCAACCGCACCGATCCGGGGATGCTCGCCTTTATGCTTCGTCATATCTATAAGCTCGTAGGCGGTTTTTGCCGCCTGGAATGCCGCTTCGACGACGCCTTCAGGTGAACCGACAAACGTGACGACCGTACGGTGGGTGGATTCACCCGGATCGACATCGAGTAAAGTGACCCCGGGTATTGCTTTGATGCTGTCGGTTATTTTATTGATGATCGATTTGTCTCTGCCTTCCGAAAAATTCGGTACGCATTCTACGAGTTTTTGCATTATAAATATACTCCGGTTATTTTCTGTTTATGAAGTTATGTTTTCCATATATTTAAAATTAAAGCGTACAGCCCTTTACCGGTACTCAAGCCATGTGCCGCTCTTCATTACCGCGGCGACGTGGTTTTCGCCGTAATGGTAGGGCAAATACTGATAATTCGGCATTTGCAGAAATACTACATCTGCAAGTTTGCCTTTTTCGATGCTGCCCAGCTTGTCCGATATTTTTAATGCGGCCGCTGCATTAATGGTTGCTGCTGTAAGAGATTCCTCCGGCGTCATTTTCATTTGCGTGCATGCCATAGTCATCATTAGCGGTACCGAATATGACATACAAGATCCGGGATTAAAATCCGTTGCAAGCGCTACAATCGCCCCTGCATCGATCAACTTTCGGCCGGGTGCGTAATTATGTCCGAGATAAAACGATACGCCGGGAAGCAGACCGGCTATCACATCCGATTTAGAGAAAAGTTCTATCGCTTTATCGCTGATGTGTTCGAGATGATCTGCGCTGACGGCTTTTACCTCTACCGCTAATTCGGAACCGCCGAGCGGCGAGAGCTCATCGGCGTGAATTTTCGGCGCCAGTCCGTATTCGATACCGGTTTGTAAGATGCGGCGTGATTCATCCAACGTGAAGAATCCCTTCTCGCAAAAAACATCGCAAAAGCCGGTTAAATTTTTTTCTGCAACATAGGGTATCATCTTTCTGCACACCAGGTCAACGTACTCCTCACGATGTTCTTTGTATTCCGGGGGAAGTGCGTGTGCACCGAGAAACGTCGAAACGATATTTATGAGATGATCGTCTTTTACCATCCTGATGACATCGAGCATTTTCACTTCATCTCTTTCAGTCAGGCCGTACCCGCTTTTTATTTCGACCGTGGTGCTGCCGTGGCGAATCATCTTATCGAGGAAGCGCATAGTTTGCTTGCGAAGTTTCGATTTATCCGCATCACGGGTTGTACGGACTGTGTTGTTGATGCCGCCTCCTTGCGCTGCTATTTCCTGGTACGTCGCGCCCGAGCATCGCATTGCAAATTCCTCCTCACGTGTAGCGCCGAATACCATGTGTGTATGCATATCAACAAAACCAGGTAGCGCAACCAGGCCGCTGCCGTCTATGATGTCGGCATTATCCATAAACCGGTCGGGAAGATCGGAGTTGCGACCGATCCATTCTATTGCGTCAGATCGTACTACCAGTGCGGCATTATCGATTGTTTCGATATTGCGCATATGCCTTCCCCGCAAAAACGGCTTGCCGTCGGTAACCGGTGTCGCGAGTTGATTGATGTTGCGAACGACGGTGTAAGTGTTCTTGGCATTATTCATAAAAATTCCGCTGCCATCGGTGTTTTTTGAGTTCACTGCGGAGTTCATCCGGGAGTAGACGGCCGTCGGATACGGCGCAATTTGCCCGCACGTTTTTTACCGTTCGCATACCGGGTATGACCGTTGATACTGCCGGATGGGAGAGGCAGAAGCGGAGCGCTAACTCCGGTAACGTTGCCGCTTCGTCGCCGAGCAATGGTTCAAGTTTTTTGACACGTTCCCATACCTTTTTTTTTCTGTCTCCTCTGAAATACCGGTTTCGCCAATCGCGCTGGGGAAACGTTGTCTCCGGTGTGACCCTACCCGTTAATGCCCCTTCGTCAAACGGGACCCGGGCTATTACACCGACATTCTTTTTCATACACGCGGGAAAGAAATCTTCTTCCGGCGATTGATCGAAAATATTGTAGATTACCTGAACCGTATCCACTAATCCTTCCTCGACGGCTCTCACCGCATTGTGGGGTTCGTGATCGTTCACCGAGATGCCGAAGGTGCGTATTTTTTCTTCTTTCTTCAGCTTCGCTGCGGCATCGAGCCACCCGTTCTGTCCGATGAAGTTGTCGTGCCAGACGTGAAGCTGTTGAACGTCTATCCGGTCGACGCCGAGGTTGCGTAAACTCCGTTCGGTACATTCAATCACGTAATCATGGGGATACACTTCTTCCACAGGGATATCCGGATGAGCGGGCCAACGGTCGTTGCGGGGCGGTATCTTCGTTGCAACGAAAATATCTTCGTCTCTTTCTTTCAGTACTTTGCCGATAAGTTTTTCGCTGTGTCCGTCTCCGTATGCAAGCGCCGTGTCGATGAAGGTAACTCCTTCATCGATCGCCGCGTGAAGCGCTTGCAGCGATTCACTGTCGTCGGCGCCCTGCCACATTTCTCCGCCGATTCCCCACGCGCCGAAACCGATTTCCGAAACGGTCAATCCGGTATTGCCGAATTTCCTGTATCGCATATTATTCCTCGAACATTTCGTTAACCGGTACTATGAAAACCCGGTCGGGATTTATATTGAGTTGATAATTATTGACGATCTCATCCTTTGCCGTAACGGTTTCGTCTACACTTCCGGAATATGAGATCGGCGACGGTGTATTGTTCAGCAATGCTTGTTTAAATCCCCGGGCGTCTGCGGTCACCGCCGCTGCTTTTATATTATCGGATTGAAGATGTGTCCGGATTGCACGGTTTACATCTTCAACGGTAAGATTCAGCAGCTCTTCCTCGATCTTATCGATGAAATATTGTGTTCCGTACCATTCCGAATCCATCATATAGCCGAGACGCCGGCTGAGTGTTTGCGTCCAGAGTTTGGAGAAATTAATCATATAGTCTCGCGTGGCTTCGAACTCTTCCTGAGTGAGCCCGTTCTCTATCAGTTTTTCGAGCTCATAGAGCGCTAATCGCAATGAGAAGTGGTTCGTTGCATGTTCAACCGGTCGAATCCAGATGCTGAAATATTGTTGTCTCCGGGGAACGTTCGGGAGCATTAATGTGCTGCCGCCGTGCTGGATAAAGTTTTCTATGTACGAATACGTCCCGTAGTTGAGCCCGCGCAAACCGCGAAGTTCGATCATCAAAACACCGTTAAATGTCCGGTGCTCGCCGAAGTAAGAATTAGCCACCATTAACGGATAAAACTCCTTATCGGCGCGGGTGATGTCGATCGGGAAACCGAGTGAAATTGCCGTAGCACGGTTGGGCTTTTCGACGATCAACACCTCGATATCTTCAATCGGCCCGGGACGGGGTAATTCTACCCGGGAAGGTTTGCCGGCGGGAAGCGCAGCAAAGTCCGCTTCCATTTTTTCGATAAGCGACGCAGTATATCCTCCCGCAATGCCGATCCGGATGTTATCGCGGGTGTACTTGTTTTTATAAAAACTCTTTACGTCATCAATGGTAATCGCTTCAAGTCCCTGTACGGTGCCGGCGTCCACGCTGCCGTAGGGATGATTCTCATACATAAATAATTGCAGCGACCATTTGCCAAGCTCCTCGTCGTTTGTTCCGCGAAGGGTATTCCGTAAATAATTCAACAAATTGGTTTTATTTCTCCGGAAATCCGACTCATCGAACCGCGGATTAAGCAGCAAACCCGAAAATATCTTGTAGAATTCACCGAGGTGATCGCGGTGCACGTTGCCGGTAAAAACCGTAACCTCTTTGTCGAACTGCACGTTTATCGAAGCAGCCCACGGGTATAAAGTATTTTGAATATCGCGGAAGGTTAAATCCCCGGCGCCGCCGTTTGCAATCGTCATAGCGGTAAGCGCATTCAGTCCTTCTTTTCCTTCGGGATCGTTGATTGCGCCTGTATTTACAATGATACGGAACGATACCAGCGGATTATCCGGAAGATGTATCTCCGTAAAATTGGGATTCGTTCCGGTGATTGAGTACAATGTAAAGAAAAAAGTGAAAATAACTAAGCCAATTATTCGTGATTTCATTGTATTGCCTCCTGTGCAAGGGTTACGACCGAGCGCGTTTCCGGTGTAAAGTATTGTTGAGCGACGCGCCGGATATCATCAGGTGTTACCTCGTCGTACAGATCGTACAGTGTATTCATCGTATTGTAATCACCCGTCAACTGAATGTAATGCGACACGGTGCGCGCTACCGAACTTGCATTGTTTAAGCTCATTGCAAAGCTGTAGCGCAGGTATGATTTAATTTCATCGAGCCGGTCCGGTGAAACCGGGTTGGTTTTGAGATCCTCTATTGCATCGAAAATTTTTTGTTCGACCAACTCAACATCATCCACATTTTTAATCCGGCTCATAATGGTAAACAAATACGGATCGCGCCTGTCGGCGTATCCGCCCGAAATGAAATCGACAAGTTGCTTCTCGAGCACAAGCTCCTGATAAAGGGGGGCATTCCGTGCAAACAGCAATTGTCCGATAATGTTCAGGGCCGGTATATCGATGTTTGTTTCATCGAATGCCGGAACTTTATAGCCAATCATGAGATGCGGAAGAGTTGCGCTGCCCCAATTGATGTGGGAACGAAGCTCTTCGATCTGCGGAGATTCGACGGGTATAGCGACCGTCCACTCGCCGCGCTCCCAATCGCCGTAGTATTCCTCTGCAAGCTCTGCAAGCCGCTCGTGTTTTACATCGCCGGCTACCACGACGGTGCAATATTCGGGCCGGTAGTAGCGGTCGAAGAACGTTAAGCTGTAATCGAACTGGTTCGGCATATCCTTTATATCTTCGAGATAACCGAGTGTTGTATGGCCGTACGTGTGTTCGTTGAATGCCATTTCCCGGATTCGTTCGAACATTTGTCTGAGCGGGTTGGCGGCATTCATGTTGTATTCACCGAGAATGGCGCCGGCTTCGGTTTTGAAATCTTCGACGGAATATTTCAGGTTTTGAAACCGGTCGGATTCTATTTCGACGATCTTTTCGAGCGCATCCGAGCTGGCGACAATGTGGTAGCCGGTCCAGTCATCGGTGGTAAAGGCGTTGTGGTCTGCGCCGAGCCGTTTCAATACCTCGTTATATTCCTCGGTGGAGTATTGTTCGGTGCCGCGAAACATCATATGCTCGAAAAAGTGCGCGAACCCGCTTAATCCTTCCTCGACCTCATTCCGCGAACCGGTTCGAACAACCGTATAATAGGCAATAATACCCGGGCTATCGAACGGTATCGAGACGATCGTTAACCCGTTGTCGAGTACGGTTTTATGAACGGGAAACGGAAAAACTGCGTCGTTTGCCGATGCCGGGAGTATGCAAATAAACGCCATTAAAGTTATAATAAATAATCTTAGTAGCACTGTATCCTCCATTGTTTTTATATGGGGTATTGAAGTGAAAACCAATATCCGGTATGATTGATCTGGAAAAGTCCATTCGCTTTTAATATAGAAAAAACTATGAAATCTGGCAAGAGCCATTTATCGGGAACAAAGGGTACGTATATTATAAATGTTAAAAAAATGTATATGTATTGATTAATTAGTAAGAATCAGTTAACTTAGGGAGGTTTTAAACTAATGGTTGCACGTAGTGACATGCCTTCGCTCAAAAGATAATTATTTGTTGAATTTTACTTTATTATATATCATCTACTAATCATAAATAGGAGTATTATATGAAGATATATCTACATTCCATCCTGGGTTTACTCACTGTGTTCTGTTTTCTCGGAATAGCATGGGGACAGAACTATGAGTTATATAACAACCGGCAAGTTGAATCCAACACTATTCTGGTTAAATACGACCCCGATGTAACGGTGTTTGTTGAGGGAAGACAGATGCAAGCCCGGCAGCATGCAGCGGAGGTAAAGAGCCGGCTGCAAGCAACGGTCACCGAGCGCTTCAATCGTTCGGGCATTGAGGTCTGGCAAATAGACGGTGATCTGAAACGGGCACTCCGGTTAGCCCGTTCGATACCCGGGGCAATTGCCGTTCCAAATTATGTCGTAGAACTCGAACGGCCGGTAGAGATTCGTCCCCTGGAAAATAACGGCGCGAACGATGAAGAACCGCCCGTAAATGATCCTCGACTTAATGAACAATGGAGTCTTTTTAACGACGGAACATTTCGCAACAATGCGGTAGCCGGTGCAGACATAGATGCGTTTCCGGCATGGGAAATTCAGAACGAAGCGATAACAGCCGATAACGATACGGTAATTGTGGTGGTGTTTGATACCGGCATCGATAAAGACCATGAAGATTTGAAAGATAATCTTTTTGACGGCTATCATTATGATGCATATTATAACAATTTTACACCGGTAGACGGAAACGGTCATGGTACACATGTTGCCGGCACCATCGGGGCGATGACAAATAATGAAATCGGTATCGCCGGGGTAGCGCATACGGTAAAAATAATCGACGTGCGCATATTCAATGAAGATGGAAGAACTACGACGGCAGCCATTTTCCGGGGATATGACTATATCAGTAATTTGATTCATGATGAAGGAGTACGCATCACGGCAGTCAATCAATCGTGGGGCGGTTGGACGGTGTATGAGAATACGGATATGGTCGATTTGTATAATCTAAATGCACAAATCCATGGTGAGGGAGGGGCAATTTGGGTAGTATCGGCAGGCAATAGTAACCTGGATATGGATAATCAGAACCTGTATAACTATCCCGCAACATTGCGTGCATCGAACGTCATCAATGTAGCGTCGACCGATTGGCGGGACGAAAGGTCCGGTTTCTCCAATTATGGGAATCGTATCGCACACATCGGCGCGCCGGGATCTTTAATCCTATCAACCATTCCGGATGATGAATATGCATTTTTTAGCGGCACCTCAATGGCATCGCCGCATGTTACCGGTGTGTTGGCTCTGATGGCGGCAAAATTCCCGAATGAATCGTATAAGCAGCTTATAAGCCGCTTATTTGCGACAGCGGACCGAAAGGCGCAATACGAGGGATTGTGGCAAACAGGAGCGCGCATCAATTTGTATAAGGCACTCATGCCGTCGGCGAATAGTCCGGACGACCTGATAGCAAGCAATGACAAAATTTATTTTCATCTCCTGCTTTTCGACGAAGACCGGAATGAAATAGCTGGATTCGTTAATACTACCGATCAGGACATCGATATAAACAACGTTGCAATTACCGGGGAGGATACCGATCATTTCAGCGTCGGTGAATATCCTGCGGCGATCGGCGGCGGCGAAGCGTTCGGGGTAGAGGTAACGTTCCACGAAGGTGAACGGATGAGAGAATTTTACTCGGCGGTGCTCACCATCCAGACGAGCATCGGCGACGTGGTCATCGATCTCGAAGGCCGCGTTCAGCAATACCCGTTTGCAGAGCTTAGCCCGACAATTGTTCAATATGAGCATGAGCCCGTCGATGAATACTTCGAGCACGCATTAACGCTGGCAAATCCCGGAACGATCGACCTCGAGTTCATAACGATGAATTTTGTGGAACAATTTAATGAACCCTTTAGCGAACGACTATCGGCGGTTGCGCAAACCACGGGCAAGGTCTCACCGGTGCCGGGTGAAAGAAATTTTGTCCATTCTGCCCGAAAAAATATTGAAAAACTGCGGCAGGCAAGAGGCAGGTATGATGTCCGTCATTTCAGTTTTAATCACGACCGTACGTGGCCGCAATTCCAGGGTATATTCGGACAACAGGAATCCGAAGATTTCGAATTATTATATTTTCAGGATTTCAACGACCCCGACGAGATTGACTGGACGGTGATAGACGCCGGCGATGGCGACGTTTGGCGGCTGGTCGATATCAGCGAGGAAGAGGAACCGTTAAACAATGTCGTGCTTGCCGGTGACTTCGTTGAAGGATATCAATCGGAGACTCTCACTGCGGCAGTATCGCCCGTTTTTGATTTTCAGGAATTGGCGCTGGATGCAGGATCCCCTTATTATTTACAGTTCGAATATGCCGCCGAACTTGCTTCGTTCGATTTCTTCTACATCGCGATTTTTCAGAATTTTGAGCCCATAGCATTACTCGCTATCGCGGGTGATGAATTGATTGCCGATGGGAATGTTCATACGGCTTTGCTCGATATATCTTCACTGCATGGATTGTCGGGTATAGAATTCTACTTTGTTGCCGAGTATTATAGCGATCAGGAAGATTTATTCGGCAGTATGTTTACCGACGTGGCGATATGGATCGGTCCCGCTCCGTTTTATCTGTCGCAATACTCCGGTACTCTAATGCCCGATAATGTCCTCGATTTTTCTATGTTTTATAATCCTTATGTAATCGGACCGGGTGAGTACGATTTATATACTTTTATTCAATCGAACGCCGGTAACAACGGCGGTTTTGCGTGGTCTCTTGCTGAACTCACGATCGTATCGGACGAGCCGATCGATGATGACGTCGTGCTGTTTGAAAACTTTACCCTCGCGGAGTTTCCGCCCGAGGGATGGACTAGTTATAACCGTGATGGAGGCACCTGGCAGTGGGAGCGAACGACCGATCCGGATTTAGTGTACTCCGGCAACGGCGCTGCGTTTCATGATTTTGACGATGAAATAGAGCAGGATGGATGGCTCGTTACGCCTCTGATCGAGCTGCAGCAGGGCAGTAGTCTGACGTACTACGATCTTGTATTATATGATTTCGATTACCGGTTCAGCGGAATTTATGTGTCGACCGGCAGCGGAGATCCCGATGAGGGAGATTTTGTCCAGGTTGCCGAGTTTGATGACGGCACCGGTGAATGGACCGAAAGAGTCGTCGATCTCAGTGCTTACGATAATCAGAGCATTTATATTGCATTTGTGTACCGCGGTCTTGACGGACATGGCTGGATCGTTGACAACATAACGGTGAGGACGTCGCCGGTAGTCAGTGTGAGCGATGACAGGTCGATGCCGCAAGACTTTACACTAATGCAGAATTACCCGAACCCGTTCAATCCCTCGACGGTGATACGGTACGGTATCTCACAGCAGAGTCCCGTTACGCTTACGGTGTACAACGTACTCGGTCAGCGGGTTGCCGAGCTTGTCAATGAGGTGCAGAGTGCGGGCTACTACGAGATTACCTTCGATGCAGGACGTCTGGCGAGCGGGGTATACCTGTATCGTTTGCAGGCGGGCGATTACGTCGAGACGAAGAGACTTATGTTATTGAAATAAGTGAGCGCGGAATGCATGGCGCAAAGCGCATGGAGCAGAGCGCATAGTGTAGGTGTTTGATATACAAAACTACCTACGCTATGCGCCTTGCGCTTTGCTCCATGCTCTATACGCTATGCCCCTGCCTACATTCCTACCGTGAAGAAAGAAGCGCTAACCCGAAAAATATCGCAATCAACAGATACAATCCCAGTATGATCGCGAACCAGATTAAGGTCGCTTTTGCCCAGTTTGCTTTGTTGACGTTGGTGTTGCCGCCGAACGCCCACACAAACAGCATAATAAACCCGACAAGCGGTATTGCGGCGATAAGGAGCGTGATCATCCACTCGCCGATCGTAAGGACACCTTGACTTTGGGGATTTACGGGAGCAGGTTGTTGTGGTTGCATGAATACCTCCAAATTAGTTGATGGACAATGAGCGATTTGTGAGCTTCTCCGTCGTATTTGACGGTTTTGTGAATATAGGGAAAATGGGTCGAAATAACAATACTGCGGGCTAAAGCCCGCCGGGGGGTGGGGGCGGCTCACGTGGCCACCCCGCTGAAGCGGGGTGATAATGGGAGATGTGTGTGCTGTCACCGCGATAAATCGCGGTGTTAATGAGAGATGCGTTACTCCCCGCTGAAGTCCGCCTCGGCGGATTCACTGGAAGTGTAATACACATAGTATCCCATTAACACCCCGCTTCAGCGGGGTGCTAATGCAGGCCCTCCCTCTGTCGCTTCACGGGCTTTAGCCCGGAGAGTTGATATTATTAACCGGGAATAG
>PWTU01000198.1 GCA_003562775.1 Ignavibacteriales bacterium
AGTGTGTAGGAAAGATGGTACCCACCTGCGGGAAGGGATAAAGCAGGAATGCATAGATGCATAGGTGCATGATTGCATGTGAAGGCGTGATGGGATGAATGAATGATTTGAGCTTGAGGCTCATCCGCCTCCGGCGGAGATTGATTAAAGGCAGTTTCGGATAGCCGGGACTGCCTTTTTTATCTTTTATTCGAGCCCTTGTAAAAACTATGTTTAATTATCAGGATTATATATTCTTATACGAGTTGACTCGATGATGAGAAGAGTACCTTTTATAGTATCTTTGTCGAGGTAATGAAATAATTTCTCTATAAACATTTTAACGGTTTCTATTGATGAGCTTTGTGGTAGTCGGAGGACAATAATACCGGATATTTTTTCGGGAGGGAATCTTAAAACATTGGAAAAATCAAGATCGAGAGTAATCAGAGTTCGACCTTCCCGAATACAAAGATCAAAAATATACTCGTCTGTGGATCCCCCCCATTTTCTTCAACCACCGATTCTACATCATATCCCCTATCCCGTATGAATATTTTGATACGTTCCCCCAGGTTCTCATCTAACTTAAATCTAATATCTTTACTCATTCAGGGATTTCCACATATCTTTCCCGTGACATCTCCGCACCATAAGCTATCGCAGCAAGAATATCTTCCTTTGTTAGATGAGGATATTCCTCGAGCAATTCGTCGATTGACATACCTGACGAAAGGTAATCAAGAATCAGTGAAACCCAAATTCTTGTTCCCTTAATACATGGCTTTCCAAAACAGATGTTTGGATCTATCGATATACGATTTAAAAGTGGGTTCATATCATTATATATTGACCTCCTTTTAAGATAATATATTAAACTGATAATATTTCAGCAAGTTATTAAGAGAATATTTGAGTAATTGTTTTTAGTTGAAGACTCGACCAACAGACTTATCAGCTTTGAACTCATATCACACGCTGATCCCAATAATTCGGGACGAATAGACGTCTCGAATAATGGATAATTGATATGACAGCACCGGATAGCCGGAACTGCCTTTTTATTTCTCACAGCTTACTTCACCAGCAGCATCGTATTCGACTTCGTTATACCCGTAAACTCACTCTCATTTATCGCAGGTGCTGCCGTAAAGCGATAGAGGTACACACCCGACGATACAACAGCGCCGGCGTTGTTGCGACTGTCCCACGCTGCGGTGTGGTAGCCGGCTTGCACGACATCGTTTACAAGGCGGCGGACTTCACGGGCCATCAAGTCGTAGATGATGAGGGTGACGTGTGAGGGTTCGGGGAGTTCATATTATATTGTTATAATGAATCTATAAGACTACGGATCGGCAACGGTAAGATTATACTTCCCGGGATTTTTCAGTACGTCAATTACTGCTGCAGCGAACTGCTCAATATCGGATAATCTTTCCTGAAGAATCGTATACATTTCTTCTTGTGTAATCTCATCATAGAAATGTACCATTCTGTTTCTGTATCCTGCCATCTTCGTTAAAATATTTTTTCCGAAATGATCGTCTACGATATTTTTTTCTGCCAGTGTTATCGCTAATTCTTTGTAGGTGGCAGGACGTTTACCAGGCGCCATCGGATAGCGGGATGCTATATGACCTGCGATATTGAAAACAGCTTCCAGTGAACGCCGTACGTAGTGTTCCGAAAGGGCAAAGTTCTTTTTATCCGTTAAGAAATCATTTTTCGGCACTTTCGCCAATTGTTCAAGTTCACTCAGCGATTCTCTGATAATCGCCAATTTTGTCTCTATCTTAATTTTTGAAATCGATACCGTATTCATAACTTTGTTGTTTGCGTAAACGCCCGGAAGGTTGCTTCCTCGAATTCGCTTTGTAATTTCAGGTAATCGTTATACATTCGGAACATATATTCCTCGAAATCGCAACGCAGACGCGGGTCAGATTCGAAGAGTACGACACCGTCCCGTATCGCTTTCATCCCGAGCGCTGGATTGGCTTTTTGTAAAAAGGACAGGTCGAGTTTGGGACCGTCCGGCTTATCCGGTATATCCGAAGATAAGATATCATAGATTACAAGGTGAAGTTTGCCAATGTCCCGCTGAACAAGCTGCTTATCTTCCATCACAATCCCGATGTCGATATCGGAGATAAACGAACCGGTGCCTGACACACGTGAACCGAAGTAATACACCACAGCAACTCCCGCCCTGGCGAGCTTTTCTTTCGTCTCTGAAGATAATTGTATTGGTGGTTGAGACTGCATTCGTGTATATTGTATTACTATATTTCTAATTATGATTTATTAAAATGAAGTTAATGGAAGTTATTTTTAATTGCAAGCTTTATAATAATTTAAACTTTTAAGGGCAAAACAATTAAGGATACAAAAATCACTTTACCAGCATCATCGTATTCGACTCCATTATACCCGTAAACTCACTTTCATCTCCCGCAGGCCTTGCCGTGAAGCGGTAGAGATACATACCGGACGATACAACAGTACCTGCATTGTTGCGGCTGTCCCACGTTGCGGTGTAATACCCTGCCGGCTGAACGTCGTTCACGAGACGGCGTACCTCCTGGCCGAGCATGTCGTATATTACCAGCGCAACATGAGACGGTTCCGGCAGCTCGTACCGGATCGTCGTTACGGGGTTGAATGGATTGGGATAGTTGGCATGGAGAGCATATTCTGCCGGGATTGATAACTCAGCAAGTGTAGCGTGCGGGTCCCAATCACCAAAAATATGTATATAATGTACTGCTTCTCCCTTTCTCTCATTATCATCGGTTACAACAACCCGAAGAACTTCTCCGGGGGGTTGACCGGCAGTGTGAGTATACTC
>PWTU01000389.1 GCA_003562775.1 Ignavibacteriales bacterium
AAAAATCAATTCTGTGTTCGGGGATTCGCACTTGTTGTTTCTTCCGACAAAAGGCGAGAATTTCGGCCATGTAATTATTGAATCTCTCGCTTCCGGATGCCCGGTATTAATCAGCGATCAAACGCCCTGGACCAATGTTTCACACCAGAATGCGGGATGTAGTGTACCCCTTAACCACGAACAAGGATATCAATCATATTTAAATAAAGTTTATTCGATGGGTGCTGAAGACTATAACTCATTGTGCGCCGGCGCCCGGCAATATGCACACCAGTATTTACAAAAGAACAACAAAATTGAATTACATAAAACAATGTTTAAAGAAATTGCCGGAGGGGGAATCAATGAATAAAATCGATATCTTTACCGGAAAAACGCTGTTAATTACGGGAGGAACCGGTTCTTTTGGTAATGCAGTGTTGAAAAAATTCCTGAATACCGGTATTAGCGAGATACGTATATTCAGCCGGGATGAAAAGAAGCAGGATGCCATGAGATCCTTTTACAGAAACGAGAAGGTGAAATTTTATCTCGGTGACGTGAGAGATTATGACAGCGTGAGTGCGGCAATGTTTGGCGTCGACTACATTTTTCACGCTGCTGCTTTAAAGCAAGTTCCGACCTGCGAATTTTTTCCTCTTGAAGCTATTAAAACAAACGTTCTCGGGACGGAGAATGTCATCGATGCAGCGATTAATCATGAGGTGAAAAAAGTTATCGTACTCAGCACCGATAAGGCGGTGTATCCGATTAATGCAATGGGAATGTCGAAAGCGCTCATGGAAAAAGTTATGCTTGCCAAAGCGAGTAAGGTCGATCCTGCTAAAATCATGCTTTGTGGTACACGATACGGTAATGTGCTTGCATCAAGAGGCTCTGTGGTCCCGTTATTTGTCCAGCAAATCAAAGAAGAGCGTAACTTAACGATAACCGACCCCTTTATGACAAGATTTATTATGTCGCTGGATAATGCCATCAATCTGGTACTCTTTGCATTTGAAAAGGGTGAGTCGGGAGATATATTTGTTCAAAAGGCGCCTGCCTGTACTATCCTCGATCTTGCTATTGCTGTAAGAGAATTATTTAATGTAGAAAATAAAATCAACATTATCGGAACACGACACGGAGAAAAACAGTTTGAAACGCTCCTCAACCGGGAAGAGATGGTGCGCGCAGAGGATCTCGGCGATTATTTTCGTGTTTCCGTAAACGGGAACGATCTTAATTACGGAAAATATTTTGAAGTAGGCGAGGAGAAAATATCCTTCGGCGAAGATTATAATTCCAATAATTCTCAACAATTAAGTATTGAAGAAATAAAGAGAGTTTTATTACAGGTAGATTATATCCGAAATGAGCTGGGGTATTCAAAGGAGACAAAGTATGTTGAATCTGGTGATAACGGGTTCTGACGGATTCATCGGCAAGAATTTGTACTATCATCTTTATGATAATCCCGATTACAATCTTCGTACAATAACCCGGGCCGACGATGATGAGAGTATTGAAGATAAACTTCGTGGCGCTCATATTGTTTTTCATCTCGCCGGAGTAAACCGGCCTGAAAATGAGACCGGGTTTCATGACGGGAATGTATATTTTACAGAGAAAGTAATCGATTGGCTCAAACGTAACGGTGATTCTCCCGCCATAATTTTCGCATCATCTATTCAGGCAACGAGACAAAATGCTTACGGGATCAGTAAAAAAAATGCCGAGGAGAGATTGCGGTCGTTTGGAGAAAGATCGGGTGCGCAAATAATTATTTACCGCTTGCCGAATGTATTCGGTAAATGGTCGAGACCGCATTACAACTCTGTTGTAGCTACTTTTTGCCATAACATCGCCAACGATATGCCGATTGACATACACGATCCCGGCAAAGAGCTTGAGTTGGTGTATATCGATGACGTCGTGCAGGCAATGTGCAGTCATATTCAAACCCGGGATCAAAAATCCGGAGATACCTTTTATCAAGTTGCGCCTGTATTCAGGATTACGTTGCAGGACCTGGCCGATACGATATATAATTTTCGAAAAATCAGAGAACACCATACATTACCCGATTTTTCGGATCTGTTAAAGAAATATTTATATACGACCTATCTGTCATTTTTAAGCACGGATGATTTTAGCTACCAATTAACCGAAAAAAGCGATGAACGGGGAATGCTGGTTGAACTTTTAAAAACGGATACCGCCGGGCAGATATTTGTATCGACGACGCGCCCCGGTGTTGTTCGCGGCAACCATTACCATCATACAAAGGTTGAGAAATTTTGTGTCATTAAAGGAAGTGCAATAATCCGGTTTAGGAAGATCGATTCCCCGGAGTGTATCAACTACGAGGTTTCGGACGATGCCATCAAAATTGTCGATATTCCTCCCGGATATACGCATAATATCGAAAACACCGGTGCGGACGAGCTTATCGTTCTTTTCTGGGCGAATGAAAAATTCAATCCCGGGAAACCGGATACATATTATTTACCGGTACAATGAAAAAACTGAAAGTAATTACCGTCGTCGGGACCAGGCCGGAGATCATACGCCTTTCCCGTGTTATAGCGAAACTCGATGATTCTGAAAGTATTGAACATATACTCGTTCACACCGGTCAGAATTATGATTATGAACTTAATGAAATATTTTTTAAAGATCTTGAGATACGGAAGCCGGATTATTTTCTCGATGCTGCAGGACGGAACGCTATTGAAACCATCGGTAATGTTATAATAAAAATCGATCCTGTTTGCGGAAAAGAGAAACCGGATGCTTTTTTAGTTCTCGGGGATACAAATAGTTCTTTATGTGCGATACCGGCTAA
>PWTU01000468.1 GCA_003562775.1 Ignavibacteriales bacterium
CGAAAGAGCAGATCATCATCCCGATATCGATATCAGATGGAATAAAGTAAAGCTCGTTCTCTCAACGCACAGTGAAGGCGGTTTGACTGAAAAGGATTTCAAACTCGCAAGACAAATCGGCAAATTATAAAATATGAAATCAGAAATCAGAAATCAGAAATCAAAAGTCTCAGAGCAGATGCCGGATGGAATTTTGGATATGTTTAAAAAATCGGGAGCGCTGTTAGAGGGACACTTTCTGCTGACATCCGGAAATCATAGTGATCAATACTTTCAATGTGCGAAGGTATTGCAGTATCCTGAATATGCCGAAAAGCTATGCGGGATAATTGCCGGTGAATTTAAGAATAAGAAAATCGACGTCGTAATTGCACCTGCAATTGGCGGTATCGTTGTCGGACAGGAGGTAGCGCGACAGCTCGGTGCGCGCTCAATTTTTGCCGAACGTAAGGACGGCGCGATGCAACTGCGGCGGGGATTCGAGGTCAAAAATAGTGAACGCGTTCTCGTATGTGAAGATGTTGTAACAACCGGTGGTTCGGTCTTTGAGGTGATCGAGATAGTGGGAAAGAATGATGGTGACCTTGCCGGTGTGGGAGTTATCGTCGATAGAAGCGGGGGGAAGGTAAAGTTTCCGGTTAATGATCAGATTGCGTGTTATACAACCGAGGCAGTAACATATACGCCGGACGAATGCCCATTGTGTAAAGAGGGCAGTGAACCTGTGAAGCCGGGGAGCAGGAATAGCTGACGATGAACCATAAACTCCTCAAACGCGAAATCCTTCACAAAGGCGTTGTTTTCGACCTCATCGTCGATCATATCGAATACCCTTCCAGTAACGGATCCATCCGGGAAGTTGCACAACATCCGGGCGGGGCGGTAGTGGTACCGGCATTCGATAACGGCGATGTGTTGTTGATAAAACAGTACAGATATCCGATCGATAAAATCATATTTGAACTTCCCGCAGGAAAACTAAATCCTGACGAAGACCCCGAACACTGCGCACGCCGTGAGCTTGAAGAAGAAACCGGATATCGGGCAACCCATCTTGAAAAGTTAACCGCATTTTATACGACACCGGGCTTCTGTACTGAAGAACTTCATATTTATCTCGCAACCGGTTTGAAGGAACTCCCCCATGGACAGAATCTCGAGGAAGGTGAGGAGTCTATTTCATTAAAACAACTTCATCTTAAAATGGCATTGGATATGATTGAGCACGGCGAGATCGTCGACGGAAAAACGATTGTGGGATTGTTTTTGGCAGGCAAAAGGTTGAATATTGACTAAGTGAACCAACCTTAAATGTTCCGTAATTTAATAAACATATCCGACATCCTCCGGCTCGTTGAAAAAATACGACAGGGAGAGATTTTACATCGATTTGTACCAAGTCTGCCAACCTCGAAATACCGGATTAAAGAATCATGGCGGCATACACAAAATCCGCCGAAGCACTGGACGAGTATACCGGCAGTTAAAAGACGATGGAACCGCCTCGTTACCGGTGATCCGTCATGTGATATTCGAAACTATGTTGCAAAAAAATACTATACCGGTCGTAAAGCAGAGGCGCTGTCCGTTGCATGCGGTGCAGGAGGCGTTGAACTCGAATGGGCAAAAACGGAAGTAATCCATCGTCTGGATGCATTTGATATCTCGGAAGAACGTATCCGTTTTGCAGCCGAAGAAGCGGCAGAATCAGGGCTTGATCATATCGTTAGATTCTTCGTTGCCGATGCAGAAAACTATACATACGGTGCTGATAAATACGACCTCATCATTGCGGAATCGGCATTGCATCATATGAGGGATCTGAGGCGGATCATCGGGCAGCTCGCCGCATCACTCCGGCCGGATGGATTAATGGTTGTGAATGATTTCGTCGGACCATCGCGATTTCAGTGGACGGACCGTCAACTGGAAGTGGTAAACGGGCTTCTCCGGATACTTCCCAAACGTTACAGAACAAGATGGAAAAGCGGTAGCATCAAAAATAAGTTTTACAGACCGGGACGTTTGAGCATGTGGCTCTCGGATCCTTCCGAAGCTGCCGGGTCGGACAAGATAATGGATGCGTTGTTTGAGTACTTTGAACCGCTGGAAGTGAAACCGCTTGGCGGGACCGTGCTTCAATTGCTTTTTGCCGATATCGCACATCATTTTCTATCGGATAACGGAGAGACACAGAAACTGCTCGATATGTGTTTTGCAGTTGAGGATGTTTTGATAGACTCCGGAGAACTCCCGAGCGACTTTGTGTTCGGTGTTTTTAAAAAGCGGTGAGGATTTTGAGTGATATGGAAGGTTGAATCTTAAATAAAAATAGGGGCAGTATCCAAACCACCCCTATCTCGATGATATATCGAATGATCAATTTGATATTCACACCACAACTTCGTTGACAGCTATCAATCATCCATTCATTCATGCATTGCCGCCGCGAAGATGGAGCCCACTTTCCAACACACATATCCTAACCTCATATGTCTCCATCGCTCCATCATCCTTTCATCCGCAAACCCTTTTCTTCTTCGGTAAATATCCAGCCGACGATCTTGCCGGGATTAATTTTTTCAAAGTAATCCCAGTACTGCTTATTTCGCAGATAGCGTGAACTGGTATCGTTCGGCGGGATCTGTTTTACGTAATCCATAATGATGTTGAATCGTTTCTGCCATGTTTCGAAGTTCGGAACACGGAGATCTATCCAGCCGTCATAGGCCCAGGAATTGACGTTCTCTTTGTTGATCGGCAGCTCGTTCTCACCACGGAATGGCGGTATCTTGATCTCATTGCCGCGTAGTATCGTTTTTCC
>PWTU01000115.1 GCA_003562775.1 Ignavibacteriales bacterium
AGAATCTGTCGCGGTACACCACCAATCTCGTTGAACGCCTCGATGTGACAACGCAGGACGTTATCCAGTGTCTGTCGCCAGACGAATCGACAGAACAGGAAGCGCGAATACCCCATGACCATGGAGAACAGCCAGATGACCCGTGTGGCGCTGGGATCAGATCGGAAGTTGACCTTGAACTGCGCGAAGTCGACCTGCGCCTGTTGTCCGGGCGGGGTCTCGAAGCGGCGCTCGAAGTGCTGCTGGCGCGGCGGGCGGATACCTCGGACTGCAGCTTTTACTGTGGTATAGCCGCCGGTATATCCCTGCTCGACGATCTCGCGCATGAGACGCGTCGCCGACAGGTCCGGGTAATCAGCCAATCGTTGCTCGAGATAGGAACGGTGTGGATCAATGAGTGATCCTGGTCGCGGCCGAGGTCCATAGCGCGGTGAACTGCGGCCACGCTTGAGATGATGCCGCACGGTTTTGCGATCCATGTTGCTGCGCCTGGCGATCTCGCTGATCGACAGTCCCTGGGCCTTGAGTTCGTGAATCATGAAAACTCCCTCCAGTGTGATCACCTGGCCGCATCCCCGTTGTGGTTGAAAACCGGGGAGGCTCGCCTGTGTGATCGGTGAGGGCAAGTGGTTCAGCCACCTGCCAAAAGGCACAGGGTGGGGAATATTGGGTTGCCCAAAGTGGGGAGTTTTGCATTGGCGTTAACAGCTGTCGCCCTTGATTTGTACGACGTGAGCATGGTGCAGAAGCCGATCGAGCATGGCAGCAGTGAGTGCGGAGTTGCCAGCAAAGATCGAGTCCCACTCGCCGAACGACAGGTTCGAGGTCAGGATGATAGACCCATGTTCGTAGCGCTTGGCAATGACCTGGAAGAACAGGTTTGCCTGGTTGCCCTGCAAGGGCAGATAGCCGACTTCGTCGATGATCAAAATACTGGGGCCCAGCAATGAACGGCGCATGAAGTGATCGAACTGGCCGCGCTGCTGTGCTTTCTCGAGCTGCATCACCAGATCGGCAGCGCTGACGAAGCGTACCTTGACGCCCGACTGCGTGGCCAGATAACCGAGCGCGATCGCCAGGTGAGTTTTACCGACGCGGCTCGGACCTAGGAAGATGACGTTCTCCTTACGCTCGACGAACGCCATGGACTGCAGCATCTGTACCGTTTTTTTCGGTGCGCCGGCAGCGAACTTGAAGTCATAGTCGTCGAGCAGCTTGATGGCCGGGAAGCCGGCGAACTTGGTCAACATGGCCTGTGAGCGCCGCCGCCGCTCGTGTTGCTCTGCCTTCAAGCAACGCTCCAGGAACTGGGCATAGCTGGCATCGCTGTCCACGGCCTGCTGCGCCAGGGCCGGGTAGTGGTCGGCGATGGCGTCGCGCGACAATGACTCACAGGCGGTGCGGATCCGCTCATCCTGGAGGTTCATACCGCCTCCCGCAGGGCTTCATAGACCGACAGGGGATGTTGCAGCGACTCCACCGGGAAGGATCGTGTCAAGGCGCGATCCGCCGGCCGGGACTGCGTGACGTACCTGCGAAACACGTATGCCATCAGCGAACGGCGCGCCTGTCAGGCGATGCGGATGAACCGCTCGCGCTACCGCTTTGTCGGTGGCCAGGAGCTTTTGAATGAGGCGTATCGGCGCGTGGTGAGCCTGTCGCACCAGTATCCGTATTGGGGCTACCGCAAGATCTACGACCTGTTGCGCGGCGAGGTGGCAATCAGCCGCGAGCGAGTGCGACGAATCCGGCGCCGGGAAGGCCTTCAGGTAGCGCGAAAACGCCGCAAACGAAGGCTTTTGGGCACCACCACGCAGTGAGTAAAGCGGGCCTGCTATCCGAACCATGTCTGGAGCTACGACTTTGTGTTTGATCAGACCCAGGATGCCAGGCAACTTAAATGTCTGATGGTGGTGGACGAGTTCACCCGTCAGGGTCTGGCGATACGGATCGGCCGGAGTCTGACCGCCGGCGATGTCACCCGGATTCTGGATGAGCTGTTTCGCCAGCACGGCCGCCCCGCCTGTCTGCGCTCCGACAATGGGCCGGAGCTGGTGGCCAAGTCGGTGCAGAAATGGTTGGCAGACAGGCACGTGGACACGCACTACATTGACCCGGGCAGTCCTTGGCAGAATGCCTACAACGAAAGTTTCAACTCTATTTTCCGCACCACCTGCCTGGATCGTTGGTTGTTCTGTTCGATGACCGAAGCAAATTCGCTTCAACAACCGGAATCCCTAACAGGATGGGTGGACCAGAGATCTGGGGCTGGACAGCAGCTCGCCAAGGCCATGGACCGCTCAACCCACTACCTCATGCGCGAGGCCATCGCTCAGTATGTTGATCGTGAGGAGAAGCGCGAGAGCCTGCGTCAGGATGCGCTGCGCGCGTGGGAGACGTGGCAGCGCTCGGGTCACGCAGACCCTCCGACCAGACTGCGGATGGCGCCACCTTTCGCTTCGGTGGCCTGGTTCCCGGGCGGTATCGTGTGCGGCTGGTAACGGTGGCGATAGGTGTCAGCGAGGATGGCATCAAGCGAGCCGCATGGAGTTGGCACCGCCCAGGAGGACGAGGCCTTGTTAAAGGTCGGCAAGAAAGATGGTGACGGCCGACAGAAGCGCATCACTGGCGATCGTGCTCGACACTCGGCGCTGAAAGCTCGCCATCGCGAACTCCGTGAAAAGTTTCCCACAGCACTCGCCCTGCGTACCCACCGGGCGCTCAGCTGGCTTCACGGGCCGAGCAGGAGGAGTGCCGCGAGTCTGGGCCCGCGCGTGAGCGCTGATTTGTGAGGCGGATGTACACGCCGACGGCGACCATGAA
>PWTU01000118.1 GCA_003562775.1 Ignavibacteriales bacterium
CATCTGGGATATGACCATCGAACCGGAAGGTAATGAACGCCCACCATCCGGGTTTACCCGTGGCGTTGAATATTCCCGGGAACAAATCAACGATGAACTAAGTGGTGCTGCACAAGGATATGTTCGAACAATGGATAGATTTGCACATGGCACACACGTCGCCGGAATTTCCGGCGGAAACGGGACATTATCAGAAGGATTATACACCGGCGTCGCGCCTGAAGCGGAATTTATCATCGTCAGAGTATCGCCGGAAAAAATCGACGAAATATGGGTTGTCGATGGGTTATACTATATATTTAATAAGGCGCAGGAACTCGGACACCCGGCAGTAATTAATCTCAGTTTTGGCAATCACTGGGGAGCACATGACGGAACCGCATTAAGTGAAATCGTGATCAATGAACTGACCAGATTCGAAGGCAGGATCGTTGTCGTTGCCGCAGGGAATAGCGGCGCGTCTTTTATTCATACCGGCGGACAGATTTTTGCAGGCAAAACTACAGAATTCACAATTAGAATACGGGAGTATACCCCCGACCCTTTAGAAGAAAACAGAGTCGTTAGCATGCTGTGGTACGATGGAAGCGAGAGAGCAAATCTCAGAGTACAATCTCCAAACGGTTTTATGGTTCAGACAACCGGCATAGATTCGATATATACACCGGACGGAAATATTTATATTTATTCCGGAGGACCGAATCTAAAAAACGCCCGGGTTTTCTTTATAGATATTAAAGAAGGAGAAGATAGGCGAACCCCCCGAAGGGGAGATTGGCTGGTGAGATTTCAACCGATCGAAGGAGCAGGAACCGTTCAGTTTAACAACTGGGTCGCAAGCAGCAACGTAGGTATCGTCACCGTTTCCCCTAATAGCGGGAGGGCATATACCATTACGATACCCGGTACGGCTGAGAATGCCGTAACGACGGGATCATACATTACTAAAAACACCTGGGTCGATATACACGGAAACCGGCGAGAACAAACTACCACAATCGGAGCTCTATCGGAATTCAGCAGCGGTGGACCGACTAGAGACGGAAGACTAAAACCCGATATCACCGCTCCCGGGGAAATCGTTGCATCGACGCTTTCCAATTTTGCTTCCTTGCCCTCGCAGATTCGTGTATCAGAGGATGGCTATTACGTAGCACGGGGTACAAGTATGGCAGCGCCCCACGTTACCGGTGTCGTAGCGTTAATGCTGGAAGCAAATCCATATTTATCTCCGATGGACGTATTGGATATTTTTAAAAGAACCGGGCGATACGATAATTACACCGCTGCCCTACCGGACAACGAATGGGGATACGGTAAAATCGACGCTATCGCTGCTGTGTTAACAGCTCCCGAGTATTTATCCGTACCAGGAGAATATACACTTTCACAAAATTTTCCAAATCCCTTCAATTCCGGGACCAGGTTTTATTATAGATTGCCGGAAGACAGTGATGTAACAATCGGTGTGTATGATGTTCTCGGAAGACAGGTTTCAATACTCGTCGATGATTTTCGGAAAGCCGGTACATACTTTGAAAACTTTGTACCGGAGAATATAAGCACCGGAGTTTATTTTCTTCATATCAGAACAAGAGCATTTGTGGAGACAAAAAAAATGCTCTATTTACAATAAGGCAACTTTTATTTTTCAGTAGACCGAATTACTTCATTTTTCACCACCGGCTGCACTGACATTTTTGCTATCGGATGAAACAAGTCCTTCGCACGATTGTTGAGCCGTTATTCAACGTCCTTTCTATAACGGTGATAGTGCGGCATCCCAATCCCCTTATAATTATGATGATAATCGGTTACATAGGTCCGGAAGCTATGAACAATTTACCTCCCCCCCGGAGAAACGGGAATAAAGGACTTCCTTGTCTGTGTCGGTATAGTGCTAAATATAAAAATTTATGAAATTATTTTCAACAACGTACTGTTGTAATACAATACAGGGTCCTATTGTTTTTTGGTAATAGTTTCTTTACCTTAACCTTGACAAAGGTACTATTTCACCATGAAATTTCATCCGGTACATATTCGCACGGTTTGCAGGTATTTTGCTTTTCTACTTCTCATAACGGTAGCAATTGACCACACCCTTACAGCACAAACCGGCGAACACACTTCTCTAACCGGCAGGGTTATCGATCACGAAACTCAATCACCGATACACAATGTCAACATACTTATCGAGGGAACGCAGATAGGAACAAGCACGGATGAAGAGGGAAATTTTAAAATTAGTAATGTACCAGCCGGGACGCAAAAACTTTTATTTACACATATAAATTACATCCTGTATACATACACTCATATTTTCATACCTGGTATTTCCGAGACACTCATCATTGAATTGATTAGCAGACCGATTTTACTTGACGAGGTGGAGGTCGTAGACACTCTTCCCCGTCAGTATGCGACCGGATATCACTTTGATAGAAAAGATATTGAAGATACTGCGGCGCTGACGTTCGGGCAGCTTATTCAACGGCTCGTTCCCCGCGCTCGTATAACGGAATCCCGCGGCAATCTGTATATTCAATTACAACTCCGACAGACGATTTACCAGCGCCACGAACGAATGCGCGATCCGTATCCGCTCATTATTATCAACGGGATGAAATTAGGCACCAGTCCTATTGGATTAGCGGGTGTGGCGCCCGCATCGCAGATAGAAAATGTTACGGTTATTCGTCCTCCCGAATCTCAAAGTATCTATGGACCCGAAGGCGCACACGGCGCAATTATTATTGAAACACGCTACCGATCCGATGAAGACTCATTGTTTACATCACGGCAGTTAAATATGATCGTCG
>PWTU01000264.1 GCA_003562775.1 Ignavibacteriales bacterium
GATAATGATCCATCTATGGAGATCGCGTTTGGATTCACTTTTTCTCAAGAAGGATTCGAAGACGATACCTATGTATATATTCTTGACGTACAGGATAATCTGAATACAATCGTTACAGATGTTGAAAACCGTATTGCATTAAATGCACAGAATGAAAGTTCAATCACACCTATTAATGTAGGCGCCGGCGATCTGAATGGTGATTATCGGGATGAAATTGTTATAGTGACCGGAGGATCTACTTATATTTATTCAATCCACAATCAACTTATCCCCGAACACAGGTTAACCAGAGGGGCACCGGCATCATCCAAAGGAATGGAAGATTATTTTCTTGCCGTCGGCGATATGAATGCAAGCGGCAGGGCCGAGATTGTAACAGCGACAAATTTTAGGGAGATAACCCCCGGTGGTGTGCAATATTTTACAATATCAGTTTCGAGTCTCGACGAAGATTTTACCGGCTTGAGTGGAATGGGCGGAAGATCATTCGAAGAAGAGGTGTCAGCTGAAACAGGATACAGAAATTTTGCTATCGCACTGGGTGATTTTAATGGTGAAAGGACCTGGCTCGGTTCTCCCGTGCATTATCGTTTCAATTCTATTTTGCAGCCGTCGGTCATACTGAATGCACCTCCCGTTCATTATGACATCCTGAATTCTATGGTGTATGATTTAAGCGGTTGTTATCCCAATCAAGGGTGTGGATTTTTATCTTCGTATGTACAAACAACAACAAATGCTCAAACCGTTTCTATCGAATATTATGAAGATTGGGGAGTTTCTGAAGGTGAAGAAGCTTTTAAAGTTATCACACGAGAAAAATTGGAGAAAACCTATGGTGAAAAATTTAGCTTATCCGACACGCAAAGAGAAACTCTATCCATATCGTCCGGCAGAACGGCGGCAGGTGATGACTGGATTTTTACAAGTACCTATGACATAGATTTCTACGAATACCCCGTCTATGACGGTTATGAACCGACGCCAATCGGTCATTTCCTGATATCGGTACCCCGCAACATCCGGCCGCTCTGGATCGAAGCAAAGGACGATCAGCTGTTAGGTAACAATTTGCATCCCTACCATGAAGTTGGAAATATACTTTCCTATCGATCGTATGATGCAGAGGCTACACCGGATATGAGTAGCTTGATCGTAGAATTTCAGGAACAAACTATAGGTGCAACAGGTAATAGTCACGTTTCATTAGAGCGTAGTATATTTTCAGAAATGGGAGTTGAAGCAAGCTGGGAAGTAGGATTTTCGTATGAATATGATTGGGGCTTAACATGGGATATTGAAGGAGCGCAAATTGGGGGTTTCGAGTCTTTTATCGGCAATTACAACATAGGTGAAATAATTACGCAATCTGTATCGGTAGAAGAGTCGCTTGAAATGCGAAGCGACTTCGGTCATGTTCAAGCCAATTTCGGCACAGCCGGAACTTATTATGTGAAACCCTACGCTTACTGGGCTAATTCCGGTGCACTCGTTCTTGATTACAAGGTCGACATCCCGGGAGGCAACAACTTTTGGCAAGATCATTATAACGCTCCCGATCTCGCTTTCAGTCTACCCTGGAGATACGATGAGCACAAAGGTTTTCCATTTCCCGGAAATGATCCGAGCTATGTACACCGAACCAGGGATATAGCGCTGTCGAATCGTGAACCGGCAGGTGGTGACACCGTAACTATTGTCGCACGTATTCGCAACATTGGATTACAGGATGTTTCTTCTCCGTTTTCGGTGCACTTTTATAACGGTAATCCGGAGACCGATGGAATACAGATAGCGGAAACATTGATCGATACCGTGATCGCATCACGCTCATCTCATAATACATTTGTGGAATGGATTGTTCCGGCAGAATATGGTTTAGGAGAACTGAGCGATGCAAGAATATATGTCCAAATTGATCCGGAGAACCAAATCAACAATGAGATACATGATAATAATAACATCGGGTGGGCTCCCGTTCTCACGGGAACAATTACCAATGTTACTGAGCGGATTGATCTTCCCGAACAATTTGTATTGCATCAATCCTATCCCAATCCGTTTAATCCGGCCGCAACAATTCGTTATGCGCTCCCCGAAAACGTCCCGGTACGGTTAGAAGTATATAACGTGCTCGGTCAGGTTGTATCGGTACTTGTCGATGAAACGCAGCACGCCGGAGTGCATGAAGTGCAATTCGACGCTTCGCATCTCGCGAGTGGTGTGTATATATACCGCATTGCGGCGGGATCCTTTGTCGAGAGCAAGCGGATGCTATTGGTGAAATAAAAATCTAATTCTGAGCCGGAGTTCATTTCAGGAGATACTATGCTTGTATCGATGCGGATATCTGTTAAACATATACTCCCGTACCTGCTGACGGTATTATTGCTGTCGGCTTGTCTGGTTCAGCCGGGCCGGAGCGGAATAGGCCATACCATGGAATGCGACCCGCCTTTCTGGGGCACTATCTTCATGGATCCGGATATAATTATTCCGTCCGATCCGAGTACGTATCTGGGCCTATCGTATGAAGGAAAGGGAGAGCGGGTAATGTTCGACCGCCGGGTCAATAATTGGATTACGGCCGAACCGTACCTCTTCGATGCAAGTTATGATAACGGCTTCATTATCGAGATTCAGGTCAATCCCGAGTTTGGCAGTCCGGATTCTGCTATGATCGAGGCCGTAAAATACGGATATGTAATCGGTCAATTACCGGCTGCGCTTCGCAGGGACGTCGAGACCGTTTGGATCCACAAAGGTACCGAGCTGTTCGGGGGCGGCAACAATAACCTGCTCATCCATACC
>PWTU01000332.1 GCA_003562775.1 Ignavibacteriales bacterium
ACCGGAGAAATTTTCGGCCGTATTAAAACCGGAAATGATATTGCGGTTAAACTCCAATATCAGATATCGCCTGAAGACAAATATTTTTGTTGATCTGAAGGATGAGGAAGAGTACAGAATAGATTCCGAAAATGTTATCGACGTAAAATTAACCGATAAATTCTCCCTTCGAACGGCGTACACAATAAATTATAATAACACTCCGAGATTGATTCGAGAAGTCGATCAGTCGGGAACACAGACCGGAAACCGGGTGCCCGCTAAACCGGCTGATCATCTTTTTTCAACTTCATTACTGGTAAGTTTTTAGGTTTATTTATTTACGATTGTTACCTGAAACGTTCGGGAACTGTGATGTATTCGTCGATCCATTCATAGCAATCGCCGAATACTTCCATAGTACCATTTACGATCAACTCACGATTGAAAAAGTAATCGTCATCGCGTGGAACGAGGTCGTTTAAGAATTGCGCCCGTTCTCTTGCACGTTGAGCGACACGGCTGTCTATCCGGGCAGCTTCCTGATAATGTTCCTGTACGAGTTTATACATGACACGGTCGGCAAGTTCCATATTTTCCCATCCGCCTTTAACCTCAACAACGCATTGTTCGATCACCTGTTCATAAATTGCAGCTATTTCAATAAGCGGTTCACCCCAGTTTCCATCCATACGCTGCGCCTGGCGTGCGAATCTTCGTGCTTGCCGATAGTTTTCCAGCTGCCGGTGTGCACGGGCTATTTCCAGGGGCAACTCACGATCGCCGGGATTAAGTTCCATCAGTCTTTGGTACGCTCTGATTGCATCGCGCATCTGATCGACCCGGTCATATAACCTCGCTAATTCCCTCCAGTATGTGGTCGATTCCGGATTCATTTGGGTTAATTCCTCAACGTGCGGAATAGCTTTATGGTATTGCTGGGCTGTATTGTATGCTTGAACAAGACTCCAGATGTTTGCCGGGTTGTCGGGATCGGTTCGAAGACGTTCTTCGGCAAGGTTGACTAATTCTGCAGGATCGCGAATGAGCCGTTGTAACCGTTCCATGGCCGTTTGGCTATCCGGGTCACGTTTCCGTAAATATCGTTGATATAAATCAATGGCACGCTCTTCATAATCGTTGTCCGTGTTCCGATGTTGTATATAAAGGTTGCCCAGTCGATCGATATATTCGAATTCAATTGTTTCGAAATTTATATTGATGGCTTGTTCATATGCATTAATTGCTTCTTTCACTTTTGGCGGGCTATAAAAATTTTCGTAATAGTAGGCCTTTTGCAGGTAATAACTTTCAGCCCGATCGGGGAGGAATTCAATTCCTTTTTGATATACAATAATAATTGTGTCAGCATATGCCTCTTTCAATTCGGGGTCTTCTTCTTCCAGATACAACTGCCGGTAGCACTCAGCAAGATTTCTGTATAATGACGTGAAACGTCTCGGATTCATTTCCATTACATTCCAGCCGTATGGTATAGCTCTTTCGTAATACCCGTTTCGGAAGTCTTCGTGGAACAAACTCCAGTTAACAAGCAGCTCGTGGTCATCCTCCTGTGCCTGCACTGCGAAGGTATTCGGAGAGAAGGAGCAGAATAACAGTATCACAAATAGTATCTTTATTGCTGATTTCATTATTATCGACCTCATTATCTCAATATTGTGTGTTTGTTAAGTAATGTAATTTAATAAATTTTAAAATGTGATACCACCTTTGGGGCGGAGCCATAATTTGAAAATATATTATATGAAATATTTGACATACTATAAAGCATAGGGTATATTGAACAATTGTCAATAAAAAACAGAGCTTCACAAAACCAAAATTATTTTCACAGAGAATCGAAACATAGAAACCAAATAAATGAAGAGATTACGATATGCCATATTTTATCGGACTTGATGTCGGCACAACAGGTGCAAAAGCTGTATTGATTAATGAAAAAGGAACCCTCTGCGGTCAAACTACTGAAGAATATCCAATGAGTACACCGAAACCGTTATGGTGTGAGCAGGATCCTGAGGAGTGGTGGAATGCTTCCATCAAAGCGTTCCGGCAAATTCTGAAAAGCAAAAATATTCAATCGGATCAGGTGAAGGGAATCGGGTTAACCGGACAAATGCACGGTCTTGTTTTACTTGATGAGAATGGAAATGTTCTGCGTCCGTGCATTATGTGGAACGATCAGCGTACGGCGAAGCAATGCGAGGAGATTACACAAAGGATTGGAAATAAAACTTTACTCGAGCTTATTGCAAACCCGGTTCTCCCGGGATTTACATTACCGAAACTTCTTTGGGTCAGGGAACAGGAACCCGGAATTTACGAAAAAATAAAACACATCTTACTACCGAAGGACTATATACGTTATAAATTAACGGGGATGTATGCCACCGATGTATCGGATGCATCGGGTATGGCAATGCTGGATGTTGCGAACCGCCAATGGAGCGATAGGATTTTAAGCGAGTTTGAAATTCCCGGGGTATGGTTGCCCCGTTTGTTCGAATCGGTAGAGATTACGGGGAATATTACCGAAGATGCGGCAAAACAGTCCGGGCTTAGCGAGGGTACTCCTGTTGCAGCGGGAGGAGGCGATCAGGCGGCGGGTGCTGTCGGCTGCGGAGTTGTTTCGCCGGGTATTGTCTCCATAACTATCGGGACGTCCGGAGTGGTATTTGCGCATTCGGATATGATGGCGGTTGAGCCGGAGGGGAAACTTCACTCCTTCTGTCATGCCGTACCGGATGCATGGCATTTAATGGGTGTAACATTAGCAGCCGGAGGATCGCTCAGATGGTATCGCGATACGTTCGG
>PWTU01000464.1 GCA_003562775.1 Ignavibacteriales bacterium
CGATTACTTCCCTGAAAGTGTTCGGTAGTAAAGTCGCCGTCTTCGGTTCGGTTGTCGCTTGTCTCCCAACCGGCGGGAAGAGCAGGGGGGGATACCGACTCAAAATCTTCCATATACGGAAAGGTATCTATCAAAACATCCTGCTGCGCAGAGACCGGATGATACACAATACACAGAACGATGACTATTAACAACTGGGTAAACATAGGTGCCTCCACAGTTATTTTATGTATGTTTCGTGTTATGGGTTGTGTGTTTCGAGTTGATCGTTTCCGGTTTACTGTTTACCGTTTCCAGTAAATTGCCAACTGCCAACTGCTTACTGCCAACCGTAATCCGTAAACTGTACACTATTCAACTGATCTTTCAACCCACACTTCAACAAGATTCAGTATAGTTTCGACCGATTTTTCGAGTCCTTTTACGGCAAGCCATTCCTGTCTGCTGTGGAAGTTTTCGCCGCCTGTGAAAATATTCGGTGTCGGTAAGCCTCTTTCGGTAAGCCGCGCGCCGTCGGTTCCGCCGCGGATCGGTTTTAAATGCGGGTCGAGTCCCGCACGTCTGATTGCTTCTTTTGCATATTCGGTTACACGCGGATCCTCATCAAGCCAGTTCCGCATGTTGCGGTACGATTCCTGAATTTCAAGTTCGATTGTTGCGCCGGGATTTTCTTCGCGTAATTCTTCTACAATTGATCTGACAATCCGCTCTTTTTCTTTCATTCCTTCATCGTAAAAATCGCGCAGGAGCATTCTCACTTCCGATGTATATGTTGTCCCGGTTAATTGATTGGGGTGAATATATCCCTCGCGGTCTGCCGTACGCTCGGGCGAGATGTCGGGCGGCAGCCGGTCGATGAAGGCAGAAACTATACGGATCGAATTGATCATAATATCTTTTGCATAGCCGGGATGTATATCTCTGCCGGTCACCCGTACGATTGCCGTCTTTGCATTGAATGTCTCATTGCTTATCTCACCCATTGTGCTGCCGTCTATTGTGTATGCAACATCGGCTGCAAAGCGCTCGATATCGAAATAGCCGATACCTGTTCCTATCTCTTCATCGATTGTGAACGATACACGGATGTCCCCGTGTTTGTATCGATCGGGATTGCGCACGAGCGTTTGCAGCGCCGTCATGATTGCAGCAATGCCCGCTTTGTCGTCGGCGCCGAGCAATGTTGTTCCATCCGAAGTTATGATGTCCGTCCCATAATATAATTTTAAAGCGGGATTTTCTTCAACCTTGATGATTTGTGATTCATCTCCGGGAAGTACTATATCTCCGCCTTTATAATTTCGGTGAATAACCGGATTGACGTTCTTCCCGCTGACTTCGGGCGATGTATCCATATGTGCAAGCAATCCGATTACCGGCACATTATTATATGCGGGATGATCTACCGGGAGATTTGAAGGCAGGGTTGCCATCACGATGCCGTACTCATCTATTTCGATATCCTGCAGGCCGAGTTCTTTCAGTTCTTCTGCAAGTAACTTGCCGAGTTTGAGCTGTCCCTCGGTGCTCGGCACCGTTTCGGAGTTAGGATCGGATTGGGTGTCGATTTGTACATATCGTAAAAATCGTTCGACTGCTGTTTGATTCGGGAGATCTGTAGAGGCAGCTTTGTTCATCATCAGGATGTGTAAAATTATGATTGTAAAATAGTAGGTGAATTTGAACATTATTTCTCCGGTCAATAAAGTTATAGAAATTCTATATGATTTTTCATTTCCTCGATCGTCAACAATTGATATATTAACATTAAACCGAAAATGGTATCTTCAATGCTTTTATCTTTGTGGATATAAACAATACCAGCATGGTTAATATAAATTGATGCTAACTGTAGAAAATCGGTATCGTGTGTAATTATTACTCTATTTTCAGATGATGCTTTTTCAAGATGTTCCCGATCGTTTGCACTATACATCTTTGTATCATTCACTGTGAGTATGTCAACACCACGGGAATGTAAACCTTTAATAATGGCCTTTGAAATATTTTCATCAGCATAGAATTTAATTTTATCAGGCATCCGAGATGGACTCTTTTAGCCGTTGAGATAATTTTGAAGGAAATTGTTTTTGTAGTTCCTGCACAAATAACGCATCTTCATTTATTTCACGATCAATTTTTTCACGATTATCGAAATAATAAGCCAGCGCATCGTATATTTCGGCAAGTTGTAGATCGTACGAAGAAGCAATTTCATCCGGTGATAAACCCATTCGCTCATGCCATATTACTATATCGTGGACAGTAATACGGTGTCCTTTTATTCGTGGCTTACCTCCCTTTATACTTGAAATTATTTCAATGTGTCTATGCACGGCTATTCTCCTGGTTGCATGAAATTATAACTCCACTAATGTACAAATTTTTCAGCAAAATTGTCAATTGGTGGGAACGAACAGTGATTATCGAGTGCTTTTTTTAATTTCTGTAAATACCTGCTGCGGGCGATGCTCACCGCACCAAACTGCTCCATCACCGGCGTCATCATCTGTATGTCGAGTAAGGTAAATCCGGCGCCGGAAAGATTGTACAGCAGCGCAGCCAGTGCAACTTTCGATGCGTTTGTTTTATGATGAAACATCGACTCGCCGAAGAATGCGCTCCCGAGGTGCATACCGTATAGTCCGCCGACGAGTTCCTCCTTATCCCATACTTCGACCGAGTGGGCGAATCCTTCACGATGTAAGTTAATGTAACTTCGAATAATGGTATTCGATATCCAGGTGTTGAACCGCTGTGAACAGAATGAGATGACGCGGGAGAAATCGCGGCCCGAGGTTA
>PWTU01000107.1 GCA_003562775.1 Ignavibacteriales bacterium
CAATGAAGGCATTTCCAACGCACTGCTCGAAGCGATGTATCTTGAAAATGCCGTGATTACTTCGAGAGCAGGTGGCGCCGGCGAAATTATCGTCGACCGGCAGAACGGCTTGCTACTTGAGAAGGAGAATATTATACGTAATGGGAGCGACCGGCTCTACGAATTGTATACAGATACGTCGCTTCGCGAGTCTCTGGGAAAAGCAGCAAAAGAAACTGTCGCGGTGAAATGCTCTGTGAGCAGAATGGCGTTTGAAATTAAACAATTTTGTACAGACATAGTACGTGGATCGAAATAAACAAATGAATCGCAGGAAAGTTATATATTTGCACGGTAAACGTATATTGAAACAAGTGCTCGGTATGGATGTATGGAATTATAAGCAGGTGACCATACCGAGAGAATTTCACGGATCCGAATCCGAAGGATGGTGTGTCGCATCAAATGTTCTTACCCGCGACAGCATTGTCTACTCGATCGGGATAGGAGACGATATATCCTTTGATCTTTCGTTGATCGACCGGTACGGCGTGAGTGTGTTTGCATACGACCCCACGCCGGAATCTATTGAGTGGATAGCCCGGCAGCAACTTCCCGATATGTTTCATTTTTACGGTAAAGGGCTTGCACATTATGACGGCGTCGCACACTTTTACCGCCATAAAAAAGAGACAAATATATGTCATAGTATGGAACAGAGGAAAGAGACGGTAGAACATTCCATCGAAGTACCGGTTGCACGGTTGGAAACACTTTGCAGGCAAAATAATCACACACATATCAATTTGTTAAAAATGGACATCGAAGTGACAGAGTATGAAGTGCTGGAGGATATATTCCGGAGTAGTATTGAAATAGATCAAATTCTGGTTGAGTTTCACCACAGATTCAAAACTATCTCTCCTCGTAAAACAAAGGATACGATTGCTTATCTTAATAAACTCGGATATAAGATATTTTTCGTTTCATTAAAAGGCAGGGAATATTCGTTTATTCACGAGCGGTTGTTGACGAATTCTTAAAACGGTAAAATGAAAATCCTTCTCATACATGCAATCGGTAAATCGAAGTTCGGCGGCGGGGAAAAATGGGTGCTGAGCGCTGCAAAAGGATTGCAGGAACGCGGGCACATGGTATTTCTGGGATGCAGGCCGGGTTCGGTTTTGCAGGCGCGGGCGGAGGAGCGCGGAATTCCGGTTCGAAGATTTAACATAGTCAGCAATCTAAGTATTTATAACATTATTAAACTTGCTCTTTTCCTACGGAATGAGAAAATCGACGTGGTGGTGAGTAAAAATCGTGATTTTACCGTCACCGGCATTGCAGCGTATTTTGCCGGGACTCCCGTTGTCATTGCCCGTCATGGATTACCGCTCCGGCGGAACATAACAAAACACAGATATATTCTCAACAAGTTTGCCGGCGGTATAATCGTCAATGCACAATCTACGAAAGATATGTATATCGGCAATGGATGGTTCCCCGAAGATTTTATCACGGTGATATATAATGGGATAGATGTCGATATCACGTGCGATCCTATGCCGTTTGAAACAATGTATCCCGGAAAGAAAATCATTGTCAGCGCCGGACGGCTTTCACAACAGAAGGGGTTTAATTATCTAATAGATGCAGCGGCTATTCTAAAAGAACAGCGCAACGATTTTCTGATTATTATTCTGGGGAAAGGTGAGTTGCGGGAATCGCTGATACAACGTGCACGTTCTGCTAAAGTTGAAAATTACATTCAATTCCCGGGTTTTGTTAAAAGCGTCGGACCGTACTTCAGAGGATGCGATTTCTTTGTGCTTCCCTCATTATACGAAGGATTATCGAACGCAGCAGTTGAAGCTATGGCATTCGGAAAACCTGCTATCCTGAGCGACGTTAACGGATCGCGCGAAATTGTAGCGTCCGGTGAAAACGGAATCATCGTTCCGCCCCGCGACGCCCGGACTCTTGCCAATAGTATGAACAAACTGTTATCGGATGATAATTTACGAATAAAATACGGCAATAAAGCACGTGAACATGTCTTGAAACGGTTCAGTATGGAGGGAATGGTGAGGAAACTTGAGGAATTTTTAAATGAAAAATTAAAATGATCATAAAAGGTATTCATATCCAGGGTATGAAGGGTGCCCGGCGCTCATTAAAAAGACAGAAGAAAGCGTTTGTGGAATTAGGGCTGCCGGGAGCAGAGCGGTTTTTCAACGGCACGATTAACATCGATACGACGCCGGAAGAGTACGACCTTGTACAATTCGATTATGTATTCCGTCAGGTTCAACATAAATCGTTTCCGCGCAAACGTATAGAAGATTTTGGATTTATTGAGATACTCGAATTACTGCATAACAACACCCGCTATGAGAATTGGGGATATTTATATTTCCCGCATAATAGCCCGCACTTTAATAATCCTTCTATATTCGAGATGGTCGGACCGGCACTGCCCGATTTTGATCAAGGCGATGGATTCGAAATAAAAATTAAAAATGGACGATTAAAAAAGCAAAAATAAAGGATACATCATGAAATCGAAAAACACCAGAATATTTATTACAAAACAAATACCAGTAGCAGGAATCGAATTGCTCCGTCAAAAAGGATACAAAATAACTGTACGGAAAAAGGGCACTATAATTACACAGCAGGAATTGCTGCGCGTGGTAAAAAATGTCGATGCGTTATTGTGTATGCTGACCGATCCGGTGAATAAAAATGTTATTCATGCAATGGAGAATTGTAAAGTGATATCGACGTATGCCGTCGGCTATAACAACATCGATGTGGC
>PWTU01000102.1 GCA_003562775.1 Ignavibacteriales bacterium
CGCCCGCCAAAGAAATCATTAAACAAACGATTCATTCTTTTTTGCATGGTATCTACATCACGCATTATATCTGTCGTTGGATTCCATCTTGTGATTGCCATACTGTTTCACCTCCTTCTTTCCTTCTCATTTTGGGTTCCTCACCTTACTTAATGCACAAATTCTGTGCCAACAACAATATCATCACTGTATATTCAATAATATCAACTACTTATTAAAATGCATTGTGAGTACACTATCTAGTATAAGACAAATTGACAGAATTGAATGGAGAAATTAATTTAAATTTTTATGACATATTGACATACTTTTTATAAACTATAAGATCATATTATTATTTGCTCTCATTAAATAATTTTGTTATAATGTACGTTTAGACAATCTGAGTTTATTAAAAATTAATTTATTGGAGAAGTTGTATGACATTGACCAGGCCCACTGAAATTCAGCAGGACGATCAGGATGTCCTCACTCAGGAACCTGCAAAAGTTATACTATTTAATGACGATGTACATACATTTGATGAAGTAATTAGCCAGCTTATTAAAGCAATTCGGTGTTCAATTGATAAAGCCGAGACGCTTGCCTGGGAGGTACATACAAAAGGTAAAGCGGTTGTATACAGCGGTGAAATGCAGGAGTGTCTGCGCGTTAACAGCGTGCTCGAAGAAATTGCACTACACACACAAATTGAATTGTAATAGTAAACTATGAAACCGTCACGAGAAATACGAAACGAATTTTTAAAATTTTTTAAAGAACGCGGACACCGTATCGTCCCAAGCGCTCCGGTTGTCCCCCACGGCGATCCGACATTATTGTTCACCAACGCCGGGATGAATCAGTTTAAGGATGTTTTTCTCGGTGAGGGGAAACGAGATTACAGCAGAGCGGCTGATACCCAAAAGTGCATCCGTGTAAGCGGCAAGCACAATGACCTTGAAGAAGTCGGACTCGATACATACCATCACACATTTTTCGAAATGCTTGGCAATTGGTCGTTCGGGGACTATTACAAACGCGAGGCAATTCAATGGGCCTGGGAGTTGTTAACCGAAATCTGGAAACTACCAAAAGAGAGACTCTGGGCGACGGTTTTCACAACGGACGACGAAGCATTTGAATTATGGAAAGAAATAACCGATATTAACCAGACACACATACTCCGCTTCGGCGAGAAGGAAAACTTCTGGGAGATGGGTGATACCGGTCCGTGCGGTCCTTGTTCCGAAATTCACATGGACCTCACTCCGGAGGGCAACGCCCCATCCGATTTAGTAAATGCCGGTGATCCGCGCGTGATCGAAATATGGAATCTCGTCTTCATTCAAAATAATCGAAATCAAAACGGCGAACTCGAACCGCTCCCCGCAAAACACGTCGATACCGGAATGGGTTTCGAACGCGTATGTGCAGCCTTGGATTGTATGGCGCATGATTTTCAAAAACCGCCTTCGAATTACGATACGGATGTATTTACTCCGCTAATCTCTGCTATCAGTGACATATGCGGCAAACCATACAAAGCCGATCAAGATCAGATTGCAATGCGTGTTGTTGCCGATCATGTCCGCGCATTGACGTTTGCAATCGCCGACGGCGCTATTCCGTCCAATGAAGGAAGGGGCTACGTACTCCGGCGAATTTTAAGAAGGGCTGCAAGATTCGGCAGGAATCTCGATATGCACGATCCGTTTATTTACCGTCTGGTAGATGTCCTCGTGCAAACGATGAGCGATGTCTTTCCTGAAATTAAAGGGCAACAAGCACATGTTGAACGTGTTATAAAAAGTGAAGAAGAGGGATTTAATTCCACTCTCGACCGGGGACTTGAGATATTCAACGAGATTGTTGAGAGAATGAGTAAAGCCGGTGAGACGATGATACCCGGCGACGACGTTTTCAAATTATACGATACGTACGGATTTCCACTGGATTTAACCAATCTATTAGCACGTGAGCGCGGCTTACGAATCGATGAAAATGGATTTAACCAATTCATGGAAGAACAAAGAAAACGTTCACGGGAAGTAAAAGTAGAATTATCAGATAAACCGGAAAATATAAATATTCAACTGAACAACGATAAACCTACACAATTTACCGGGTATACTGACCTCGAATCTCAATCTAAAATTATCACAAGTAAGGATAACTTTGTCATCTTAGAACGTACTCCCTTTTATGCTGAAGCAGGCGGACAGGTTGGAGATACCGGAGAGATTCGTATAAACGGTGAAACATTTAGAGTTATAGACACACAGAAAAAAAATGATGTCAACATTCACATTCTCGAGCGCCCGGCAGAAATTCCGGCAGGAAAAGAAGTAACGGCGCGCGTTGATAAACAACATCGAATCGACATACAACGTAATCACTCCGCTACACACATCGTTCATGAAGCGTTGCGTCAGGTTCTCGGCACGCACGTGCATCAGCAAGGCTCTCTGGTTGCTCCCGACAGATTGCGTTTCGACTTCCCGCACTTCAGCAAAATAACGCCGGAAGAGATACGCGATATCGAACAGATGACGAACGAGAAAATCAGAGAAGCTATAAAAGTAGAAGACGAGGTATTACCGTTCGACGAAGCAAGAAAGATACCAAACGTGAAAATGTTCTTCGGTGAAAAATACGGCGACCGGGTGCGTGTCGTTTTCATCGACGAAAAGTTCAGCGTCGAGTTTTGCGGAGGAACACACGTACATCGCACCGACGATATCGGTTTGTTTAAAATCGTTCACGAATCAAGTATTGCAAGCGGCGTAAGACGCATAGAAGCAGTAACCGGAGA